>DASXDV010000140.1:0-6510 GCA_036490465.1 Candidatus Tumulicola sp. | reverse complement strand
GCGCCATGTCGAAATACGGCTTCGATTCGGCGCGGGGGACGTACGCGTACTGAGGTCGGTGCGGACCGCCCGGCGACTGTTCGCGGTCGAACCCGTCCATCCGGCACTTCGTCCCGGGAATGCGACCCGTCGTATCGCAGGCTGCGAACATTGCGGCCGCGCTGTGATCGATGTCGTACTTCCGCGTCAGACTGACGGGATGCAGCCGAATCGATTTTCCCGAGGAGTCTCGGCCCCTCGAAACGGTGTCGGCTCCCGGATAGCCTTGAAAGAGGTTATCGAAGCTGCGGTTCTCTTGGACCACGATAATGACGTGATCGATCTTTCCAGCCGCGGCGGCTCGCGTCGCAACGGTTGCGGCGGCGCGCCCCGGCGGCAACGCGCTCGGCGCGCTCGCGCAGCCGGCTGATCCGATCGCCGTCGCCACTCCCAGGGCCGCCAGCAGGCGCGGATACACCAGCCCGGTGCGCGCGGACGGATTCTCGGGGTCGATGATGTCGTGATTCTCAGGCAGATGACGCAGTTCGACGTATTCCACCTCCGCAGGACGCCAGCCGCTCCACGCCGAGGATACGTGTTGTGCGGCATCGTTGTTCACCGCCGGATCGCACCGGTTTACGACGGTGACGATGCGCTCGGCGAGTTGGCGCCGATGCTGCGAAGCGGCATACACGTCGTCGCCGACGCGTAGGGTCTCCATCAGAGCGCGGGTCGACAGGCGAGGGTAAGCGGTAAGCGGCCGCTGGCGTTCGCGCTCGCGCGGGTCCCACCACGTAAAGAAATTCGGTAACCACAGAAAGATCTGCGCGAAGGCGCGGCTGACCGCATACGGCAGTTGCAGGAGCGCGAAATCCGGCGCGACCGGTACCGCGACGGCGAGCGGACGGTACTGGGCGAAGTACGCCGCCAGCGTCGCACCCATCGAGATTCCCAGCACGCCGACGCGGTCGCCCAATCCGCAAGCGAGGTCGAGCGCCTCGCCGGCGCTTTCGACCAGTTCCTGCGCGGTGAGCGAGGCGATTCGCGTCGTCAGACGGTCGCGATCGCCGTGTTCGGGCATGCGCGGAACGAAGACGTTGACGCCCCGCTCGTGCAGGAGGGGAGCGAACTTCGCATACTGCGCGGGGTTGTTGGTGAAGCCGTGCAGCAAGACGACGGCTAGCGGGGTGGCTCTTCCGTGCGTGAGGAGCGCCGTACGCGCGGCGGGCAGGATGCTCGCGTCGTCGAGCTCCGCAAAGACTCGCGCTCGTTCGAGCGCTTCGTCGTACGTCCTCGCGGGACGACTTTGGGGCAAGGCGATCACACCGCTGCGTTAGGGCGCAGCGGCAATTCGCCCTTCTCCGAAAAACATAACGAACGCCGGGACGGTTTCGTTTATTCCGGTAGCACCGTTTGCTGCCGCCGAACCCGACAAGGGGCGGTCCGACGGCAGCATCGGTGCGGTTTCGAAACCTGCTCGACGGCAGGAGCGGCGCGCGCCCGTCGACTATTCCGTGGCGGAATGAAGAAAGAACCGGCCGGCCGACGCTGTTCGTGGGCGACGACTCCGGAGTCGATCGCCTATCACGACTCGGAGTGGGGCGTACCCGTGCACGACGACCGGCGCCTCTTCGAATTCCTGATCCTCGAAGGCGCGCAAGCCGGGCTGAGCTGGGAGACGATCTTGCGGAAGCGCGAAAACTACCGTCGTCTCTTTCTGGGCTTCGATCCCGAGCGGGTCGCCCGAATGCGCCAACCGACGATCGAGAAGATTTTGCGCGATCCCGGAATCGTGCGCAACCGCGCGAAAGTCGAGTCGGCCGTGAGCAACGCGAAAGCGTTCTTAGCCGTCGCGCGTGAGTTCGGTTCGTTCGACGCATTCGTCTGGGGGTTCACCGGTGGAAGACCGCTCGCCGTCACTCGGCGCCGGCGCGAAGATCTCCCCGCATCGACCGCCCAATCGGAAGCGCTCAGCGCCGAACTGCGCCGACGTGGTTTTCGGTTCGTCGGACCGACGATCTGTTATGCGTTCATGCAGGCAGTCGGGATGGTGAACGATCACCTCGCCGGCTGCCCGCAGCGACGCGCAACCGCCTAAAAAAGACCTAAGACTTAAGGATCGATCGCCGCAAGCAGGGTGGGAAACGCGCGGGCGGCGAGCCCGTCGTCGCGCAGCGGCTCGACGATGTCGTGCGAAAGCGGAAGACCGCGCAACGCGATGAGTTCGACCTCCGGCGCGCGCGCGCGCCAGCGCTCGTACAGCCGGCGAATCGCGCGATTGTCGACCGCCGCCTCGCGGGCGTTGGTGACGATCACCACGCGTTTGGCCGACGGGCCGCGCGCGGTCGATTCGCGCAGCAGCGCGCGAGCCATCCGGTGGGCGTGCGCGATCGCGTGCGTCGCGTAGCGCGGATAGCCGTGGTCGGGCATCTGGCGCTCGCGCAGAATCGGATTCCACCATGCGAACCGGTTGGGAACGCGCAGCAAGATCTCGCCGACCACCGGCATGATCGGCGCGGGAATCCAGGCCACTCCGAAAAACGGGGCGATCGCGACGCTTCGGTCGATTTGGTAGTGCTGCGCGGCCCATGCCGCCAGCAGGCCTCCGAGCGAAAATCCGGCCAGCGTCACGCTTTCGCCGAGCTCGCGCGCGACCGCGACGTACTCGTCCACCGCGGCGTATAAATCGTCGGGACGCAAGTCGGCGAGCGCGGGCGAAAGGCGGTCGGCGTGCCCGTGTCCCGGAAGACGCGGCACCAATACGTTATGCCCGCGCGCAAAAAGCTCGCGAGCGAAGCGTTCGAACTGCGGCGGACTCGAACTCAGGCCGTGCAGGAGCACGACGGACCGCGGACGCCGTTGCGCGTGCAAGTAGACGGCGGTGCGGCCCTTGTCGCCGACGCCGGAGTGGTCTCGCGCGATCAACCGGTCGAGCCGGCTCCAAGAGGTTCCCAAGGGAAACGTCCTTAACTCAGGGTTGCAAGTGTTCCTCGAACGCGGGCGAGTCGCGCCCCCGCGGTCCCGGCCTCTAACCGGTAAACACACGCGGCGCCGAGGCTAAAAGCATGCAGCACGCGGTTTCGGAACGGACGCACGAGTTCATCGCCCTCGAGGAGCGCCACGGCGCGCACAACTACCATCCGCTCGACCTCGTCGTCGACCGAGCCGAGGGCGTCTGGCTTTGGGACGTCGATGGGAACCGCTATTTGGACTGCATCAGCGCGTATTCGGCCGTCAATCAGGGACACGTCCATCCGCGTATTCGCGCCGCGCTCGTCGAGCAGTCGGCCAAAGTGACGTTGACGTCGCGCGCGATGCGCAACGACGTTTTGCCCGGCTTTCTCGAAAAGCTGACGCGGGTGTGCGGGTTCGAGATGGCGCTGCCCACCAATACGGGCGTCGAGGCCGTCGAGACCGCTATCAAACTCGTTCGGCGTTGGGGCTACGCCGTGAAGGGCATCCGCCGCAACGCGGCCGAGATCGTCGTCTTTTCCGACAACTTTCACGGCCGGACGATCGCCGCGATCAGCGCCAGTACGACGCCCGAGTACCGTCGCGAGTTCGGCCCCTTCGTTCCCGGTTTCGTTTCGGTCCCGTACGGCGACGCCGAGGCGCTCGAGCGAGCGATCAAACCCGAAACGTGCGCGATCCTGATCGAGCCGATCCAGGGCGAGGGCGGCGTCATCGTTCCGCCCGACGGCTATCTCAAACGCGCTTGGGCGTTGTGCCGCGAACACCGCGTGCTCTTCGTCGCCGACGAAATCCAGACCGGATTCGGCCGCACCGGCGACCTGTTCGCGTGCGACTACGACGGCATAAAACCCGACGTTCTTCTCGTCGGTAAAGCCCTCGGCGGCGGTTTTTATCCGGTCTCCGCGGCGCTGGCGGACGCGCCGCTGATGAATCTATTTCGACCCGGCGAACACGGCAGCACGTTTGGCGGCAATCCGCTCGGCTCGGCGGTCGCGCAAGCCGCGCTCGACGTGATCGTCGACGAACGGCTCGCATCGCGAGCGCGCTACGCCGGAGCAAAGATCATGCAGGGGCTGCGGGCGATGTCCTCGCCGGCGATCGTCGACGTTCGCGGGCGCGGCCTGCTGATCGGCGTCGAGCTTTCGATGCCGGCGCGCTTGCTATCCGACGAGCTCCTGAAACGAGGCGTTGCCGCCAAGGATACGCGCGAAATGGTCTTGCGAATCGCCCCGCCGCTGGTCATCGACGACGCCGCCATCGACTACTTATTGGAACGCTTCCGCGATGCGATCCACGCGTGCGCGACGCAGACCTCGACGATTTAAACGCGCGGGTCGCCGCACTCGAAGCCGCCGTCGCGGAACTGGGCCGCGAGGCCGGTGCGAGCGCCGCGGCCGGGCCGGCAACGCCCCCGGTGCCGGCCGCTTCGGGCGTGAGGAAGCGCCTTCCGGACGCGTCGACCGCGCCGGCGGCCAAGCGGCACGCGCCGCACGACGTGGAATCGCTGGTCGGAACGCGCGGTCTGTTGTACGTGGGCTCGTTTCTGATCGCGATCGGGGTCGCGTCGTTCTTAAAGATTGCGTTCGACCGGGGGTGGATTGGGCCGCCGATGCGCGTCGCCTTGGGGGTGATCGCCGGCGTGGCTTTGATCGCGCTCGGCAGCGGGCTGCGCAAGCGCGTGCATCCCTATTTCGCCGATGCCTTGATCGGCCTCGGCGCCGTCCTCGAATATCTGTCGCTCTATTCGGCCGGCGTGACCTTCGCACTGCTACCGGCCACGGTCGTCGCGCTGGGGATGATCGTGGTCACGGGGACATCGTGCGTCCTGGCCTACCGTGACGACCGCGAATCGCTGGCGTACCTCGGCACGCTCGGGGGTCTGCTGACGCCGCTGCTCTTAGGAAGTCAGACGCCCGATCTCGGCGTGCTCTTTACCTACCTCGCCGTCCTTGCCGCCGGTGCAATCGTACTCGGCGAGTTGCGCGGTTGGCGTGGGATCCCGCTGGTATCCCTCATCGGAACCGTGCTCTACTGGCTGGCCTTTGGCTTGGACTTCAATAACGGTACCGCGCCGACCGGCGAGCGGCTCGCAATCGCTCTGGTTCTTTACGGACTCTTTTCTTCGTCCGCGATCGCCGCATGGCGCGCGCGCACGCCGCCGGATGGATGGCGCATCGCGATGGCCGCGATCAACGCGGCTTGGTTCTTTCTGGGCGTGTCGTCGCTGGCATTCGACGATCGAACGTTGCTCGCGATCGTGTTCTTGGCGGTCGCTGCCGCGCACGTCGCCGTGGGATCGTACGCCCGTCAACGAATGCAGTTTTGGCTGGCGACGATTGCGTTGAGTTTCGCGATTCCCCCGATCTGCTACGCGTTTTCCGCCTGGGTTCCCCAGGACGTGCTCGTCACGACGATGCACCTCGCGTGGATCGGCGAAGCGATCTTGGTCGGCGTCCTCGGTTCGCGCTGGCGCGACCCGGCGCTGTTGATTCTGTCGGGCGCCCTTTTCGCGACCGTCCTCCTCCATACGCTGCTCTATAATCAGGAATCCGCGCGCTGGCTATTCAACGAGCGATTCGTTTCCCTCGCGGCGACGGCCGCCGGTTTGCTGGTTTGGCGGCGGACGCTGGCGGCCCAAAGAATCGCCAACGCGCAAGGTTCGTCGGTCCTCCGGGTTCTCGTCGACGTCCTTGCGATCGTCGCGATCTCTCCCGAGGCGCGGCGGCTGGGTGAACTCGTTCAACCGCACAGCGTCGCGGCCGCCGGCAACGTCGCGCTCTCGATCTTCTGGGCGCTCTACGGCGGAGCGCTCGTGGTCGCCGGAATCCGCTTCAAGAACACGGTATCGCGGTGGGAGGGGCTCGCGCTGCTTGGATTAACGGTGATGAAGGCGTTCGCGGTCGACCTCACCGATCTCGACTTCGTTTTCCGGGTCGTGTCGGCGTTGGGCCTCGGCATCGTCCTGCTCGTTCTCGCCTACCTCTATCAGCGCCGTCTTCGCTCGCCCTTGCCTGAAGAAGCACCGTAAGTGACGCTCGTGCTTGCGCTGGCGGTCGCGGCCGGCGGCAGTTGGCACGCGGCCAAGACGATCGTCGTGTCGCCGCCGGCGAAGGCCGCGTACGCGCGGCTCGTCATTCCCCAGGCCATCGACGGCGGCCCGGACGGCGCTTACGCCGATCTTCGGATCGCGGGCGCCTCGAATCGCGAAATGCCCTATGCACTCGACGCCGATCCCGTCCAGACCGGCGGCGCTCCAGTTTCGCTCTCCGACGTCGGCTTCGTTCCGGGCCGCTACACGCAAGCCGTTGCCGATCTCGGTCCGGCGGGAACGCTCCACTCGAACCTGACGATCGATACGCCGCAGCCGACATTCTTCGAGCGCGTCGAAGTTGCTACCAGCGACGATCGGCGCACTTGGGCGATCGTTGCGTCCGGCGCGCTCGTCTATCGCGTTGCCGCCAATGCCGATGCGGGACGACGAGCGATCGATTTCCCTCCGACGCGAGCGCGCTGGATTCGGATTCGAATCCTCAACGGCGCTCACGCCTTTCCGATCGC
>DASXDV010000125.1:0-6379 GCA_036490465.1 Candidatus Tumulicola sp. | reverse complement strand
GCCGGAAAGCACGATGACCAGGTCGACGCGACGTCGCTGGTTCTTTCGCGGCTACGCGCGAGACTTGCCGTGCCCGAGTGGTCGTTCGCCTTCGCGAGCACTCATCGACCGTAAGGTGCCCGAGCGGCCCGGTCGCGTTCGCGAAAAACCACCAAACCTATTACATCACGACTAGGAGAAAGCAACCATGACAGCTTGTAAACTGCACGGCAAAGCCGCGTGCGGCTATTGTGCGCAGCGAGTCCTCGAAGCCCAAGTAACGCGGCTGCAGCCGACAAAGCGCTCCGCCTACTTTCAGACGATCCAGCCGAGCAATCGAGGCAGTATGCGAGGGACGAATCGATGACGACCCTCGACGAAATCAACCAAAGCATCGAACGCTGGAACTCCGAGATCGCAGCGGCTAGGAGCGCGATTCGGCACGGCCAGATCGCCGACGCTAAAGCGCACCTCGCCGGGAACGTATCGAATGAAGCGGAGACAGCGCGAAATGCGTTGCGCCGGCTTCTCGATCTCCGCGACGGAGCATCGCTTCTCGCCGTCCAAGTCGAGCTCGAAGAAGTCGAGGCGGACATTGCGAAGTGTGAGCCCCGAGTCGCGGCCTTATCGAAGAAGGCCAGCGAGCTTCGAGCGTTCTCCGAAGCAACGGCGCGCGCGCATTCCCCACGCATCGATGAGAATGACCGTAAGCGAGCAGCGGCTTTTACCAACTACGAAAAGGCGAACACCGATTATCTTCGCGAGGCCGGCGAAATGCGTGACCTCGAGGCGCGGCGCGATCAGCTTTCCATGAAGCTGGCCCAAGCGCTCAGCATCTAAATCTTCTAAACTCTCGAGTCCAAGCGCAAACGCGTTGGGCTCTTTCTATTCCAAAAGGAGAAACTCAGCAAATGAAGCCACCAAAAGCTCTGCTCGTCGAAGGCCACAAGATTGGCACGCGATTCCGCGTCGGGACCGTTTCTTGGGGCAACGGATCGGCGTGCTCTGACGAGGTTGCGGCTCAACTGAAGGCAGAAGGCTACATCCTGCGCCAGGCGACGCAAGAGGAAGCATTCACCGACGATCGAGTGCAAAGCGTCAGGCCGGTACGACACTTGGGCGCTACGTTGCCGCTGGCCGATACCGCCGCCTTCAGCTAACGCGAAGCATCAGTTTAAAAGATGTGCGCCGCGCCGTGCTTGTAGCGGCGTGCTAACGGGTGAGGCCGTCGCGGTTCAGCGGCCTCCCCGACTCAAACTCCTGGAAAGGAACATCATGGAAAATCAGGCCACGTGCGCAATCGAGCCGCGCGTTTTCTTCGCGCTCAAAGACGAGATCGACCGCGGAGCGATCCGCATAAAGCTGGACGATAAAACCGAGACGGAGACCGAATCGTGACGACGCTTCCGGGCGGACCGCTAGCGCCGTTCTCGAGTCTATCGCCCGTTACGTTCGCGCAGGGTGGCAGTTTCGGTCGTCCGCGCGCCTGCATCAAACTCGACAAGCGGATCTACCCGCTGCGCCGTTTCTCGATTACGAAGAACGCGCACGGAGCGACGAATATCGCGGACTTTACGCTTTCGTACAACGGCAATCCCGATTGGACCGACCAGCTTTTCCGTGGCATCGAATCGGGCAATGCCGACCAGCCGGTGTACGCCGAGATTTGGGCCGGCTTCCCGAGCAATCCAGGACCAACTCCGTCGCTCGACGGTCTTTCGCGCCGATTCTACGGCGTCCTCGACATTTACAACCCCGAGGATATGGATTCGACGACGTTTCATCTTCGTTCGATCGCTTCGCCGTTGACGACCGATCGCATTACAAGCCAAGTGCAAAACTACACGACCGTTCAGTTCTTGCAGAACATTTGCGCGCCGTACAAAATCCCGGTTGTCGTCGATCCTGCGCTGACGCAGCCGTTTACGCTCGCTCGCGTCTATGCAAGCGAGTTTATGATCGGCCTGAAGCAGCTCATCAAGTGGGACGTTGGCCTGAAGTCCTCGATTTTCGACGATACCGACATTTGGGAGGATGACGGAACGCTTTATTACGTCCATCCCTGGAACGTGACGAGCGTCATGCAGTCGCAGCCCGTGGGAAATAGCGGCCATAAGAACTTCGATCCGCTAACGATCGTTTACGGTAGAGACATCCTCAACTTTAAGCCGAGCCATGCGCCGCAGTTCTCGCGCAATATCAAGGTGCAGATTCACACCTACAGTTCGAAGGAGCGCCTGAGCGCCGCAACTCGCGTGATGAGCGTAGTTGGTGGCTTGAATGTTGCGCAGATCATCAAGTATTCGACGGCGACCCCTGATTGGGGAACCAACGGCGGGACGTCGACGACCTATAACGACGACGGGACGGTTTCGCAGAGCAAATGGAGCGCTACGGGCGGATCTTCAAGCGGCTCGAATGCTCCGATCTCTGAGAGCGGCCAGGAAGATTACGACGAGTATATTCCCAACCTCTCGCCGACCGAAGTTCAGGCGTTGACGATGGCGCTTTGGCGCCAGATTTCGCAGCACGAATACCAGGCGACGTTCGATCTCATGGTAACCCCCGATCGCCTTCCGTACCTCAACATCGAGAATCGCTTTATCGTCGATGGTTACGGCATGGCGAAGTTCAACACGGAGTATTGGCCGCGCACGATGACCGAGACGTTTGACATGGCGACCGAACCCGGCGGCGATGAAGCGCAGGGCTGGCGCGTGAGCATTCACGCGGTGAATCACACGCTACCTTTGGGCTAGCCCTTCAGGGAGAACCCTTATGAAACGCTATCTCTTCAACCGTAACACAGCTCCGCTACTCGTCGTTACGGTGATCGCGCTAGTCGTAGTGTTGACGGGGCGAATCATCACGGTTGGCTTAGCGGCCTCGGAGAAGCGCGTTACGGCCATAACGCAGGCCTTTCGGCGGGACGCGAGCCTCTGTGCCGGCCACCGGGGTCTTTTGGCGGTCGAGGAGGGTCACGTTCGAATGTATCCGCGTCCGCGTCGTGTGACGACCCCGATCGCGGATTTTTTGCGGTTGAAAACTGGGCGCCTTGAGAGCGTCCTTGCTTTTAAGTGCTCCGATGGGTGGCGCGGCTTTGGTCGCCACCTTCCAAACGGCAAAATTGTGACGTATTGGCTGGATCGCGAACCTGACGGTCTCCCGCAGCCGATGGGCGCGCGATGACCTGTTTTCGGGTCGGAGACATCGTCCGAATCCGTGCAGCGCGTCGGCGAAGCGCGTCAGGGCGCGTGGTCGAGGTCACTCCGACGATCGCCGTCGCCGTCAGCGAGCGCGGCGAGATCAGATACCCGACTGACGCGCTAGAGCTCGGCGGTGGGACCGTTCGCCTATTTAGCGAGTAGCGAGCGTCCTTGCGGCTATCGACAATGCGGCTGGTGCTCGCGACTTCGGATTTCTGCTCAAGCCACGCGGCGCTGGATCAGGAACCCGCATTAAGGGAGAGCCTCAAACTGAGGCCCTCAAGCTGTCAAGGGTACACAAGCGTTCGGGGGGTTGGTTGCCGAATCCTTCGCTTACCTTTGGTTCGCAAGCAGGCCTCGCCTGACATATTCGGGCCAGCTAAGCGTAACCCGCCACGGCAAAAAGACTGTCTAGCCTATGGAAAGAAAGAGGATAACCAAATGCGCAACGAATGTCCCGAAACCATGAGCAGTTCTCAGGTGCCTCAGCCGACCGCTGCCGAGCGGACTACCGCTGCCATCAACGTTTTGCGGCAAATCGCGTCGGCGTCGGAAGCGCAGGTGCCCCAAATCACTGAATCTAGTACTGGTGTCGTGATTAACCGTGCTCGCGAGGCCGTCAAAAAGGCTGTCGGCTTTTAGTCATCGATAAATAAGTCATTCCGCGACTCATACAATTTTAGCGCGAGGGCGCACTGTGATGCCAAACCTTGTGTTACCTGAAGGCTCACATAGTCGAAGAACCCGGTCGCTGATCGGTCCACAGTGATAACGCCGATCGCCTTGCCGTCCCAGCATATTGGCTGACACAGAACCGCGCGGTAAGGCGGCTCGTCGTCTCCGCGACTTGAGACGTATGACGGGACGTTTCGAACATCGGCCTCGTTAAAGGAACGGTTCTCTGTGAATGACTTTCCTATCATTCCTTCACCGGGGTTATATTTTTCTTGCTTGGGTTTTAGTCGAAATCCCCGCGCAAAAGTGATTTCCTTGGATTCGGGATCAAATAGCCACAAGCCAAGGCGTACTGTCTCGCCCGGCTTAGTAGCGAGCATTTCGTATGCCTCACCCATGCGATCACGAATGTAGTCGGCATAAATGCTGTCCTTGGATTCCAGCAGCCGTTCGGGAGGTTGGCGGCTCATTTTACATGCGTAAATTGCAAGTGACGTAGACCAGTTTTGAGCTACGTTGGCCAAGTTATCAAGTGCATCTTCATAGCTCTTTGACGCCTCGCGCAACTCTCGGATTTTAATTGAAAACCCAGCCCAAGCTATTTCGGATATATTGGGCAAAACAAAAGCAATCACGATCGGGGCTAGCCACGCGAGAGTCGTAGCGTCGAGTATTGGCCAGTTTTCATGCGGGCCGTCCATTCGAATAGGAAATGCCCGAAGCGCGGCCCCTGCAATCCCGACGCCGCAGAGCAGTATCTGGATTGTCGGCTTCACCCAGCCCCAGCTCTGGTATTTTTGCTGCTTTCCTGGGTCTACGATCCGCGTCACCGGTAACGCCGCAAATTTTATGAGCCATAGTGCAGCGATGCCCACGGTTATCAACGCAAGCCCCACAACCAAGCCATAGTCAGAAGGCATAACGCCGAGTCGCTGGTTTACCGGAGGAAAGGCAGCATGTGAAACGACAACGACGATGAGGCCGGCGGCAAAACACAGGCCGGGCACGACAACTCTAGCTCGCATTTGGCCGCCCTTCGACGACATTCGGCTGGCTCCCTAACTAGTCAAAGAGTGAATCACTGGGTTCAGGTATCCCGCGAGCCTTGGGGAATATCAGAAAATGAGACTTCTAGCCGGCATTCTAGCGAGTTCGGCCGCAGTACTTACCCTCATTGGCGTCTTGCTGATTTTTTTCTGGGGGATGCCCTTTAGGTTGCGTAGTCGTGCGCCCGCAATTCTCCTCGCACAGCAAAGCGAGGACGAAAAGCGTATTGATGTTCGCCACGACGTGTTCGGGTACATGGGAATTGCGTCGATCACTATTGGAACTCTGCTGCAGATCGCCTCGGTCTGGGTCAGCCTCTGTTCGATATAGGTGGGACCAGAATACTCGAAGTCGCTTAGCCTGCTACGCGATCGAAGGGTTTTTAAAACGAGGGCCCGTGGCTGCGCGAGTCCGCGCACCCTCTATTGGTCTTCAACATTTTCGTCCGGCAGCGTGCCCGGATCGAGCAGAAGCGGCTGCCTTCCGTCTAGACAGCGTGGAACAGATTCGGGAGTTGCCGTGGCACCTGCTTCGATCGCATTTAATTCCCTGGGGATGTCGTTGGTATCTTTCTGGATCGGGCCCTGCACTAGGCTCTTCGTCAGGTCGACTCGCCACGAGCGACTGATGGCACCATAATCGGTACTATTCGGGGCATTGCCCCAGGTCTCTAAACCGCTGACAATAACTTCATTCGGGCAGAAAAAGGGGTGCTGCTTCGTTGTTGAGCCCCTGGATGTGTTCACGACGACGCCCTCGTTCAGGGTCGCGAGCAGCGTGGGGTTGCGCGCCTTAACTAGCGCAAGCGCGGCTGCGCGCGACTGTCAGTTATCTGGAAGGGTGTAGCCGCGTTGTGTCTAGCGCAGCCTGGTAGCGACCAAGCCTCAGAGATGATCGCGGCGATCAAAAGGACATTGCGCATGGTCAGATCTCGTTAACGATTGGCGCTGACCGTTCCCTCATGAAATGACGGTGTCAAGCTCCGCAATGCGCCATTCGATTCGAGCGAGCTGAAACGCCGGATAGCCAGCAATCACGATTTGCGTTCCAACGACGGCCCCCTCTAGTTCGACCGTAGCACTTAGCTCGAGATCCGGAAAAGCCGACTCGGCCCACGGGTGCGAACCGACAGAATCGTGGCGGGCTGCAATCCGTCGACTCACGTGTCAACGAATACCCCTGACCCTGCCGGTAACAGTCCAATAAGCCTGTTGGGTCGCCACGCGTCGTAAGCAGATAGTTCCGGAAAGCCGGAAAGTGCCAAGAGATCGCGCCGTACGAAAAACGCGTTGATGCCACGGCGATCCGTACCGATCAGGGCGTAACCGAGTCGTCGCCCGAGCTTTTCTAACGCCGGCAAGCTCGCCCCGTAGTATCGAGTCTTTTGCCAGACGTGTTCCGGGTTATAAGCGATCGTCCGCGAAGCGTCTCTCCCAAAAGTCGAGTTGTATTCGATGACTACGACGCTCGCG
>DASXDV010000104.1:0-5626 GCA_036490465.1 Candidatus Tumulicola sp. | reverse complement strand
CCTGGCCGAAAAGAACGTCGACCGCACGCAGTTGACGGCGACGTTCTCGGCCTATCTCACCGACGATTTAGTGACCAGTTCGGATTTCGCCGCGCTGGGTAAACTCCAGACGATCGTGCCGGTCTCCAGCACCGCCGAGTCCAACGGCGACACGCTCTACGAGTTCATCGTGCAGTACCCGCACGCGCGCTATCACTACCGCTTCGCACTCACCAAAGACGGCAAAATCGACGAACTCTCGCTAGTAGATTAACGAAGCCCCGCGTTCGGACTAGGCCCGTATGATTTTTTCAGATCGAGGAGCCGAGGCCGAAGTTTACGGCCCGTAAATGAGGCCGAAGGCGACGACGAGCTGGAGAAATCAGACGCGCCTAGTCGTCGCCGTCGGCGAGGCGGCGTCCAGTAGCTTCCACCACCTTACCTAGCATGGTGACGGCTTCCGCGCGCGTGGCGTTGCTGAACATATACCTGAGCCGCTCGTCGGCATCTTCGACGATTAAAACGGCGCGCCGGCCGGCCCGAATCGAGCCGATCAGCGAATTCAAATACGCCTCGTCTTCTGAAGCGAGCACGGAGTTCGTGCCGTCCTGGCACGGTTCGAGCAATCGTTTAAGCACGGCGTCGATGTCGCTAGGTATTTCCACGACTTCCTCCAAGGCCGATTTCCCGCGCTGCGTACGGCGCGTTTTTTTCCCGATATCACTACTATCGGTCGAAGCCTCCGCGAACTTCACCTCGCCCGCTCTCCAGCCAGAGCAGGGCTAGGACGGTCTTACAGTCCGCAATCTCGCCGTTACTCACTAAGCGCCAAGCGTCCGCGCTCGAGACCGTCGCAACCTCGATCCGTTCGTCTTCGTCGAGCGCTTGCTCTCCGGGCGACAGCTCGGTGGCGTGGTAGAAATACATGATTTCATCGCAGAAGCCGGGCGTCGTATAGAGCGCCTCGAGCGGGGTCATGCTGGCCGCCCGATACCCCGTCTCCTCGCGCAACTCGCGGATCGCGCCGGCCAGCGGATCCTCGCCCGGTTCGGCGGTGCCGGCCGGGACTTCCCAGAGCGCGCGGACCGCCGGGTGCCGGTATTGGCGCACGAGGACGAGCCGGTCCGGAGCGGGCGTCGCCAAAATGGCCAGTGAGATTCGATGCTCCACGACGTCGATACGGTGAACCGAGTCGTCGTCGTAACGCAGTTCGTCGCGGCGCACGCCGAAGACGCGTCCTTCGAAAATCCGTTCGGAAGCGACGACGCGCGGAAAATCGGTCATGAAGCAGAGTTGGCGGAACCGCGGCACCGCGCCTCGTATCTGTTCTCCGTGCCGCCGCCCCAGTCGCCGATTCGGACCGAGATCGGTTGGCTCGTATACTTCGCCGCCATCTTCGTCATCGCGGTGTACCTGCTGGTCGGCCTGCTCGTGCCGCATCACTTCAACGACAAGATCGCGATCGCACTCGCCGCGATCTTCGCCGGCTTGGTCATGATCGCGACCCGCGCGTGGGTCACGGCGCGAATGCGTCGACGCTAGGCCGACGATGGCCAAACCGCTGGGCAATCGCGCCGCTCGTCTCTCCGAGGTTCAGGCTTTGCGGACCGTCAAAGGCCGGCGGGAGCAAGGCTGCTTCGGCTTTGAGGGGCCCACTCTGCTGGCCGAAGCCCAGCGCAGCGGCGTCGAAATCCGAGAACTCTACGTAACCCCAGACGCCTTCGAAAGCAGTCCCCTTGCGCGCGCGCTCGACGCCGCCGGGACGCCGACGTTCTTGATCGACCCCCGTGCGGCGGCGGCGCTCTCCGACGTCGCGACGCCGACCGGCCTCCTGGCCGTCGCGGCGACCCGCCTGCGCCCGCTCGAGGAGCTGTTCATCCAGCGCGCCGGCGTGCTGCTGGTTCTGGGCGACCTCAACGACCCCGCGAACGCGGGCACGCTCTTGCGCTCGGCCGACGCCTTCGGCGCCCTCGGCGTCGTCTTTGGGAGCCGCGGCGTCGATCCGTACCATCCCAAGGTCGTGCGCGGCGCGATGGGCGCGCTCTTTCGCCTTCGGGTAGCCCGCTGCGACCCCGAATCCGTCTTCCGCGCGGCAGCCGGTGCGGGCTTCACGGTCCTCGGGCTGCGCAGCGGGGGCACCCCCCTGGGTAGCGTCGCTTGGCCGGCTCGCAGCGCGCTGGTCGTCGGTCACGAACGGCGCGGATTGGAGCGCTGGGAGGCCGGCTGCGAACGGCTTATCGGGATCCCCATTGACGCTGGTGCCGAGAGCCTCAATGCGGCAATCGCCGGCTCGATCGCTCTCTATACGGCGACCGCTGGATCACTCGGAGAGCCCCCTCGGCCCGCTTGTCAAGACAGTGTTTACGACTAAAAAAGTCAAGACTACCGAGGCTAAAAGTCCCATGCTATACTCACGTCATTCCTCGAGACCGGCCGCCCCGGAGCCGACGGCTTAAGAAGGAGACCGAGCGCACGATGACCGCGACTTTCTTCTGGAAGCTCTTTGCCCAAACTGGTTCGATCGACGCCTATCTGGCCTATCGCCATTCTCATCCGGTGCCTAGCGCGAGCTAAAAGTAGGCACGCTGTCTGGGTCGCCGGCGGCGCGCAGAGCGCGACGCAGCACGCGGCGACCGGAGAAATCACCGTCAGTTTTGAAAGCGCCCGGTAAGAGTGAGAACGTCCGGGCGTTTTTCAATTTCTCCGACGAGACGTCACGCGTGAGGGCAGCTTGGAATCCACTAACCCGATGAACGACTTGGCCGCTCGGATCGCCGGCTTGCGCGAGCGATTCGCCGGCGCCTTAAGCCAAAGTTCGGACGCCCGCGCGCTCGACGCGGTCCGGGTGGCGTATCTCGGACGCAGCGGCGAGGTGACGCAGCTGCGGCGTGCGATCGGGGCTTTGCCGGCCGGCGCACGGCCGGCAGCGGGGAAGACCATCAACGAAGCGGTCGAGGCGATGGAGGCGGAGCTCGCGCAGGCGCACGCGCGCCTCGAATCCCGCGATTTCGACGTCGATCTCGCTGCCGCGATCGACGTAACGTATCCGGGGACCGCTCCGGGCCTAGGGTCGATCAATCCGGTACGCCGGATCGTCGAAGAAGCGTGCGCCTACTTTCGCGAGCACGGATTCGCGGTCGTCATCGGCAACGAAGCCGAGCCCGACTACTACAACTTCGACGCGCTGAACATTCCGGCCGACCACCCGGCGCGCGAAGGTTTCGACTCGTTCTGGCTCACCGACACGCTGCTGTTGCGGCCGCACACGTCGCCGATGCAGGTTCGCACGATGCAAGCGCACCAGCCCCCGATCGCGATCGTCGCCCCCGGAAAATGCTTTCGGCGCGATGCGGTCGACGCGCGGCACCTATTTCAGTTCCATCAGATCGAAGGGCTTTTGATCGCCGAGGGCATCCACTTCGGCCATCTCAAAGGGATGCTTGTCGGGATGTGCCGCCGTCTCTTCGGGCCCGCCCAAAACGTGCGCTTTCGCCCGTCGTTCTTTCCGTTCACCGAGCCGAGCGCGGAGGTCGACACGACGTGTCCGCGCTGCCGAGGCGCCGGCGGAAGTTGCGGAATGTGCGGCGGCTCCGGATGGATCGAGCTAGGCGGCGCTGGGATGGTGCATCCCAACGTGTTGCGCGAGGCCGGCTACGATCCCGACGTCTATTCCGGCTGGGCCTTCGGCTTCGGCGCCGAACGAATCGGCCTGACGCGCTACGACGTCGACGATATTCGGCGCTTCATCAACAGCGACCCCAACTTTCTCGAACAACTCCAATAGAGGCGTAGACGACTTCAATGCGTGTTCCACTCGCCTGGCTGCGCGAATTCGTCGACCTTCCGGCCGATGCGGCCGCGGTCGCCGACCGGTTGGCGATGCTGGGCTTCCCGGTCGACGCCATCGAAGCGCGTCCCAACATCGACGGCGTCGTGGTGGGAAGAATCGCCCGTCTCGAAAAGCACCCCAATGCCGACCGGCTTCAAGTGGCTCAGGTCGACGTCGCCGGCGAACGCCCGCTGACGATCGCAACCGCCGCCACGAACGTCGCCGCCGGGCAAACCATTGCGGTGGCGACGATCGGCGCGCACTTGCCGCAACTCACGATCGCGCCGCGCACGATGCGCGGGGTCGCTTCCGAGGGCATGATGATCTCGGCCGACGAGTTGGCGCTGCCGGCCGAGTGGTTCGAGGACGGCATCTTACAACTCGATCCGGACTGCGAACTCGGAGCGGACGTGGTCGCACTCTTCGGTCTGAGCGACGCGGTTCTCGACGTAGAGGTGACCGCGAACCGGGTCGACGCGATGTCCGTGATCGGCATCGCGCGCGAACTCGCTGCCTCGTACGCCGTGCCGTTGCGGCTCCCGTCGTTCGAAAATCCCGGGCGGGATGAGGAACCATTTGGCGAGGCGATCGACGTCACGCTCGAGTCGTCCGACTGTTCGCGCTTCGTCGCGCAACGTTTCGAACGCGTCGCCGTGAAACCGGCCCCGGCGTGGATGCGCGTGCGCTTGGCTCTAGCGGGACAACGTCCGATCAACGACGTCGTGGACGTTTCGAACTACGTGATGCTCGAAACCGGGCAGCCGCTGCACTTCTACGATGCGGCCAAGACCGGCGGCGCCGAGCTGACCGTGCGCGACGCCCGCGCCGGAGAGGTGCTCGTAACGCTCGACGGCGTGGAACGCACGCTGACGCCGCAGGCACTGGTCGTGGCCGGAGGCCAAGGTGCGCTCGGACTCGCCGGCCTCATGGGCGGCGCGAACAGCGAAGTCGGCGCCGAGACCACCGCGGTCGTGCTCGAAGCGGCCTCTTTCAACAGCGCCCGCATCCGGCGCACGAGCAAAGCACTCGGCCTGCGCAGCGAAGCCTCGGCACGCCACGAACGATCGTTGCCCCCGTTTGCCGGCGATGTGGGTGCGGCCCGCGCGGCCCAACTGCTCGTCGCGCTCGGTGCGAAAGCGTTTCGCCCGCGCGTCTTCGGCGCATCGCCGACCGCGGCGAAGCCGGTTAGGTTGCGACCGCACGACGTCGCACGGTTGCTCGGGCTCACGCTGCCGGCGCAGCGGATCGCCGGGCATCTCGCGGCGTTGGGTTGCGACGTCGCGCAGTCGGAGCACGAACTGGACGTGACGCCGCCGCCCTGGCGCGGTGACCTCGCGATCGCCGCCGACCTCGTCGAAGAGGTCGCTCGAATGGAAGGCTACGACCGCATCGAAGCGGTGGTTCCGGCGATTCCCGCGCACGCGATTTCGAGCGAGCCGTTCGAACGCGAAAGCGCGCTCGCCCACGCGCTGGCCGCACTCGGCTATCGCGAAATCATCACCCACTCGCTGCATGGCCGCGAACCGCTCGACACGGCGGCTCGAACCGGATTGCCCTTCGACGCGGCACCGGTCGAAGTTCTCAATCCGCTTTCCGAAGATCAGCGCTACCTGCGCGCCTCTTTGGCCGACGGCTTGATCGCGTACGTTGCAAACGCCGATACGCCCGTTTCCATCTTCGAGATCGGCCACGTTTTCGAGCGCTTCGGCGAAACGATCGCGGAGCGGCCGGCGCTGGCATTCGGCTTTACCGCCGAACCGCTCGACGAGCCGTCCTGGCGCGACGCGCACTTCTTACGTCTCAAAGGCGATTGCGAGT
>DASXDV010000094.1:0-11064 GCA_036490465.1 Candidatus Tumulicola sp. | reverse complement strand
CCCGGAACGCATTGCAAGATGGACGGCTTCAACAAAGAGGCCGCGTACCGCGACCCGTACCCAAACCCGCAATACGTCTACGTTCCGCAAAAAGAGACGAAGCCGTATTTCGATATGGCGCACGAGTGGGTCTTGGCCGATCGGATGTTTGCGTCGCAGCTCGACGAGAGCTTCGTCGCGCATCAATACGTGATCGCCGCGCAGGCGCAGGCCAGCGCGAACATCCCCAGCACATATTGGGGTTGTCCGGGCGGCCCCAACGATCTGGTGACGACGCTCACGGCGCAACGGACGTTGGGCCGGCCGCAGACGGCCTGTTTCGACTACACGACGCTGGGCGACGAACTCGATCAAGCCGGACTGAGCTGGCGCTTCTACACGAGCAAGTACAACAAGCCGTTGGGCGGCTATTGGTCGTCGTATCAGGCCGTCAACCATATCTATAATGGTCCGGACTGGTCCAACGTCATCATTCAGCAGAAAAAGTTCTTGACCGATATCGCCAAGGGCCAGTTGGCGAGCTTCACCTGGATCACGCCGCTATGCCCCGACTCCGATCACCCGGCGTGCGGCGGCGGACACGGTCCGTCGTGGGTGACGTCGCTGGTCAACGCGGTCGGCAATAGCCAGTTCTGGGACTCGACCGTCATCTTCGTCCAATGGGACGACTGGGGCGGAAACTACGATCACGTGCCGCCGCCGCACAAGGACTTCGACGGGCTCGGGTTCCGGGTTCCGTTGCTCGTGATATCGCCGTACGCCAAACAAAATTACGTCTCGCACGTGCAATACGAAACCGCCAGCGTGCTGCGCTTCGCCGAGGATCTGTTCGGGTTACCCCGCATGGCGGCGGCCGACAAGCGGGCGAAGTCGCCGGCCGGCGACTGCCTCGACTTCACCCAATCCCCGCGCGCATTCGTCCCGATCCAAGCGCCCGAAAAGGCGCAGTTCTTCGCCAATCAGCCCGCCGACGGGCGCATGCCCGACACGGATTTCTAACGATCAGCGCGGTTTGGACTGGTGCAGCCAGATCTGGTTGCCGTCGGGATCGCGGACCATTGAGATAAAGCAGATCTGCGTTTCGAAGGGATCGCTCGACTCGATGCCGCGCGCCGTGAGGTCCGCGCGCGCCGCCGTCATATCGGCGACCTCCAACGACATCGACTGAGCCGTCCCCGGCTTCCCGCACTGCTCGAAGTTGCCGATACCGAAGGTCGTGCCGCCGGCGTCGAACTCCACCCAGTACTCCGACTCCAACCCGCTCTTCTTCAGTCCGAGCGAGTCTCCATAAAAGGCGACGGCTCGCGCCATGTCGGTTACCGGATACATGACGAAGGGCACTCCAGTAGGCGTCATCTGAGATCTCCCTCTCTCTTTTTCAATTCAATTCAATGCCGGGCCGTTTTGCCGTTGCCGCCGCTTTTCCGCTGGGGGAGGCGCATCAGCCAGAACGGCTCGGCGCCGGAGGCCGCCCGGCAAGCAGCGGCACGATCGCGCCGATCAGCATCGCGACCGCCGCGATGGGGATCCAGCCCGTGATATGGCCGGTCGCATCCTCCGACCAGGCCGCCGCGAGCGGTCCGATAATCCCGGCGACGGCGGCCGCCGTGATGATGAACGAATAATCTTCGCCGAGATAGCGCGTGCCGTAAAAATCGGCCATCACGGCGGGTGTGATCCCGAAAATCCCGCCGAAGCACAGCAGCACGACCGTGAAGCCCACCGGCGCGGCGATCGCGGAGTGCCCAAACACGATCCACAGTAACGCGAGCCCTTGCAGGGCAAAACAGATGGAGAGCGACGCGCGTCGTCCGACGAAATCCGAAACCCACGCCCACAGAAATCGCCCGATGCCGTTGGCGGCCGAGATCGTGCCGAAGACGACGGTCGCGAACGCGGCCGTCAGCCCGGCGACCCTCGCATAGATCGGGACCGCGTTGCTAAAGAGCGCGAGCCCGACGGTCGCATCCACGAAGACGACCGTCCACATCATATAGAACGCGCGCGTCCGCAGCATTTCGCGCGGTTTGAAATCGCGCTCGAGGGCAAGTTTCGCCGCCGCTTTCGCGACCGTGTATCCCGCCGGCGGCGAGTGGATCAACAGCGCGCTCCCGCCGCCGACGATCAGAAAAACGATCCCCGACCACGCGAAGATGGCGCCGATCACGGCGATGTCGGCGTGGACCGCGCTCGATGAAATCGTGAAGGCGTGCCCCATGGCGGTCGACGCATTGCGCGCCTCGACGATCGCGTTGGCGACGTTCGCGACGTGTTTGAACGAAGCCGACGAACCGACAATGAGGTTGAACGCGAGCGAACCCAGACCGTAGCCGCCGAGCATCACGCCGTTAGCCAAACCGCGCTCCTCGGGAAACCACCTGGCGATCGCGGCGCCCGGCACGACGTAGACCATTCCGCACCCGAATCCGCCAATCGCGGCATACGTCAGATAGAGCCACCACAGCCCGAACCGTTCCAGCCCGAGTCCGGCGAGCAAACTTCCGGCGCCCCACAGCAGCGCGCCGGCCACCGCGACGCCGCGCGGACCAAACCGGTCGTGCGCGAAGCCGCCCGCCACCGCACCGACCGCAAAAAACACGATCGTCAGCGAGAAAACCAGCGCGACTTGCACGCTCGTCCATCCGAAGAACGCGACGAGCGGCCGGGTGAAAAGGCTCCACGAGAAGATCGCTCCGGCAACCGACATCACCACGAACCCCGCTCCCAGCACGACCCAACGTTCGCCGCGCGAAGTGCGTGAAGTAACCGTCGCTTGCTCCATCAACCCCGCATACGCGCCCCACCACAACTCACCCTGTCACCCCGTCCCACCATTGTGAGCAGCGACGCGCTGTCATTCCGAACGGAGTCCCCCGCCTCACTGTCATTCTGAGCGGAGTCCCCAAAGGGGACGCAGTCGAAGAACCGCGCGCTTTGTGCGCAACACTCTCTGTCATTCTGAGCGGAGTCTCCCTCTGTCATTCTGAGCGGAGTCCCCGCAGGGGACGCAGTCGAAGAACGATCGGAACATGCGCAGCACGCACCGTCACACTGTCATCCCGAACCGAACGTGCGAAGCACGCACCATCACCCTGTCATCCCGAGCGGAGCGTGCGTAGCACGCGCTGGCACCCTGTCATCCCGAGCGGAGCGTGCGCAGCTCGTGCCGTCACCCTGTCATCCCGAGCGAAGCGTGCGTAGCACGCGTAGTCGAGGGAGCGTCTAGCATGCAGCTCTCTCGACTACACGCCTTCGGCGCTCCGCTCGAGATGACAGGTGCGCGGCGCTTGTGCCGATCTGTCATTCTGGGCGGGGTCCCCGCAGGGGACGCAGTCGAAGAACGAGCCGAACCTGCGCAGCACGCGCAAGAACTCTGTCAATGCACACCTCCGCGCGGACCTTCTGCCGACCTGAACGTGCACAGCCAATTGTCATCCCGATCGGGGGCGTGGGGCTCTCTCGACTACGCGTTAGGCGCGGAGCTTGTGCTGAGCGGAGCATGCGTAGTCGAAGCACTCGAGATGACAAGTGCGCGGCGCTTGTGCCGATCTGTCATTCTGAGCGGCGTCCCCAAAGGGGACGCAGTCGAAGAACGAACGGCGGGTGTAAGCCCTCAGTAAATGCTCCCTATTGGTGACCTTGAATGTTTACCGTATTCGATCGATCAGTCCCGGAAGTCCTGAAAAGCTTATCGGAACTTGAGGTTCCTCCAAGAGATTCAAACTTGCCACAATGGAATAGTTTCCCGGTTCGCTGAACGCATATCCCCAGTTCGTAATCTTATGCCAGTATCTCGGCTCGTCACTGCAATTTTCCCAAACGCGCATTAGGACGCTTGCCGCAGGTTGAAGCTGATAGGTATTGGCAAGGGAATAGCGCTCGCCAGTCCCTCTTTGTCCTTCTGTAAGCTTCGTTCCATCCCGAGTCACATACAGCGTGCTGAGTTCCCAGGGAACGTATCTTACGACGGTCATTGGAGACCCGCTAATATTGGTGATCCTTAGACTCAGCATTATCGGATCGCCTACCGAGTACGCTTTTCGATCCGTTTCAATGCGTAGGGTAAAGACTCCATCGCGGACAGGCGGGACATAGTCTCCCAAAGCTGAGCGTCCGGAGATACTGCTCGCAGTAAACATTGAAAGCGCCAGTATAAACAGTAGGGCCCGTCGTATGCGTTTCAAACCGTGTTCCTCCCTTATGAGAAGGCGCAAGCATTGCGGTCGCTAGGGGATGATCGTTATTCTCAGGATGTTCGAAGGTTGTTCCTGTCGTCCCGAAAGAAGACGGCTCTATCAGGGAGCGACTGGTACCCCTCAATCTTCGAGACCACCTGAATAGTGTAAGTTCCGGGCGTAGTTAGGTCGTAGTGCCAGTCCGCAATACTTTCCCACGGGGTTGGGACGTTATCTGCGTGGACGAGTGACGGCTGAATACTTTGTCCGGGGCCGACCTCGTATCCGAGGATGACATACCGGAAAGCCGCATCACCGCCTCGGTATGGTAGCTCTTGTCCGGAAGGATCGTGGATCACCAGTGAGATTAGGCGGCATGAAGGCCACGATTCCACATAGTACGTTTGGCCGGTCTTATTTGTGATTGTCAGCCGTAAAAGAATTTCAGAACCCACGCGATACGTACTCGCATCAGATTCTATCCGGATTCCGAAGATGTTCGGCCAAACCGGCCGTTCTTGATCGGTCTCCGCAATAATAGGTTATCGAAAGGTCACAAATAAGGCGACCACAAGCCAGAGAACGCTCCGTCGTACCACGGGCCCCTCTTCGTCAGCCTTAAGGACGCCTCCGTGCACCTAGCTCGACGATAGAAAGGGACGCGGGGGCTGATCGCGGCCACCGTTGCGATCGTACCGCGAATGGGATACCTAGAGATCAGGGTTCAGGCGTCCGGCGCTCCGCTCGAGATGACAATTGCGCGCCGTACGGCGCTAAAGCTCATGCTCGAACGACTCTATCGTAGATGGTCTCGAAAGCGGCTACTATCTCGTCGCCCGTAGTGAATGGCAGGGTCTGCTCCGCAGCGAGCGATACAAGCTCAACTCTCCACGCCGGCGGAACGTTAAGGGATGGTGGCCACCCATGTTCCGCACGCTGATCAAAGACGCGAATACAGGCGGACTGTACTGCTTTTGGATCGAGCTGACCAATCATGTTCAGAAAAAGGACGTCAAGGATGTCTCTTGCGCGATTCTCGCCTTCGAGGACTCGGGGGTTTGTGCACGCATGGAGCTTCTGAGCAATCTGAATATCGAGGGTAATGCAGCGTACCGGCGAGATGACGGGAATACCGAGTTCGGCAACACCTCTGATCGTCGGCGCGACAAGTTCTACCGTCGGTTCATCAGCGGGACCAAGATCGATCTGAATGGTTTGAAACCCGCGGCCGCGGTAGGTGATTGCGACGTCAACGCGCACCGCGTCGACAAGCTCGAGGTCACGTGGAACTTTCACGCGGAATGTGAATTCGTCAAATCCCAGCGCGGCAGCGCGTTCGAGCGCCGCAAATCGATCCCAACGGCCGTTGCCGGGCAGGCCAATATCCACATCCTTCGTAGTACGGGCCCGATCGGCAAATCGCAACTCAAGCGCCGCACCACCCTTGAGGTGGTAGTCGGTGATGACATCCTCATCGATCGCTCGTTGAAGTACGCCGCATAGCGCGAGAAACGAGACCCAACGGCGCAGCCTGAGTTCGTCGACATCGGTCTCTCTCGCTACGCGGAAAAGAGCCTTGTCAAGGCGCTCACGTGGCATAGACTCTTTTCAATTCCTTCGTTAGCCGGCGACTTTCGATCTCGGTAATAAAGCCTTGGCGGCGCGCTTGCACAATGGCGTCGCTAGCAAAGCGCAGGTTGCCGCTTCGCGCAAGATCGAGAACGGTTCGCGAAACCGATGTGACGGGCAATCCCTCATGTTCGATGACATCGGTGGTGTCGAGAATCGCCCGGTGGATCGCGATCCGCGCGGGCACACTGCGACGGAGCCGAGCATACGGCGGAACCGTAAGTTGGATCGTCGACGGGTTCGCGTCGGTGAGGCCAAGGACCGCGAGGGCCGTCTCATGTGAAAGAGCCACGCGCGGGCCTCGATGCGACTGGGCCCAGAAGATCGCTTCACGATACGGAGAGAGCGGATCGCGATGCGAGTGAACGAGTCGATAGACGCCACGCGAAAGGCGCTCCAGCCGGCCGCGTTCGACCATACCGACCAAGGTTCGGCGGCTGATGCCTGCTTCGGCCGCGGACCGAGTGGTCACGAGGCCTTCATTCTCGGCTGCTAGTTCTAAGAGGGGGTCGAGATGGGTTTTTGGCACAGTCAAAATGTTACCATAACAGTGACATTATGACAAACCCCCGGCTCCCAAAATCGTACCGTCTGATACCGTCTCCCATCCTGGCCGCGCGCTCGCTGCTGCGCACCACGCACGAGCCTGACGAGCATCGGTCGAGGGAGCGTCTAGCATGCGGCTCTCTCGACTGCGCGCCTTCGGCGCTCCGCTCGAGATGACAGGTGCACGCCTGCGGCGCTCCGCTCGTGCTGACAGGGTGCGCGCCTTTGGCGCGGAGCTTGAGCTGAGCGGGCGGGGTCAGAGGCGGAGGTTTAGGTCGACGGTGAGTTGGAAGGGTTGTTTGACAGCGGTGTAGCCGACTTCGGTTTGGTTCGACCATGGGCCGTAGGGATATTTGAGTTGGATGGGCGGCGTTTGCAGAAAGTTGCCCGCCGGCGCCAAGATGTTCGACGGGAGATTCGAGTACATGCAGATGTTCGAGTCGTCCCACGCGTAGCCGCGCTGGAAGCACTGGTTGTAGAGGTTCGAGGCGGTGACCGTGACGGTCGCGTGCGCATTGACTTCGTAGCTGGCTTGCAGGTTCAGGGTGAGCTGCCACGGCTGGCGGAGCGATCCGAGCGAATCGAACTGGTGCGTGTACGGGTCGGGCAGAAAGATCGCGCCGGGGGAAAGGGTCGTTCCCGCGGCGTTTTGGTAGGAGCCGTCGCAGCTCGCGCCCGGAGCCACCGGGTTCTGCGCCGGATTGCGTTTGCACGACTGCGGGACGTAGCCCGGCCACACCAGCGGAGAGCCGTAATACGAGCCGGAGTTGTACGTGAGGTTCGGCGTGATGCTGAAACGGCCGTGCCGGTAATTCAACACGAGCGTCGCGACGTCGGGTACCGCAAAGCCGTTGGCCGAAGCGAATGCCGTCGGGATCACGTCGTAGGTCGTGAACCACGCGTTCTTGTCGATCAGCGGCTGCAGCGCGGCATTGTAGTAGGGATTATTGACGTGCACGTGCCCGGGATTGTTGAAGCCGGGATTGGCGTTGCCGGCATAGAGACCGCCGCCACAAATCGTCGATTGCGCCGCCGAGCCGGCACAGGCGCGCGTGTAGGAGTTGTACTGTTCGATGGCGGCATTGAGGCTGTCGAGCACGCGGACGCCGTTGGCGACCGGCGCGTACTTGATCCGGCTGTCGGTATAGGTGTACGAGAGCAGGAATGACAGACCGTCTTTGGTCATATCGCCGCCCTGCAGCGACAGTTCTACGCCGGTCGAGACCTGTTTGCCGACGTTGACTCCCGCCACGATCCCGGTTGCCGGATCGATGGCGAAGTACTGCACCTGATTGCTGGTCGCGCGATAGAACGGCGACACTTTGAACGAGAGCTTGGTACCGCGGAAATGATGCTCCCACGAGAGGTCGTAGTTCCACGACGAGTCCGGCAGATTCTCGTGATAGGGCGTCGTGTAGCCCAGTTTGTAGAAGCCCGCAAGCTGATCGGGCAGATCTTGCTCGCGATCGTTGATCTCTTGCGACGACGTCGCGGCGGCGCGCACGTACTTGCCGGCCGACGCGCGCAGGACGTTATCGGGATTGAGCGTGTACGTAGCGGCGACGCGCGGAGAGAACTCCCAGTACGACGTGCTCGCCGGCACGTCGTTGCTCAAACCGACTCCGGGCTGCGTCATCGGCGTGAAGCCGGCGGGGCAGGGGCCAAAGTCGTGCCCGTTCCAGCGCGACACCGGGTCCTGCGCCGGCGCGCCGCAGTTCTCGTTGTTGAACGCGTTGAACCAAAACGCGCGGGCTGGAAATCCGCTCACCGTGTCGTCGAACTTGTAGACGAAGTTATCGACGCGCGCGCCAAGGTTGATCAAGAGCCGATCGTTGGGCGTCCAGACGTCGGTTACGGCCACCGAACCAAAATAGGGGCGCACGCCGTCGAACTGCGCGGCCCGGCCGTCTTCGGTCATGACCCAATGCGCGCCGGCTTGCGCCGCCGGCGAATTGGCGGGGGCGGTTCCGGGGGTGAGGCAGATGTACGGAACGTTTTGCGGCTGCGGACAACCGCGCTCGGCACTGCCGAACAAGCCGCCCTGACTCCCGGCATCGAAACAGCTCCATTGCTTGCCGTTGACGAAATTGTAACAGCTGCCGTTCTTGCCGACGTAGCTCGAGATGATCGTGCCTAGGCCGGTGGGCGGCCGCGAGTTCGGCCCGCCGCTGGCGAACTCCGCGTCGTAGGTTTGCAGCGTTTGCGAATTGTAGGCGAGACTCGCGGTGAACAAGTTCTTCGAGCCGAGTTGGTTGGAATAGATCGCGTTGGCGCCGTAAATCCACGCCAGCACGTCGTATTCGGCCGGATCGGCGGCGAACGTGAGCTGCGCGCCGTTGGGACCGTTGATCAGCCAGTCGGACCACTCGCTGTACCCGACCAAACGCAGGTACGAGTGATTGTCGAAGTTTCGCTGATACTGGATCTTCTCCACCGAAAATCCGACGTTGTTGCCGTCGCGCTGGTTCAAGCCGACCAGCGAGGGATTGGCCGGCGTGCCGTTCACGGTCGAGTTATTGAAAACGCGATTGGTCGGACTGCTCGGGAACGCTCCGGTCACCAGCTTCGATGGATTGGGCGCCTGAAAGATTCCGCCGTTGTAGTAGGTGGAGTCGAGATACGGCACGCCGCCCGGATAGACCGGGCCCAAGAACGTATCGTTGTACGAACTGTAGAACTGCGAATCGATGTTGCCGGTGACGTAGAGCAGTTGGACGTCATCGCGTCCGCCGTCGTTATGATGCGGGATCCCGAAATGGAAGTTCATCACGTTTTCGCGATCGAAACCGGCCGCCTGAAAATACGACGCGCCCGGCGAGTACGACGTGCCGTAGTTGGGATCGCCCATGCAGCCGCCCGGTCCGCGGCGCAGCGTACAGCTCCCGTCGACGATGTTGTACACCGTGTTTTGCGAGCGAATATTCAGCGGATAGAAATATTGCGGATCGCTTTCGCCGTTGAACTGATCGACGTACCGATACGTTTGATTGGCCGCCGCCAGCCCGACGTAATAGGAAAACAGACGGTCCGGCGAAGCGCCGCCCGCCTCGGCCGAGAGAAAGTGATAGAACTGCGGCGTCCCGATGGCGCCGTCGACGTTGGCGTACCCGGGACTCGTGCCGGTCTTGATGACCTGATTGATGTAGCCGGCCAGGCCCGACGAGTTCGACGTCGCGGGCGTGCCGCCGGTGTAGATTTGGACTTCTTGCTGGCCCAGCGCCGAGAGCGTGACGATCGGGGCGAAGTCGGACTGGCGCACGACCGGGACGCCGTCGAACTCGTAAGCGACCTGATCGTAATCGCCGCCGCGGATATAGACGCTTTGATACCAGCCTTGCTGCCCGGAAGGAACCGCCACGCCCGGCACGCTCGCAATCGCGCCGTAAGCTTGGTTGAGCGAACCCGAACCGGCCACCGACTGGGCCGCCTTTTGACCCGACGCATTGACCGAATACACGTCGCTCGTGGTTCCGGCGCGCACCAAGCTGGTGTTTCCAACCGACGTCACCCGCCCGATCGTTTTGAGCGCGGGCGTCAGCGCGATCACAAACGTGCCGGCCTGGTCGGCAAAGACGGTCGCGCCCGGCTGCGACGCCGGAGCGTACCCCGTCTTCTCCACATGGAGCGTGTACGTATCGGGATTGAGCGCCAGGAACGAAAAGGATCCCGAGCCGTCGGTCACGGTCGTCGCGGACTGCGAGGGCGACATGGCGCTGACGGTAGCGCCCACGACCGGCGCGTTCGTTCCGGCATCTACGACGCGGCCGCGCAGCGTGCCGGTGGTGGACGCCCATGCGGTGGTGACGCCGATCCCTGAAAGCGCCGCAATTAGCAACAGGACGACCGGCAGCCGTTTCATAGCGCCAATTCTATCCCGTTCACGACGGCAAAAACCATGTAGGCCGCCAACAAAAGACCTCCGCGGTCATGTCGCCGGCACACACGGCCATTACGTTTTCGTCAGGGTCCAGGACTCGGGAATCGCGATGCTCTTGCCGTTGCCCGACAACGCCTGATTCACCGTCCCGCTCAACTCGGTCAGGGTGGTTCCCGAGAGTGTGGCGGTGACGCTGGCATTGACGTAGTCGGGAAGGGTGACCGTCTTCGGCGTCACCGCGTTGCGCGCGCGTTCGGCCAGCCGGCGGACCGGCAGCAGGCCGTGAATCTTGGCCTTCTGCGTATCGACGGTGGCCGAAGTTTGAGTCGAAGCGGTTCCCGTCAACGTGGCGCCCGCCGCCGTAGCGGCCGGCGCGAGGGTCGCCGGCAGTTGCAGCGGCGCCGTCGCTCCCGGAGCGAGGACCGGAATCTTCACCTTCAGCGCGCTGCCCTGCGTCTTCGATTTTCGAATCTGACCGAGGATCGCGACGCGCTCGAGGATCAGTTGCGCCTGCGCGCGCTCGGGATTGGGCGTCCCTTGCGGGGCTGGCATCGCGCCCGAACCGCCGGCCGGTAACGTGAGCGTGATCGGCGGTTTGCCCGGCAGCGCCAGCGTGACGGCCACGTTGCCGGGACTCGCCGGGGCCACCGTTACCGTGCAGTTGACGCTCACCGGGCCACTGGGTGCCTGCGTGGTGCTGTGATAGGCGAACGTCGCCGCCGCGGGTGTCTGCGCCGGCAGCGCTCCCGTTTGCAGCGAAACTGCGAGCGCACCGAGTGCGACCGTTGCGATACTACGTTTCATCGTGGCTTCGCGTTCGGCTACGAAACCAGCGCT
>DASXDV010000090.1:0-31408 GCA_036490465.1 Candidatus Tumulicola sp. | reverse complement strand
GTCCATTGTGTGCTTCCATCCCCGGCGTTCGCTTTCGGGAGAGTTGGTTATTTGGGCTACGCCGACGTAAGCGTGCAGGAGCTCGGGATGGTGCTTGGCCATTTGCAGCCCCAAGTAGGTGCCCCAAGAGTGCGCCACGACGAATATCTTTTCTTTGTTCAACTCGCCGAGCACCCACTTCGTCATCTCTTCTGTATCGTGCACCATGCGCTCGAAGGTCATCGTGGGGCCAACGACGGCGGGATCATTGATCAGATAGGTCTTGCCACTTCCGCGTTGGTCCCATTGCACGACCGTGAAGTACTCTTCCCATGGGTGACTGAACCACCAGCTCATAGGAATCGATACGTATCCCGGACCTCCGTGAAGAAAGAGAAGCGCCGGATTCTTGGGGCTCCGGCCACGAATCGAGACAAATTGCTCGATCCCGCCGATCTTGACGGTTTCAAGCCGGCTGATACCGCCCGGGTTAACAATCTTTCGCGCTTCGTTGATAATCCTCACGGCGTCTGCTCGATCGAGGGAGGTCGATGTGGATTCGGCGGCCGCCGGACGTGCTGCGGCTAAGACGGGAGCGGCCGCTACGGCCATCCCTGCGGTTTTGAGAACGCTGCGGCGTGTGATGTTGGTCATTCGCCAGAGTCCTTTCCCACAGAAGACGCAAACGACTTCCGATTGGGATCCGAGAGCGCAGCGACCATTCTCGTCAGGTCGTCGAGGCGCTCTAATACCTGATCTCGGCGCGAGCTGGTGTCCATGAGATCGAGGGAGCCGGCGACGCTGGCGGCGACGCGGGCAATCGAAGCGGATTCATCGGGTGCGTACGCGTCGCCCGACGCTTTCGGGCCGAGCGTGAGCGCCCCAAGTAATCGACCGCGCGCCATCATCGGAAAAGCGAGTTCGCCTGGAAGTTTTGTCTGAAGCCCGTGTAAATCGAGAACCTTATTCCAGGCTCGCAGCGAAACGATGGCGGGATCGTTTTCGCTAACGTCACCGTAGTGACCGTTTCCGTTGCCCAGCGCCAAGTACACCGCCGACGCATCCGCATGATGTTCGAGCGTTTCGACGGTACGCTGTAACAAAACCGCCGCGTCGGTAACGTAGGGCGCTTCGCCGGCGAAGCGCTCCAACGACGCTTCGTCGTTGTGACGCTTGCGAAAAAGCGTGCGATCGACCAAGATGTCAACCCACCCGTGAATATACCGCATCGAAAAACCGAGGATGAGAACGAGCGCAACGTTGGCTACGAGGCTCGTCTCGTGACTTATATTCTCGAACCATTTCCCAAGGAGCCATTCGAGCAGCACAAAACAGCCGACGACGATCGCGGATATGACCGTGAAAACGGCAGCCCTATTCAATACGAAGCCGATGTCGAACAACCGGCGCCTCAATGCGGCATAGCCAATCCCTAATGGAATGAGGAACAACGCTGCATTGCCGGCATTTAATAAGTCTGTGCTTATGGACGGCGCGAATGCCAGCCCGAAGGCCGGCGGTGCGGCGCTTAAAAACCAGATCGCCCAAAAGACACCGAAGCTCCCAAAAACCCACGCAATGCGCTGGCGGTCGGAGCCGGCCCTGGCGCGTGCTGCGAGCGCCCCGCAAACGAGGAGCGGTGCGACCGGTACGGCGTACAGTACCAGCGTCCACGTCGGAAAGAAAAACTGCGGATCGAACCACATACCGGCCACTGTCGAGAACCGCAATACGTCGGGTATGCCGGTCAGCACGGCAAGTATGCACGTTACCGTTCCCCACACCGGCCGCCACGCATAGATGCTCAAAATGACGTACACGCCGTTCCACAGTACCACCGCCAATATTAAGCTGGCGGCCGCAACCCAAGGCACGGGCCAGTACGCCTGTCCGGCCGCGGTTTCTAGCGCTTGAAGCACGAGCGCCAGCGACAGCAGTGACGTCGCACCGGTGGCCGGTCCGCGTGCCACAATGAGCAGAGCGAAGAGCAGAATCCACAGCACTGCCAGATAACGAACCAGGTCGCCCCATTCGAGCGGCGCCCGCTGCGGTACGAGCGTAACCAAAAAGATTTGGCCGTTGCGGCGAATGTGAAAACGGACTGGAGTATTCGTAACGCCGAGATAGTTCTGTTCGCTGTACTCGCGAGCGTCAATGAGGTCCCCGGCGCGTATTCCAGCGCGTGCGGCCGGGCCTTGGGCGGCGGTGACTAGGCGCCCGAACGGTACCTTCGTGGATGACAACGTCAGCCCCGACTCGGCGCGCCATGGGAACACGGTGAGAGTTGCAAAACCGAGCAGATCGAACAATCCCGCTAAAATACAAAATGTCACGATCCACCGGCGCGCCATGAAAGCTAGCTACGACCCGTGCGGCTAGCTACCTTCGCCTGATTTCGCACCATGACCGCGGCGAGCCCCTCGTCGGCTTCACTCCCGGCGGTACCAGGCATGTCTTGCCGAAGTCGGCGCACAAAACGGAGTCACGACTTTATAAAAATAGCCGAAACCTCACCGGCGATCCGAAGGCGGATTCAGAACCTTATCGGAGAACGCTGGCGATTGTCAAGCGACTGCCCATTCCTTCTTTGGAGGTTCGATGTAATGATCCACGATTCGGCCCGACGCCTTTCCGCGTGCGCCATCGCCTGCGTCGTGCTTGCGGGTTGCGGGGGCGGTTCGTTGACTGCCAACCCAACCTCGCAAACGCAATCGGCGACTCACGTCCCGGCAGGATACCGTCTAGTTCCAGGCCCAGCCGTTGCCGGGCCGACGCTGATGCGCGTCGCCTCCCCGCCGACCCACGCCGGATACATCCTTCGCACGGCCGTCAAGACGCTGTATGTCGCCGACCCGCAGCACAACCAAGTCCTGATCTACGATCCGACGACCGTCAACCCATCGCCGATCGGTTCGATCACGGACAAGATGAGCTTCCCCTCCGGATTAGCCGTCGACCATAACGGCACTCTTTACGTCGCCAATCAGAGCAGTAACACCGTGACGGAATATCGTGCCGGTAAGACAAAGGCGTTCTTCAAGATCTCGTCCGGCCTTAGCGCGCCATACGGAATCGGCGTAGATGGCGCCGGCAGGGTCTTCGTTTCGAACTTAACGGGCGGCGTCGTAGGGTACAAGCCGGGCAAATCCGTTCCGTACGAAACCGTCGCTGCGGGGCCAAACCCCTGCGGCGTCGCAATCGACAGCAAGAATAACGTTTACGTCGCCTCGGACTCCGAGAATCGCGTGTACGTTATTCGGGCTGGTTCCGCGACGGCCCAAAACTTGAATCTTCAGGCCGTGAACGGTCCTATCGGCCTGGCATTCAACGACCGGGACGCCCTGTACGTCGGGAACTACGGGAGCGATAACGTCAACATCTATCCTAGCGGCGCGACGTCACCGTCAACGACGATCACGACCGGAATCTCCGGTCCCACCCTCAGCGGATTCGTCAAAGGCGGCGTCTTCTTTCAATCGAACGAAGATTCCGGTCTGGTTCAAGGATACAAGAGAAAGAAAACCTCGCCGTTTTCCACGATTTCCGGCATTCCTCAGCCGCTTGGCGTTACGTCTTTTCCCAAAGCGAAAACGTAACGCGTCTCGCGCGTCCCCTGAAGATGCTTAGTTGGCAAGTGGGCCGGGTGAAGATCACCCGGATCGTCGAGATGGATTTGCCGGTGCCGGCCAAGGTCATACCGCAGGCCACAGCCGCGGAGCTGCGCAAGTTGCCGTGGCTCTATCCGCACTTCGTCGGCGACGACGACACCACGCTGAAGCTCAGCGTCCATGCGCTGCTGGTCGAGGCGCCGGGGTTGAAGCTCGTCGTCGACACCTGCGTCGGGAACGACCGGCCGCGCGAGATTACCGGCGATCAGCCATTGGCAACGCCGTTCCTGCAGCGCCTTGGCGAAGCGGGCTGGTCGCGCCACGGAGTCGACGCCGTGGTATGCACGCACCTGCACGTCGATCACGTCGGCTGGAACACGATGCTCGAGAACGGTAAGTGGGTGGCGACCTTTCCCAAGGCGCGCTACTTGATCGGCCGGCTTGAGTACGATTTTTGGAGCACCTACGACGACGAGGAGCAGCAGGCGATGCTCGCCGATAGCATCAAGCCGATCTTCGACGCCGGCCTTGTCCAACTAGTGGAACTGGACTATGTGATCTCGCCGGAGATCCGGCTCACGCCTTCCGTTGGCCACACGCCGGGCCACGTCAGCGTGACGATCGAGTCCGAAGGCGAGCGTGCGGTGATCACCGGCGACATGGCCCACCATCCGTGCCAGCTGGCGCATCCCGATTGGGCGTTCGGCGACGACGACCCGACGGTCGCCGCGCTCACCCGCTCGCGTCTCTTCGCCGAGTGGGCAGACCAGACGATCCTCGTCATCGGCAGTCACTTCGCCGCTCCCACGGCCGGGCGCGTCGTTCGCGAAGGCGCAGCATTTAGATTTGCCGTGTGAGCATTGCTGCAGCGGGCGACTACTTCGGATGGCACTCCGCCAACGCTGCGTATCCGCCGCTGAGCCCAAGCACCCGATCCGGGTCCTGTCGCGTAAGCGTTAACAACCCTTTGCCGGGATTGACCATATAATTCTCGGCATTCGGCGCGAAGTCGGGGGCCAAGGCGCGCGAGCGGTGCACGCGGTCTTCCAGGATAGACCAAGCTACTGGCGAAGCACGACATGTACCCACGCCGCTGCTATACGCTTCGGCGTCAGTTGCTATAGGAGGAATACATGAATTTGCCGGCTTCTTACCGCTATGCAGTCGCCATTTGCACGGCGAGTCTCATCTTTACGGGCTGCGGCGGATCGCAGGCGCAGGTCGGCGCGCCGGCGATCCAGCAGTCCGATGCAACGTCTAAGTATTCGGGCCGCGCCGATTCGGGCGCGCGCCGCGCGACGACCGACAAATCCGAGTGGACGGTGAGCGGCCGAAGCATTCTCCTCAACGGCGAACCGTTCTATATCAAGGGCGCCGATTACGGTAACACACAGGTCGACGACTACCCGGATCCAAACCCTCTGGACAACGCGAACGAGCCGATCTGGGGACCGGACCTCGCCGCCATGTGCGCCGCGGGCGTAAACGCGGTCAAAGTGTACAACGTGAGCTTGGACAGCTTCAAGCCGTACCTACCCGATTTGGGCAATGGTAACAAACTCAAACCCTACGAAACGGGCAAGATCGATAAATTCCTCGACAAGGCGTGGAACGGTTGCCCCGGGCATCCGATTTACGTCGTTCTCAGCATCTTCTTCGGCGGAGCCGATGTGCTGATGCCTCCGAAGTTCAAGGCCCTGAAAGCGGTCTACGAGCTTACCAGTAAGGAGTATGCGGCTTACCCGGCGGTCATGGGATTCTCCATAGGTTCGGAGATCAACTCACTAGGTCTTATCGAGCAACCGATTTGGTGGAAGGGGCTTAACGAGATCAATGACTCGATTCGGGTCGGTTATAAAGCCACCCACTCAGAGAAGATCATCACGACGACGATGGTAGACTTAGTGAAAAACCAGGAACTGGCCACGCTGGTTGCCGGGGAGAAGAACAATTTCACGATCGACGCATGGGGCATCGATTCGTATCGCGGATATACGTTTACCGACATCTGGAAACAGATCAAGAGAGCTACGAAAAAGCCGGAGATCATGGCTGAGTATGGAGCGAGTGCGGGCTGGTGGACGCAGTCGAGCGCCACGTTCGACCAAACATCGCACATTTGTCCCGAGAATACCTATCCGACGGGTTCATTTCAGCCGCCGGATTGGCCCAGGAATAAACCATGGAGCGGCGCTCCGTACTGGGGACTTCCGCCGAAACAAAACGGGAAGCCTCCGTGGGAACACGTACGCGACTTGCCGGCCACCGGGAATCCCAACATCCAGTTCCTCGCAGACCAAGTGACAGCGAACGCCGAAGAACTCTACGCTAACTCGACGAGTCAAGGGGGCGTTGGTTCCGGCGGCTTTTACTTCGAGTGGAACGATGAGTGGGCGAAAGCCGGATGGCCACATCTTCAAATCGGCGGCGCCTCCAACGGCCAGGGTCAACAGAACATTGCGCCTACTCCCCCGTTCGCAGGCTGCTACTGGGACGAAGCGTGGTTTGGGCTAAATGCGGACAGACCGGTTGATAGACAGTACGTATTCCCTGGCGCCGGGAACCCGTTCCCGAAGCGACCTCCAGACAAACGCGTGCCGCGGGCGACACTCAACGCGATCAAGGCTGTGTTCGCCAAGGAACAATAGCCGCGTAGCCACGTCGGAAAGACGTCCGGAGTGGGATCGGCGCGAGCCGATCCCACTTCCCGGCCTCCGCTTCAAGGTCGCTTCTGTTTTTCGCGATGGTTTTCAAAGGAAGCGGGTGTCCCGCCGCGTACGTTTCGGCAACTATTAATAGCTAAGATCACCTTTGCGAATCGACGGTTTTTTCACCAAGGGGTTCCGTCGTCGCCGTGAGGCTCGGCCCGACCTTGACAGTAATCGCTTAGTGCTGAGGTGTTACGAATATTGCTGAGGCGTCACGAAGCGCACACCGCGATCGCGAAGGTGCGCGACATCATTGAGGTCATCGCTATCGTTGCGGCCGGCGCCTGGGCGCTTTACGTTTTTGCGTACGAGCAGCGAATTAAGCCGGCGAGTGAGCCGGCCGCCCTGCTTTTGACCGGCACCGTGCACAGAATCGGCGAGCATAAGGGATTGATCCAGCTCGAATACAATGAGAGTGCCCGTAATATCGGTCAGAACGAGGTGTATTTCATCGCCGAAGGCTTCGTTGCACAAGGGTTGACATATGCGGAGAAGAGTGCCCTCAGCATCGATCGTCGCGACGTAGGCCTCTCCGTGTTCGAGCGCGATGCGCACGTTGCGTTGCGAACGGTCGTCTATCGCGCTGTTGAGCTCACGAATCTAGTGCAAAGGAACTATAGCGGAAGCTTTAGCTTGGCGCCTGGCCAGGCGGTCCCGTTCTCAGGCATCTTTCTCGTGAAGGCCGGAGAATTCGATTCGGTCGCCTTTTATGGCAGCATTGCATTCACGAAAGTTCGAGTTGAAGGCGGCTATCCAACGAGGGTGTTGCGTGCGCCGAACGGCGCCGTCTTTTTCGACTCGGTGAACAAAAATCGGGAGTACAACTCGATCGAAGTGACGATCGATCAGGCTTCGCTGTGGTGATCGCATAGATATGGGCGACCATGAAATGCACGTCGCGGCGAAGGGCCGGCGAGTAGGCCAACGCTAGGCAGGGGTGGAACTCAAGGAGGCCCGGCTAGCCTTTTGATCAGGCTGGCCTAGTTCACAGGCTGGCCTTCGTTCAAAGGAGGAAACGTGTTCCACGCGCCTTCGCTTACGACTCGGCGGTTCTTGGTGCGCATCGCGTGCGCTATCGCCCTCCTTGCGTCCGCCACGCTCGGGGTGGGCACGGCTGCGGCCGGCGTTTCCGTCGTCGTGGATGGGCGCCCCCTGAACTTGAAGCCCGGCCCCATCGAACGCGCGGGGCGCGTCTTCGTTCCGCTGCGAGGCATCTTCGAACGGCTCGGCGCTAGCGTGGTGTACCAGAACCGACTGATCAACTCCACGAAAGGCAGTACGAGCGTCTCGCTGAACATCGGCTCGAGGCAAGCGACCGTGAACGGACAACCGCAGATCGTCGACGTCGCGCCGTTCATCGTAGGAGCGACGACGTACGTGCCGCTGCGATTCATCGCCCAATCTCTCGGCGCGGTGGTCGACTACAACGGCGCCGCTCGTCTCGTGGCGATCTCCGTACCCCGGTCGTCGCATCCCCAGCTCCCCGTGCTTCCGCCGAACCCCTCGGCCGCCGGTGTCGTTCAGCTGAGAGCCCGACAACCGGCGCCGGGCGCGTTGATCGGCAACCGGCACGCTCGGGTTGCAACGGAATTTTCCCACTCCGTGGACGTGGATAGCGTACGCGTCTATGTAGACGGCAATGACGTCACGTCGTATAGCGAAGTTTCGCCCGGCGGTTTCTCCTACGAGCCTTCGACAGCGCTCGAGTTTGGATCGCATACCGTGCGCGTCGCCGGCGTTGACCGTGAGGGATCGCGCTTCTCGCACTCGTGGTCGTTCACGACGACGCGGCCCGCCCCGGCGCCCGAAACTGCGGTGCAGCTGCGCAACCAGCGGCCCTCGCCGAACGCAGCCGTAAGCGATCGCTTTGCCGAGGTCGCGGCGAACTTCGCGCCGCAAGCCGACGGCGCCAGCGTCCGCGTCCGGCTCGACGGAAACGACATTACTGCGCGCAGCGGAGTGTGGCCGGGCGGCTTCGCCTACCGGCCTCCGGCACCGCTCGATCTGGGAACGCACACCGTTCGCGTAACCGGGCGCGGCAGGGGCGGCTTGGGATTCGATCGTTCGTGGTCGTTCACCACAGCGCAATCGCCCGAGAATCCGGTGCAGCTGCGCGACCAACGGCCCTCGCCGGGTGCCACCATTGACAATCGCTCAGCAGAGATCGCGGTTACGTTCGCGCCGCAGGCTGCGGCTGCGAGCGTGCGCGTGTGGCTGGACGGAACCGAAATCACGTTTCGCAGCGGAGTCTCGGCAGGCGGTTTCTCCTATAAGCCTCCGGCACCGTTGGAATTTGGAACGCATACCGTTCGCGTAAGCGGTCGCGGACGGGCCGGCTTGGCGTTCGATCGCTCGTGGTCGTTCACGACGGCGCCACCGCCCCCAAGTCCGGTGCAGTTACGCAATCAGCGGCCCTCACCGGGCGCCACCGTGGAAAATCGTTTTGTAGAGATAGCCGCGAACTTCGCACCCCAGGCCGAGGGCTCGAGCGTTCGAGTCCGGTTAGACGGAAACGACATCACCTTGCGCAGCGGCGTTTCGGCCGGCGGCTTTTCCTACAAGCCTCCGGCACCGCTCGAGTTCGGAAACCACAGCGTACAGGTGACCGGACGCGGTCGGGCCGGCTTGTCATTCGACCGCTCGTGGTCGTTCACGGTGCGCCAAGTTGGGCCGGTCCCAATCTCGCTAACCATCAACTCGCCTGATGAGAACGCCACCGTCGGTCGCACGTTCGAAGTTGCGGGAAGCACGGCAGCGAACGCGAGAATTAGCGTTACTGCCGGAGCTTCGCCATCGGGCACGGGTCAGTTCAGCGGCAGCACAACGGCGGGTCCGCGCGGAAACTTCAGGATCACCGCGACGCTCGCTACACTTCTCGGCCAGCAAACGGTGACGGTGAAGATCGTTGCGACCGAGCCATCGTCCTCGCGAACCGCCGAGAAGACGCTGCAACTGCGTTTGCGGCACGCCGCTCCAACACCGGAGCCGGCGCCGGTGCCGACGCCGGCGCCGCTACCAACTCCGACGCGTGCGCCGAGGCCGGTTCCGACCGTCGCTCCGATGACTCCGCCGACCGTCGCCCCGGCTCCGGCGCCAACCGTCGCTCCGACGCGCGCACCGAGAGTAATCCCGACCGCTGCGCCTACGCCGGCGGCCACCATCGCACCGGCTCAGGCGCCCACTATTGCACCAACGCGCGCACCGAGGGTAGTCCCGACCTCAGCCCCGACGCCGGCGCCAACCGTCGCTCCGGCGCCAACCCGTTCACGCAAAGCCGTTCCGGTCGCCTCTCCGTCGGCGACCCCGACGGCCTCGCCCGCGGTCCCGTTGGCAGCCGAGTGACCGCGGAGTGACGGTTTCCCGCAACGCCGACGGAAAGACCCAGCACCTCGTAGTGAACCATCGGCCGCGCAGCTCGGTGCTGCTCTTCGCACGGCTCATGGGCGACCCTCCGAATGGCGACTTCACGGATTGGGACTTGTAACGACTATCCGCTGAGTGGCGACAAGCCGATTATCGTAGTCGAGGTCGTAGATACCGAGCGTGAAAATTCCCGGCTTTACGGGCGTAAAGCGAAAGTCACGCGTCTCGCCGACGGTGAGTGCATGTGTCGCGAGCTGCGGCACTTGAAGAGCTCCCGGCAAATCGCGGCCGTCCTTCGCAATCGGCGTCCAGGTCAGCACACGCGATCCATCGGAGAGCGAGGCGGCAAGATCCTCGCCGCCGAGCGAGAGCTCGATGAAGCGAAGACGCTGCGGAACACCGGCCGTCATTCTCATCGGCGGAGGCGCAAGCGTTCCGGCGATGGCAACAAACGGACTGCCGGCCTTTTCGTATGACTCCGAAAGCATCACGATGTGATCGGTCGTCGGATCGAACGTTTCCCCAGGAGGCACGACGATGAGAGGGCCGATGAAGCCGCTTGCGAGTTGCCAACCGTCGTCCATGTGCGCGTGGTACATGAACGTGCCGGCGTCGGGCGGCGTAAAGCGTGCCTCGAAGGACGCTCCGGGCTCGATGGGCGGCGACATGCGATCGCCCTTCATCGCCATCCCCATACCGGCTCCGCCATCGTAGTAGCTATCCTGAAGCGCGACTCCATGCCAATGAACACTCGTTTCCTCGAACGTCCGGTTGATCACATTGATTGCGACGGGCTGGCCTTGGGTTAACACGATTGCCGGCCCGAGATTCCCCGCGGAAACTGCGTTCGTACTGCCATCGGAAAGCCGCATCGTACCCTTGCTCAAGCCCTCATAGGTTGGACGCGCGGCGGTGCTCGCGTCCATTTCAAGCGTGAGCCGGCGAGCTGCGGGCGGCTCGATCGGAGCGAGGTCGCCGGGACGCGGCACAACTTTGATGGCAATCACCATCCCGCCCATTGGCTCGTTGGGCTGATGAAAACGTCGCGCCACCGTGAGTTTCGGGTCGGCCTTCTCGGCGCGCATGTCGCGGAGCGGCGCATGCCGGGTGATATGGTCGTCGATATGACAGTGGTACATCCAGTTCCCGGGCCGGTCGGCAGTCCACGACAGCTCGGCCGCATCGCCGGGATAGAACGGATGTGTTACCTCGTCGTACGCACTCGGCCGATCGAGCTTGAAGTAAAAGCCGTGCAGATGCATCGGATGGACCATCGACGATGCGTTGTAGACCGCCCAACGTACGACGTGGCCGCGCTCGTAGACAAGGCGTTCGGTTGCGGGAAACGAGCGGCCGTTGATGGTTTCTAAGAGGTAGAGAAAGTTCGGGGAGCCGTCTTTCATTCGGACGGGCGCGTAGAGCGCGAGCACGAAGACGTGATCGAGACGCGGTGCACGGGGCGCCTCGACCACGATGGCTCCCGAGAGCTCGGCATCGTCGAAGATCCGGCCGGTAACCGTCTCGCCTTTATCCGAACCGTAGTATCCAAATGCACCCGCCCGGTTGAGGACGAACGAAGCGCTGCGCGTCGTTCCGCGCCGCACCAGCAACGCCGAGCTCAGCGCATCGCTCGGCGTCGCGAGGCCGCGAACGGTTAAATCGTGCGGCAGTTCGTTTCGAACGGTGGCCACCACGCGCGTCCCAAGCGGAACGCGCAGCAGCGGGCCTGGGATGCGAAGCGGCTTGCCCGCCTCACCGAAGGCCTCGATCGGCAGACCGATCGTTCCCGGGCCGTCCGGATACCACAATCCGCGCCGTGCCACCAGAGCGATGTGCAGCGTGCCGCGCTCGAGCCGGCCTCCCGCATTGGTATTGTCGTTTGCGGCGACCTGCGTTAGACCCGCGGCCCGTGCCGGCACCAGCGTGCCGAAAAGCACGACCGCCGCGACGCCGGCGAGGATCGAATACTTCTTGCCGTCCATGCATCGATGATAGGCGCAGGGCGTGCGGCCGGCGTGCCGGCTCCAGACGATCGTTAACGCGGACCCGTGACCCACGACTTCGCACGCCGGCGGCACGGGAATCGTCTACCATAGGAACCATTGCGGAACCAGATTCGATCCGTAAACACTCCCTATGATAAGGAAAACACCACAATGATTCTCGATGAAACCGAACACTCAAAGTTTTGGCTGCGTTATATCGGCCCACGGGTCCGCTCTCTCTTGGCCCTCGAGTACCTGTCTTTGACGGAAAAGGCAGCTCTTAACCCTCAACCGATACCCCCTGGCCGCGATCACGCGGTCATCGCCGGCGCGCTTGAGGCGCTTGCCCTTTATCGAGCTTCCGCGGAAGCCGAAGGGACGCAGCAGGCTGCCCTTCGAGAACAGGCGGCGCGCGGCTTGAGACGAGCCGCAGATCAGGTGAACGAACAATGAGTCGTCACGGCAATCCAAACTGACACGCAAAGCCGCGTGCCTTGGAGTTGACAAGACCGGCATCGGTCTGGTGAGCCGCGATCCGCCGGCGGACTACGACGCAAGCGCCGGCTAAAGGCGAAGCGCGGCGCAACCGGTGCCGGCGTCGGCACACGCGCGCCCCCGCTGATTCCATCGCGGCACGTCACAAGCAACGAAAAGCGGGCAAACCTGGCTGCGTTATTTACGAATATAGCCGGGAGCGGTTCGCTCAAACGGTGAGGAACCGCCATCAACTGAATTCGATCAGCGCAAAGAGACCGCGTGCGATCGTCGCGATATACTCCGTGCGCTCGTCTGCAAGGCCGTTCTCCCATTTGCCGTTTAAACAATCGAAGCGGCGCCGGGGCGCTAAATTCGAAAGAATACCTTCCTTGCGAAGGGCGACGCTAACGGTGTGGGGTGAACGGTTCCCAATAAGGACCAGGACCTCTTTGTCGCGGGCGAAGGCCATGGTTGCGATGTCGTCGCCCTCGGCGGTCACTTCATCGGTGACGTCGCGATCGTACACCTCAAGCGGCAGTGTGCTCTCGACGAAGCGAGTCGTAAAGAGCCGCTGGCAGTCCGTTCGCGCCACAAACCACGCTACCGCCTGACCGCGCAGCGGAACGTTGCGCACTCCGAGCCACGACCAGCTCGGCGGCAAACGCGGTTCGATCCGCGCTCCTTCAGCGGTCGGCTCAAGGCCGCAGGCTCCCTCGATTGCCGCCCACAGGTAACGCGGCGGGGTCCATGGGGAGAGCATCATGCCCTCGTTGACCAGCGTCTCTCCATGCAGCCATTCCGAGAACTCGCCGGGGACGGTATTGGTCGTGCTCGGATCGCGCGCGTAATGGGCGAATGTCTTTTGCAATGCCTCGAGCATGATGTCGGGAACGAAGCGCGACGCCGCAAACGCGTACCAAAAGGTTACGGCCACCCAGACGCCTCCCAAGAGCCCATGGCCCCGGGCTGGTCCATACTGCGGCGCGTCGCGCGGTACGGTGCGCACGCCCGCCGCCGTCCAAAAGTCGGCCTCGCGCAGGCGCTGAACGATGCGCGCACTCGTTGCCGCGTTGGTGATGCCGAAGATGACCGGAAAGACCAGGTCCGAGGTTACCTCGCTGCGCGCGCGCCCGTTAACGTCAAGCGTTAAGTAGAAGAGCCCATTTTCCGGGTTGCGCAGGTGCCGTTCGACGGCATCGCGCAGCGCGGCCGCTTCGCGTTCGAACTTCACCGCGTCGCCGGCGTTGCCGCTCATTTTTGCGAGCACCGCCATCTTGGTAAGCGCCGCAAACGCTTCGCTGTTGAGCTCGGTAGTCGCGCCGGAGATACGATAGCCGTCGATGATGTTGCGCCAGCCGACGATGCCGCGTGCACCGGTGCCGTTGGCGGTACAGAAAATCAGCCCTTTCTCATCGCGGTTGGCCAGCAGCTGTTCCGCCGCGCGGCGCACCGCGGGATAAAGTTCGTCCAAGAACTCGCGATCTCCGGTGGCGACGGCGTGGTGCCAAACCGCAAGGATAAACAGCGGCGTGTTGTCGTTGACGTTCAAGCCGTCGTCGTTGGTTTGACCGGTACGAAGATCGTAAAATTCGACGATCTTGCCGTCGGCTTCTTGGCGCGCGGCGAAGCCGCGCAGCAACTCGGCGGAGAAATCCGGATCGAGCCAGTCGCAGCCGTGGACGAACCATGCGGCATCGCGCCCCACGCAGGCGGTCGAGTTTGCCGGATCGTTCGTGAATCCCCGTCCCGCCGGGGCTTCGCGCATAACGCGCAGCATGTTTGCCTTCGACCAGTACACCCCCAAATCGATTTCGCCGGCCGGGCTCACCATCGCCGTCGCGTTGAGCGTTGTTTCGTATGCATGTCGCGTTTGGACGAGCGCATCGTCTGCCGATTCGAGCTCGATCCTCGATACGGCCCGCGCGGCGTCGTCAGGCAGCCCGACGACGGCAAACCAAAAGGTGCGCGTCGCCCCGGCCTCAATCTGGTGCTGCAGTTGGAAAGTCGCCAGCGGGTCGCTGCTGCCCGCATCGATGCTTTTGTCGAACGGCCCGCGCCACTGGTTCGCCACGATCCGAGCGTGATCGTCGGCTACCATCCACGAGGCCGGCATCTCCGAACACACGATGCCTCGCGCTTGACCGGTCTTGTGCGGGTTCCAGACCATCAGCGTTCGCGCCGCCTCGTCCCACCGAACCTCGATGGGATCGTCGAACGAGCTCTTGATGCGTGCGACCGCGGCCGAATTGAGCGACGTCGTCCGATTCCCCCGGTTCGATGCGCGCAACCGTACGTAGCATGCCGCCGCGGCATTCTTGCCGCAGAGCGCAAAGGTCGTCTTTTCGATGTGGAGATCGCCGGGCAAGGCGTACTCTTGGACCTCACATTCCGGGCGCAGCGTGAAGTTGCTGGAACTGCGCGGCAGATGGAGGCCGGTGTCGCCGTCATAGTGATGAACGTCGAAACCTTTGATGAGGTCGGTACCGGCGTCGATGCCGTGAACGCGCTCGATACCGCCGTTGGCGCGCAGTAGGACCGCAAGTTTTGGGCCGCCGAGGGTCGCACCCGAAGCCAATCCGCCATCGGCAATCCGGTACGACCCGTCGGCGGACGCGAGGGCGCGCTGCCTCATAAGCCTTTCGTGTATTGCGTGAGGCCGCCGTCGATGATGTACGTGGCGCCGGTAACGTAGGCGGCGGCGTTGGACGCGAGGTAGCAGGCGAGTGCCGCGATCTCATCGGGGTCGCCGATGCGGTGCAGTGGAATCTCCTCGAGCATCTCCTCGCGTTTTTGCGGATCTTCCCGCACGCCGCGGTTGATGCGCGTGGCAATCGCACCGGGAGCGATGTCGTTGACGGTGATCTTGTGCGGTGCGAGCTCGAGTGCGAGCGTCCGCATGAACATGCGCATACCGCCCTTCGACGCGCAGTACGCCGCGTTGTTCGGCATCCCGAGCTCCTCGTGCACCGACGAAATGTTGATGATCCGCCCGCCTTTTCCGCGCCGGATCATCGCGCGAGCGGCCGCGCGCGTGCACAAGAAGCTGCCGGTCAAGTTCACGCGCAAAATGTTCTCCCACACCTCAAGCGGCATCTCGACAACCGGATGGTTTGCTTCGATGCCGGCGTTGTTCACTAGGATGTCGAGAGCCCCGAAGCGCTCGATCGCCGTCTCGACCAGTCTGTCCGCTCCGCGCTCTTGGCTGACGTCGGCATCGACCAGCTCGCACCGGCCGCCGTGGCGGCGAATCGTCTCGGCCACTTGCCGGGCATCGTCGCGCTGGTCTTTGTAATCGACGACGACGTCGGCTCCCGACTGGGCGAAGCGTGCGGCGATCGCACTGCCGATGCCGGTGGCCGCGCCGGTGACGATCGCGGTTTTTCCCGAAAGATCGACGCGCAGATCGTCCTTGCGGACGTCGGTCTTTACATCAACGGACATGGGTATAACTCCTTACGATGACCTGGACGTTTGGTATAAGTGAAGTGACGACGATGCCGTGGAGCTTTGAGAAAGACGTCGCTCGCTACGGCGGTCTTGGCGCGCAAGCGATCGAGATCTGGGAGAAAAAGCTCGACGCCGACCCGGGGCGCCGGCGCGAACAACTGCGCATGCCGACGGCGAACGGCTTGTCCGTTCCTTCGTTTCAGGCAGGCGTGCACGCGTTGTATCCCACGCATCTCAAGCCTGAACCGCGGAGTTTCGAGGCGCGCCTCCGTGCGTTTGTCGCAACGCTGGAAGCGTGCGCTTCGTTCATCCCCGGCGCCGTCTTCGTTCTGAACACCGGACGGGCGAAGGATGGTGACGTTGAAAGCGCCTTCGCGCGGACCCGCAGCGCCTACCGGGAGTTGGCGCGACGGGCGGAGAGCCTCGGCGTCCGGCTCGCCCTCGAACCGCTCAATCCGCTTGCGATGAACGAAGATACGTTCGTGTGGAATCTGGAAGACTCGCTCGAAATCCTCGAAGCCGTCGATCATCCGGCCCTCGGGATTTGTGCCGACATTTGGAATCTGGCCGGACAGTACGATTTGCAGGCGCGGCTGGCGCACTGCGCGGGCCGCATTTTTTTGGCGCAGGTCTCCGATTGGCGCCGGCCGCGATCCTTTCTCGATCGGCTCGCCGTCGGCGACGGCACCCTCGATTTTCAACCCTTTCTCGCGGGCTTGCGCGACGCCGGCTACGAGGGCCCGCTGGTGCTCGAGATCTTCTCGCAAAACGTTCCCGACTCGCTCTACGACGGCGATTTGCGCGCGGTCGTGACGCGCAGCCGCGAAGCGCTCGAACGACATCAGTGCAACGCCTTGCGTGCGAACAGCCAGCAAACTGCCCCAAGCGCCGCCGTCGTGAGATAAGGGTGTCTCGTTAGCCAGAGCTGCGCGCTGCAGGAGCGCGAGCGCGAATCGAAAGCACCGTGCGCGCCCCAGTCGCCCGGCAACGGGTGGTCGAGATTATCGGGACGCTCTTTGGCCACCGGCCCGTTGTACTGCTGTGCGTCGTATCCGCTCTTCGCGAGTAAGCGGTCGACGAACCCGGGCGCGACGTTTTGTCCGACGAGCGCCTTGAGGGTCGACCAGCCGATCCGCAGTTCGCGGCGATGGTGCGTTGCCAGCCATACGACGCCGCGCGCGATGACCTCCGGCTGGAAAATCGGCGGCACCGGCTGTGCCTTGCGCGGCAGCTTTGACCGGCACCATGAAAACTGCGGAGTGTTGACCGCGGGCAGGATGGCCATCGAAATCTTCACGGCGCTGCCGCCGTGCAGCAACTCGCATCGGATCGAATCGGTAAATCCGCGGATCGCCGCTTTCGCCCCGCAGTAGGCCGACTGTAACGGAATACTCCGATATGCAAGCGCGGAGCCGACCTGAATGACCGTGCCGCGATTACGCGGCAACATTCGCCGCAGCGCCGCCATCGTTCCGTGGACGTACCCAAGGTACGCGACCTCCGTGATCCGGCGGTATTCCGCCGCCGTAAGGTCCTTGAACTCGGCGAAAACGTTCGAAAAGGCAACGTTGGTCCACACGCCGATCGGCCCGAGTTCTCGCTCGATCTGCGTCGCGGCCGCCTCGATGGCGCCGTCGTCGGCAACGTCGGCCGTGACGAACGCTGCGCGACGGCCGAACGCCTCAACTTCGGCTTTGGCCGCGCGCAAGCCATCGACACCGCGTGCGATGAGGCCGACGTCGTACCCCTCGCGGGCGAATTGCCGCGCGACCGCGCGGCCGACGCCGGCCGAAGCGCCCGTGACGACCGCAACTTCGCTCACGACTTCCGCCCGCGTGTCATCCACACGGCGACGCCGATGACGACGGCGGCCAACGCACCCAGCGCCGCAGCGTCCCGGCGCGCTCGCCCGCGCTGTCGTTGGAGGTTCGGCATCGCGCGCAGCTCGGGTCGTGCTCCCAGCGTATCGCCGGGTCCGTGCTGCATCGCCAGCCATACGACGTCGGCTAAGTGCAGCACTTGACGGTCCGTCGTCTGCGCAACTTGTTCGCGGCACGAGAATCCGTTGCTCACGATCAGTGCGTCGGATTTCGTCTCGCGAACGTGCGGCAGGTAGGCGAGTTCGCCGGCCTTCAGCGAAACGTCGTAGTGCTCGCCGGCTTCAAACCCGAAGGCTCCGGCCATGCCGCAGCAGCCGTCGTCCAGCCAATGGGCGTCGACGCCCATGCGTTTGAGAACCTGCTCGTCGGCCTGGGTGCCGAGCACCGACTTGTGGTGGCAGTGGGCGTGCACGGTGGCCTTGAGGTTCAATCGCGGCGGCTGCCACGACGTCTTTGACGCGAGAAAGTCGCCGAACATCGTCACTTGGTCGCTGAGACGGCGCGCATCGCGGTCGTTTGGATAGAGATTGAGCAGCTCGTCTTTGAAAACGCTCGCGCACGACGGCTCGAGCGCCACAATCGTCGTGCCGGCCTCGATCTCCGGACGCAGCGCCTCGATGATCTCTCGCAAGAGCGTTTTGGCCAGATCGAGCATGCCGTAGTCGTAGAGCGGCCGGCCGCAGCAGAGGTGCCGTTCCGGGACGACGACGTCGCAGCCCGCGGCTTCGAGCACTTCCACGGCGTGCCGCGCCGTTTCGGCGTGGAAGTAATTGTTGAACGTGTCGGCCCAGAGAATGACGCGCTGCGCGCCGGCATTGGGCCGGCCGCTCGAACGACTGCGGCGATACCAATCTTTGAACGAACGTTCCGAGAAGGGCGGAATCTGCCGCTGCGGCGCCATTTTGACGACGGCCTTGGCCAGTGCGGAAAGGCCCGGCATCTGCGCTACGGCGTTTGCGAGTCGCGCGGCGCGCGAGCCGAGATGCGCCCACCACGGAATCAAGCCGAAGGCATAGGCCCACACCGGGCGCCGCCGTTTCTCGTAATAGTGCGAGAGAAACTCCGCCTTGTAGGTCGCCATGTCGACGCCAACCGGGCAGTCTTTCTTGCACCCCTTGCATGCCAAACAGAGGTCGAGCGCCGATTTCACCGCCTCGGACTGCCAGCCGCCCTTCAACGGCTCGCCTTGGAGCATTTCGAAGAGCAGCCGCGCGCGGCCGCGCGTCGCGTGCTGCTCCTCGCGCGTTACGCGGTAGGAGGGACACATCGTGCCGCCTTCGTGCCGCCGGCACTTCCCGACGCCGACGCAGCGATTGGCCGCGTAGGCAAACGAGCCGTGGTCTTTTTCGGCAAAACTGAAGTGCGTCTTCGGCTCGTGCGGACGATAGTACGGTCCTTCGCGCAGATTGGTGTCGACGGCATAGGCATCGACCACTTTGCCGGGATTCATCTTCCCAAGCGGATCCCAGGTGCGTTTGAACTTGCGAAACGCTTCGACGATCTCGTCGCCGTACATGATCGGCAGCAGCTGGCCCCGCGCCTGACCGTCGCCGTGCTCACCCGACAACGAGCCGCCATAGCGGCGGATCGTGCGCGCGGCCTCGTGGAGGAAATCAATCCAGTGCTGCACGCCGTCGCGCGACGCGAGGTCGAAACTCACGCGGCAGTGGATGCAGCCTTGTCCGAAGTGGCCGTAGAGCGCCGCGTCGTAGCCGTACTTATCATAGAGCGCTCGCAGCTCGCGCAAGTAGGAACCCACCCGCTCGGGCGGTACCGCCGAATCCTCCCACCCGGGATGGAACGGCGGTGCGCCGGGAATTTTCGCCGTGGCGCCGAGTCCCGCTTCACGTACTTCCCAGAGCTCTTTCTGCTCGAGCGGATCGGTGATGAGGTTGCTGTCGATCGCGTTCCGAGCGAGCAGATCGGCCTGACAAGCGCGGGCGGCGGCGATCGCCTTTGCTTTATCGCCGATGCTGCCGAACTCGCACATCAGCCAGCCCTTGGCTTTCCCGTCGCCGCTGGGCAGTAGCCATTCGTCGTTGGTGTGAAAGTGTTTGACGCCCATGAAGTGGAGCAGCCGATCGTCGAGGCCTTCGAGGGCGATGGGTTGATGCTCGTTGACGAGCGGCACGGCATCGCCGGCCTCGTAGACGTCCTTGAAGGCCAGGACCAAGATGCAGCGCTGATCCGGACTCGGAATGAGCTTCACCTTCGCCGCGAGCACAATGACGCACGTGCACTCGGTCCCGACGAGCGAGCGCGCGACGTTGAAGCCGTTCTCAGGGAGCAGCTCCTGCAGCGGATAGCCCGAAACCCGGCGGGGAATGTTTGGAAAGCGCTCGCGAATCTTCGCCGCGTACTCTTCGCGAATGCCACGAAGGTCGCGATAGATTTCACCGATTCGGTCGGCTCGGGCGCAGAATGCATCGAGCGCTTCGGGCGAGGTCTCTCCAACGGTCATGCGCGTGCCGTCGTAGGTAAGGATTTCGAGTTCGTAGATATTCTCCTCGACCTTCCCGGCCATCTGGGCGTGCATGCCGCACGAGTTGTTGCCGATCATTCCGCCCAGCGTATTGTGCGAATGCGTGGCGGGGTCGGGGCCATAGGTGAGCCCGTGCTTGAGCGCCGCATTGCGTAAGTCGTCGAGCACGACGCCGGGCTGCACGCGAGCCCAGCCTTCTTCCGAGTTGATCTCGATGATGGTATTGAGGTACTTCGAAAAGTCGATGACCACGCCGACATTGCAGCACTCGCCCGCCAGCGACGTACCGCCGCCCCGCGCGAAAATCGGCGCGCCGTGCGAGCGGGCAGTCTCGACGGTTGCCACCACATCGTCCACCGTCTTGGGGATGACGACGCCAATCGGAACCTGGCGATAGTTCGACGCGTCGGTCGCATAGAGCGCGCGCGAGCCATCGTCAAAGCGCACTTCGCCGGTGATGCGGCGGCGCAAGGCCGCTTCGAGGCTGCGCGCATCGCCGTTCCACTCGCCGCGCTGATCGGGCCGAATGCCCGGCGGCGTTTGCGAATGCTCCATGGAGCCGAGCACGCGGCCTTCGGCCGCGCCGATGAGATCGATCACAGCGAGCTACAGCTCGTACTTCTTCGCGTCGGCATGTTTGAACGTGAGGCCATGGCCAGGCCTCGAGCGGTCGGGACGCAGTTGGCCTCCGACCGGCTCGACGATACCGTCGAAGAGCATTTGTTCGATCCGCACGTGATCGTGAAAATACTCCATGTGCCGCACTCGCAGCGACGCGGCTGCGACGTGGAGGTGGAGCATCGGCGAGCAATGCGTCGAGAGCGGTTTGCGCGCAGCGTCGCAGTAGCCGTCGATCGCGAGAAAACCGGTATAGCCGCCGCACCGCGTCGCGTCGGCCTGCAGTACGTCGACGGCGTCGGCCACAGCCGGTGCCGCTGCCGTATCGGTGATGTACTCGCCGGACGAGATCGCCATTCCGGCCGGCGCCCGGTCGCGCACGAAGCGCGTTCCCGCGAGATCGTTATGTTCGACGGGCTGTTCGAACCATGCCACGCCGCTCTGCTCGAAGATGGCCGCCATCGCCAGCGCCTGCTCGACGCCGTAGCCACCGTTTGCGTCAACGAAGAGCCCGACGCCGGAGCCAATTGCCGAACGTGCCGCCGCGACGCGGCTGGGATCCGCGGCAGCGTCGCGCCCGACCTTCATCTTGACCGCGAACATCCCGTCGGCCGCCCAGCCGGCCAGTTGACGCTGGAGCGTCAGCAGATCGTACGACGTGAAACCGCCGCTGCCGTACACCGGAACGCAAGCGCGCGCGGAGCCGAAGAGGTCGCACAGCGGCGCGTCCAAGAGGCGGGCCCGAAGATCCCACAACGCCACGTCGACCGCGGCGATGGCGTACGACGCCAATCCGCTGCGGCCGTCGTTGCGAACGCGACCGTTCATCGCCGTCCAAACCGCCCGGTTGGCGAAGGCGTCGCAGCCTTCGACGATATCCCGCAGGCGTTCCTCGATAAACCGCGCGATCGCCGCCGAACCGTACGTCCAGCCCGTGCCGCGCGTCCCTCCGGCTTCGACTTCCACCAGCACGAGCGTTGTCGAATCCCAAACGGCCGTGCCGTCGGATTCTGGCTGAAGATCGGTCGGTACGCGGTAAGCGGAGACCGCGAGCCGCTGGACGGTCATTCTTTATCAGCGTCAGGGTTGGAGTTCGCGCCCTTCTCGCGCGCGGGAAATATTCCAGCCAGGACGCTTTTGACCGACTGCACGATCATCGGTCCTTCATCGGGATCGCCTTTGAGTGCAGTTGACGCAAACGATTTCGCCAGCTCGGGCGTGACGTGGGGCGGCATCATCGAGATCTCCGGGTCGACGGCAACTTCGAGCACCGACGGCCGATCGGCTCGAAAGACGGCTTCCCAGCCGGCGGCGAGGTCGCCAGGACGCTCGACCTTGATGCCTTCGAAGCCCAGCATGCGCGCGTACGCCGCGAACGGAAAGTACGGCAGGTCTTGCGACCCCGGAAACTTCGGCACGCCGGTCTCGATGCGCATCTCCCACGTGACTTGGTTGAGATCTTCATTGTTGGCAACATAAATGATCAAACGCGGGTCGCTCCAGCGCTGCCAGTAACGAGCGACGGTTATAAGCCCGTTGAGGCCGTTCATCTGCATCGCGCCGTCGCCGGTCAGGGCGATGGCAACGCGGTCGGGAAAGGCAAATTTCGCTGCGATGGCATACGGCACGGCCGAGCCCATCGTCGCCAGGCCGCCCGAGAGCGACCACTTCATTCCGCGGCGCATCTGCACGTAACGCGCCGCCCAGTTTGTCGACGTGCCCGCGTCTGCCGTCAAGATGCAATCGTCGGGCAAGCGCGCGTTGAGCTCGCTGAAAACCAGCGCCGGATTGATCGGATGGCCCTCGATTTCCGAGCGCGCCTCCTTGATGTCCAGCTCGCCCTTGCGATTGCGCGCAATCGATTCCCGCCACGACGTATCGCTCTTGCGCTCGAGATACGGCAGGAGCGCCTGCAGCGTGCTGCGCGCGTCGCCTTGAAGATTGACCTCCGTCGGGTAGCGCATGCCCAGCCGCGCCCCCGAGACATCGATCTGCACGCCGCGCGCCTTGCCAGGTTTGGGCAGAAACTGCGCGTATGGAAAGTTCGTGCCGACCAGGAGCAGCGTGTCGCACTCCTTCATCATGTCGCTCGACGCACGCGTTCCTAAGAGGCCGATCGTTCCCGTTACCCATGGCAGCTCGTCCGAGAGAACGGCCTTGCCGAGCAACGCCTTCGCGCATCCGGCCCGCAGCGCGTCGGCAACGGCGATCAGCTCGCTCTCGGCACCGAATGCGCCGGCGCCAACCAGCATTGCGACCTTGTTGCCGGCATTGAGCACCCGCGCGGCATCTTTGAGATCCTGTTCGCTCGGAAGGAAGCGTCCGAGATCGATTCCGACCGACGACGCCGTAAAGTTCATGCGATGCGGCGGCATTTCGACCGCCTTCTCTTCCTGAAGGTCCTTAGGAAAAAAGAGCGCCGTGACCGTGCGCGCCGCCACCGCCGAACGCACGGCGCGGTCGATGCAATGGCGGACTTGCGCCGGAGCGACGACCGTCGCGAGATATTCGCTCGCAACGTCCTTGAAGAGGTTCTGCAGGTCGACTTCTTGCTGGTACTCGCTTCCGAGCGCGCTCGTCGCGCTCTGACCCGTGATCGCTAATACCGCAACGTGATCGCCTTTGGCATCGTACAATCCGTTGAGCAGATGGATCGCGCCGGGGCCGGAGGTCGCCAGACAGACGCCGAGTTCCCCGGTAAACTTCGCGTGGGCGGTCGCCATAAATGCGGCCTGTTCTTCGTGGCGCACCTGGATGAAGTCGATGCCCGCGCCATTGTGCTGCTTCTGAAAGCGGTCGATTGCCGCAATGATGCCGTTGATGCCGTCCCCGGGGTAACCAAAGATGCGGCGGACGCCCCAAGCATGAAGCCGCTCGATTAAGAAGTCGCTGACTGTTGCCACGATCGTATCCTTTATTAGGGCGAATATGCCACGGTAGTGATGAGCGCGTTTTCGGATTGCCGCGAATCCAGCCGGGTATGCTGCACGACGACCGGCACGTCCGAAACGATAACGCTGGAATAATCCGAGCCGCGCGGAATGGGCTCGGGATCATTCAAGTCGTTGAAGCGTTGGTGGAGGGTTCGGCGTGCCGGAACCGTCAGCTCGTACGGGCCGATGGGTTCTCGATCGGGAAAGTAAACCGTTATCTGAACGTGCGCGTCGCGGTCGCCGGCGTTGAGTATACAGGCGGTTTCATGACTGGTGAACTCCGGCTCGGGCCCGTTGCTCCACGCAGGGATGTAACCTTCGGCTATTGCCCACGTTGTGGAGCCGATATATTCTTTCGATGACACACTAGCGATATACCCAAATTGCCGCTGTGATTGGAAGCGAGCATGGGACTGGCGATCGCTCCGGCCTAGGTCAGTTTCCCCAAAGCTGCAGGCAGCCGCAACGCCGCAAAACGGATCGCGCACCGTCTCGAACCGACGGGGACGGTGTAGCCGGCCGCGCTTCGTGATTGAGGTCCGCCTTCATGCATTCGTTTACGTAGTTCGCGATCGATTCGATTTCGGCAATTTGCGCGGCGTGCGCCCGCAAATTACCCCACGCAATGGCCGCCTCTCGCGTTGCGGCCTCGACGGTCGAGCAGCCGGATACAGGGCGCGTGCCTGCATACACGATCTTGGCGGTCTCCTCCGCAGCCCAGTCCGCCACGCGTCGAATCGAAGCTTCTACATCACTACGCGTCATCTGAAATGCACTCCCGAAAAACCTGATCTCATGAGGCCCCATCCAACCGGGCTCACCCGTACCATGGCGCTCACTATAGCGTCCAAACCTGACACAGTACTGACGCGCGAGAGAAAGCGGGCGTTATTTAATGACGAAGGCTGCGACGCTGGTCTGCGCAAGAGTCGGCAGCCTGACGATCACTTGAGCGCCGCCCGTCGCCACGTTCTGTAGCCGGATCTCTCCGCCGAATCGTTCAACGGCTGCCCGCGCTATGGCAAGGCCCAGACCGCTGCCGCTCCGGCTACGGGCCGCATCGTCCCGCCAAAACCTGTCGAATGCGTGCCTCAGCGCTTGTTCGCTGAAGCCGGGTCCGTCGTCTCGTACCGAGAGCTCCGCATGGTTACCGGAACCGGTGAGTATCAATTCGACGTGGCCGTTTGCCGGCGCGAATTTTATGGCGTTGTGGAGGAGGGAAGCAATGACGCGCTCCAGCAACTCGCGATTCCCCACGGCATACCGAGGCGTGCTATCAGACTTAATGTGAACCGATCTCGCCGCCGCGAACTTGACCATGCGTTTAATCGCGGCCTTCGATACTTCGGACAGGTCAAATCGTGAGGAAAAGATTGGCTGCGTCTCGAGGCGAGCGATATGCAGCATGCCATCTATCAGACGGTCCAGCACGTCAACCTCCGCGCGGATCGAGAGCAGCGCTGCGTGCGGTATCTCTTCTAGGGGCCCGCGCAATGCTAAATCCGTCTCCGCGCGAATTATAGACAACGGCGCGCGAAGGTCGTGCGAGGCGTCTGCGGTGAACTGACGTTGCCGGTCGGAACGCGGCTTTGAGGCGATCGAGCATTCGGTCGAACGCCGAGCAGAACTCGTTCAGTTCGGCGGCGCGCGGCGCATCGCCAAGCCGCCGTGAAAGGTCGCTTGCTTCGATGTCGGAGGCGAGCGATGCCATCGACCCTATCGGGGACAGCGCGCGCTTAGCCAGGATTCTCGCCAGAAGAGTAGCGACCGAGATCAAGACGATCATGGCTGTCACGAACACCACCTCGGCATCCCGCTCGTAGTCGCTAACGAAATCGACGGGCCTCCAGAGAGCGACGGTCGCGATCCGGGATTGGCCCCTAACCAGCGGCATCGTTACGACGCGAAGTGGTGAGCCGGCGCCGCCCGCAGTCGAAAAGCTGAGTTTGCTAGAAATCGCGGTTTTGGAAACACGTCTTACCGAGGCCGGAACGGCGGCGCTTTGCATCGGGATTGAACCGTTGCTCAAGATGATCGCACCATTTTGCTGGACTCCCAGCGTCTGGAGCAAGCGTTCCTTCGTAGCGTGGTTTAGCACGATCCGTCCGCCGCGAGTCGTTATGGTGCTGGCCAACGCGCGCGCAACGGCCGAAAGGCGCGCATCGAGCGCGCTCTTTAGCGTTGTGTCGATTGCCGTAAGCGAGAAGGCGGCGAATAGGACCAACCCGACCGTGAGCGCGGCCGCATTCGCGAATGTTAGGCGGGTCCTAAGCGACGATGATCTACTTAGCACCGGGCGGCGACCCAAAACGGTATCCGATGCCGTGGTATGTCGTTATCAAGCGTGGCATCCCGTCAAACTCGATCTTCGACCGCAGCCGGCGGACATATACTTCTATCGCGTTCGAGCTGAGTTCCGAATCGCGGTTCCAAAGGGCGCTCTCGAGCATCGCCCGGGTGACGACGATGCCCGCATTTTTCATGAAGTATTCGAGATAGGCCAGCTCGCGACTCGTGAGCTGAATCGTTCGCCCGTCACGTTCCACATGCTTTGCCGCGGTGTCAAAAGTGAGGTTGCCGACCCGCAGCACGGTCCGTGGAGGGGCGCCGGCGCGGCGCGCCAACGTGCGCAACCGTGCTTCGAGTTCGGAAAATGCGAAAGGCTTACGAAGGTAGTCGTCGGCGCCGGCGTCCAGCCCCGCGACGACGTCTTCCGGGGTATCGCGTGCGGTTACCATCAGGATAGGCGTAGGGTTGCCTTTGCCGCGAAGATCTCGAGCGACCGACAGGCCGCTCTTTTCCGGCAACATGATATCGAGAATGATGACGTCGTAAGCGTCGCTGCATGCGGCCAGCTGGCCGCTTTTTCCGTCACTTTCTAAATCGACGATATGGCCGCCTTGGCGAAGGCCGCGAGCCAGCAAGGCTGAGAGCTTATGGTCGTCCTCGACCACGAGGAGCTTCATCGTGTCACTCTTTGCGTTAGGGATCTGCGCTATAATCGCGCCTGCCGGCTACGACGAGATACTTGCCCTTGTTGCACCCGGCTTCGGCGCAACGGCCCTTCGCCTCTAGTCGGCCGGCGTGGTACCAACCTGGAGAGCGACGAGATTCAGGAATTCGTTGCTCACCTTGCGGAATTGATCGTCAGCGAGTAATCCGTACCTCGCATCGATATCGGACGTAACCTGCGAGTAGACCGGCGGTGAGAGCACATGCCCGAGCAGGTGCCCTGTCCAGAACCGACCGTCCGGCGCCTTTCCAGCTTGAAGCACCGCAAGTGCCAGCTGACGTCCGCCGTTTGCCGTTGCTTCGGGCATCGAGAGGTTGTCGAGCCCGGCGTGCTCCCACGCGTCGGCAATCGCAAAGTTGAAAATGTTGACGAACCCATCGGTGGCCGTCTGCCCGTAAAGGGTCGTTAGCTGCGTAAGGTCTTCCTGAAGCGCGACTGGCCCAATCATGTTGTCCCAGGCGCGGACCATTGAAAAGCTGCCGGCGCCGCCCCCGGCCTTAATGAGGCCGGCGCCAACGGACAAGTTGGCTGCGCCGGCGGATGTTGCGTCTGCAAGCGGCCGATTCGGAGCGTATGCGAGCGACGCTGCCGTCATGCTAATCCCAATCGCCAGCAAGAGTGCGATCGTTAATGTTGTGCGAGTATTCATGATAACCGAATGTTACCCGAACTCAGCGATGGAATACCGTTAAACGCGCTCGCTTTTTTGTTCATTTTTCCGTAAGCTTTGTTGCTGTCAACCTCATAGAATACACCCAAGGGCAAACGCCCGCAGCGCGTTCCACCGACCGCCTATAAAAATATGGCGTTCGACGGGGCTTGTCTTCGATCGAGCGGAACACTCATTTTACTTTATACGGCTGTTTTTGTAATGCGTGTTCGGATGCCGTGCCCATTGAGAACACGTTTGAAGAAAGGCGAGAACGCGATGAACGCTCGCATCGTTTCGGTCAACATCGGCAAGCCGAAGGTCGTCACATGGCGGGGCCGGACGTTTTCGACCGCCATTGAGAAGACTCCGGCGAGCCTGCCATTGCCGGTGCGCGGCGTGAACATTGGCGACGACGATCAGGCCGACCGCACCGTCCACGGCGGGCGCAGCAAGGCTATCTATGCCTACGCTCTGGGCGATTACGCTTGGTAGAAAAATCGAGAGGCCATCGAACCTGAACCCGGGCTCTTCGGTGAGAATCTCACGACTGAGGGCATAGACCTGGGAAGCTGCCTGATCGGCGAACGCTGGAAAGCCGGCTCGGCTGTGTTGGAAGTATCGGAGCCGCGCCTGCCGTGCTACAAACTCGGGTTCCGCCTCCGCGACGTAGCGTTTCCGAGCCGGTTCGCGAAAGCGCTGCGCCCCGGAGCGTATTTTCGCATCGTTGAGGAAGGGCAGATTGGCCCCGGCGACACGTTGACTTTATTGTACCGTCCCGAAGACCACGAAGTTAGCATACGCGAAGTAATGCGGATTCGGCTCTTTGCGCACGAGGAGCGCGCGAAGCTCGCGACGGTGCCGGCCCTGAGCATGGCATACCGTGGCTGGGCGATGCTGAAGCCGGAAGAACTCGGAGGATCGTAAGGCGCCCGATAGCTGGGAGGCCGGCGGAGTACCGTCGAAAAGCCTCGCCATGCAGACGCTATCTTTTGCGCGGCATTCTCTTGCATTTACCGCGATCGTCGTCGCCGCCGGATGCGGTATGCAGAGTTCGCCTCTACAGGCGGCGTTGCCGCAACAAGCGGTTACTCTGCGAAGGCCGCCGGCGAATAGCGGCTATAAGGTGCTGTACAGCTTTCGTGGCGGCAAGGACGGTCAATCCCCAAACGGGGGCCTGATTTACGTCGGAGGGAAACTCTATGGAGCAACGCTTGAGGGCGGCAACCCGAGCTGCGTCGACGGCTACGGATGCGGGACCGTATTCTCCGCGACGACGGCCGGCAAGGAATCGGTGATCTACGGCTTCGCCGGCGGCGGAAAGGACGGCGCGTATCCCGCTTCGAGCCTGATCGATTTCAAAGGGCAGCTCTACGGCACGACGGGTGCCGGCGGCACCCTGCCTTCGATATCCGGGGGCACCGTGTACAAGGTGAGTACGAGCGGTACGGAACGCGTTCTCTACAGCTTCCAGAAGTATGGCGACGGCACGCACCCGGAAGCCAAATTGCTTGGGATCGGCTCGACCTTGTACGGAACCACAAGCGACGGCGGCGTTCACTCCTGTTACAGCAGATCTTGCGGAACGATCTTTTCGGTCAGCACGACTGGGAAAGAACGCGTGCTCCACAGTTTTCAGGGCTATCCTAACGATGGCACGTGGCCCTTCGTCGGCCTCACCGAGGTAAACGGTGCCCTCTTTGGCGTTACCCAGCAAGGGGGTGCAGGCGGTCAGGGCTCGATCTTTCGCTCCAGCCTCTCCGGGGAGGAGCGTATGATCTACTCGTTCAAGCCGCACGACGGATGGTTTCCAGACGCGGACTTGTTACTGCTCAAGGGAAAGCTCTACGGCACGGGGAGCATCGGCGGAGCGTACGGCTACGGCGCGGTGTTCGAGATCACGCCGGCGGGTAAAGAACAAGTCATCTACACTTTCAAAGGTGCGCCGCGCGACGGAAGTGGTCCGAATGGTGCGCTTGTCGAGGTAAGCGGGAACTTCTACGGCGTAACGGGTGGCGGGGGCGCCTATCAGTGCTTTCGCAACTATGATTGCGGAACCGTATTCAAACTCAGCCCCAGCGGCCAAGAGACGGTGCTTTATAATTTTAAAGGCGGTCACGACGGCGCGTACCCTATCGGGGGACTCGTCGAGGTGAACGGCGTTCTCTACGGCGCTACCAGCGCCGGCGGTTCGGGGATGTGCGCGGCGAGCGGAAGCGGACCCGCCGGATGCGGGACGATCTTTAAAATCTCGCCGTAGCGTTACGGTGCGAACGCGTAAATCGTTCCCGCAGGGTGGTAACCGGTTCCGCCGTTCGCGGTCGTACCGTATAAGGAAGTCTTGACAGCGACGACCCCCGCGTAGGGATTCGAGCCGTCGTTGGTCGCGCCAAAACTGTGAACGACCGTTTCCGTGCCGGATGTGGTAATGCTAAACAGCGTGCCGTGCGAATACCTGCCGCCACCTCCGGTTACGCCGTAGAGCTTGCCCTTAAACAGGACGAGCGTTCCCGTCGGTTCCGCACCGTCAGAACCTTTTCCGAAGCTGTGCAGCACATGCTCTTTTCCAGTGGTCGTGACGCTATAGACGGTCCCGGCGTCCTGGGATTCGTGCGGTCCGCCGCCCGAAGAGGTTACGCCGTAGAGCGTACCGCTTACCGCTACCAAACCGCCGCTTGGCCCGTCCCCGTCGCCGTAGTCGCACGTAAATGAATAGAGCGTCTGCTCTTTACCGCCCGGCGTAAGGCTGTAAACGGTCCCGCAACGAGCCCCTTGAAAGGTCGTCCCGTAGAGGATGCCCTTTACGAGGACGAGCGTACCTTGCGGGTCGCGGCCATCGGCTTCCGTGCTTCCGAAGTTGTAGACGACACGTTCCTTATTCGAAGGAGTGATTTGAAAGACCGTGCCGCCATTGTGACGTCCGCCAAGCGTGGTCGTTCCGTATAAATTACCGTTTACGACGGTAAGACCAGTTACGGGCTCGCTGCCGTCGGGCGCCCTGCCGAAACTGTGCATGACGTGCTCTTCACCCGCGGTCGTAAGGCTATAAACGATTCCGTGGTCGTACTTACCGCCGTCTTCTGTTGTCCCGTAAAAAACGCCGCTGAGTGCCACGAGCTCCGACCAAGGCTGGCGCCCATCTGCCGGCGGACCGAAATCGTGAAGAACCTTCTCGGTGCCGCTGGTTGTAAACGAATAAGCCGTTCCGCCCCCGACAGAATAGTTTCCGCCGCCCGACGTCGTTCCGTACAGCATTCCGTGAACGTCGACTAGCGCGCTCACCGGGCCTGCACCCTTTGCACCGCCAAACGTGAACAGTCGCTTATAACCGTTCTGGCCGGCCCATCGGTCCGACGAGCGCGGCTCCGCGCCGACCGGTACGAGCGCCGGAGCGCTCCCGCGGGAACAGGCTGCCGCCAGAATAGCAAAAAGAACGACGGCAATGCGAGCTAGTCTCATCGCCCAAAACTTCGCCGTCAGGCAGCGCATTTCCACTTCAGGCGGCGCGATCGCCGCGCTCGATCCGGGAGGCTGCGTTGCCTTCGGATCATGCATCAACCGGAGCTGCCGGCTCGGCCGGCGAAAACCAAGCAAAACTTATGAACCGTCTTTCTGTTCAATTCGCAAGCCTAGCCGGCGCGCTTCTTGCACTCAACGCGTGCGGCGGTGGACCGCCGCCGATCGCTGCGGCGTACTCTGGCACAAAATCCGACGCGAAGACGGCGCACGTCGTCTCTAATGGATCGTGGATGCGCACCGAAACGAGCGGCGAGGATTTGGTCTACGTCGCGGACGCCATCGCCGGCGCAGTGGAGGTGTACTCTTATCCGCAGCTCGAGCGCGTGGGGCGGCTGCCTGAAAAAGAACCGGTGGGAGATTGTGCCGACCAGGCCGGAAACGTTTGGGTCATCGACCGCAGGAAGCAAACGGTCGCCGAATACGCACACGGAGGCGTAAGACCCCTCCAAACGCTGCAGCTAGGATCCCCGCCGGCAATGGGATCTCAAAGCTGTTCCGTCGATCCGACCACGGGGGATCTCGCCGTTACGTCGGGCAGCTTGTACGTGTTCCCACATGCAAAAGCTCCGCCGAATCAGTACGACATCCACGTATTCTTCGGCGAAATCGACTATTGCAGCTACGATGATAAAGGCAACCTTTATTTTGACGGGAGCGTTGGTTTTGACGACTCAGATCTAGTCGCGGCCGTATGGGAACTGGAGAAGCCACACGGTTCTCTTCTCCGCATAAAATTTCATGACGCTG
>DASXDV010000021.1:0-3742 GCA_036490465.1 Candidatus Tumulicola sp. | reverse complement strand
CGTGATTCTAAGCGCTTGGCGAGCTACCGTTCGTCGACGCGTCGAAGTGGAATTCGTTGTGAACTCGCGGGTGACGTTTCTAATTGCGGCCGGGACCCTGCTTTTGGCGGCTTGCCATGGCGCGAACGCTTCCAATACGATTCCGGCCGCGCCGAGCGGAGCCGACATCGCGCCGGTGGGACAGGCGCGCGTTTCGCTCGCCCTGCCGGTCATCGTTCCGCAGCAGCCGCGGCCGGTCCCCGGCATTGCAGATTCTCGTCTTTCGTCTGCGACGCACTCCGTTGCGGGGACATTCGCGTCGAGAGAAATCCCGCCGGTCGCATTGAGCGCGAGCACTCCAGGGTGTGTTGCACAAAGCGATGGTTTACATTGTATGGTTGCGCTGAACGTGCCGGTTGGGTCGGCTCAACTGAACCTCTCCACGTACGCCTCGGCGAACGGAACGGGAAAGCCGCTCGCACGAGCGTCGGAGCACTTAACCGTTACGACCGGAAGCCGGACGTATGTTCGTGCAGTCTGAAGGCACCTGATTTGCATAGGCAAATCTTCCTGCTTCTACGCCGCTGGTTTCGCGGCAGGATGACTCCCGCCGCCAGCGCCTTCGGCTCCACAGGCTGACCCGGCCCAACTCTCCGGGTATCGCGCGAGATTCACGGCCGCGTTCACATCGCGGTCATGGGACGCACCGCACGATACGCACGTCCAGGTTCGTTCGCTCAGCGTGAGCAGCGCGTTCTTCACATTGCAGGCCGAGCAGAGTTTGCTGCTCGGGTACCAGCGATCCGCGACGATCAGCGCGCCGCCGGCCATGGCGTTCTTGTATTCTAGCTGCCGCCGGAACTCGAAGAAGCCAAGGTCGGCAATCGCCCGCGACAGTTTGCGATTCGCGAGCATTCCGACGACATTGAGGTCCTCGATCACGATGGTCGCGGCATTGCGAGCGAGATCGGTCGTGAGTTTGTGCAGCGCATCGTGACGGATATGACCGATCCGAGCATGCAATCGTGCGAGCGTGGTTTTTGCTTTGACACGATTGGCCGATCCGCGCTGCTTGCGGCTCAGCGCCCGAGCGAGGCGTTTAAGCTTCTTTAGGTACCTCCGTAGCGGTTTGGGGGCCAGGGTCTTGGGCGAACCGTCGCTGCGCGTGGCCAGTGCCGATACACCAAGGTCGACGCCGACGGTGTTGGTGAGGACGTGGGCCGCAGGCTCCTCGGGGACCTCGACGGTGAAGCTCGCATGCCAGGCATCGGCTTCGCGTGAGATCGTCACCGACACGATCTGCCCGGCAAAGCGGACCTCCTCGCGCATCTTCACCCAGCCGATGACGGGAAGCTTCGCGCGCTTGCCGTCAACGAGCACGGCGTCGGGATGCTTGGTATCGCAGCCGTTATCGGCGCGAAAGGCATCACGCGACTTGCCTTTCTTCTTGAACAGCGGATACTTGCTGCGCTTGGCAAAGAAGTTCGCATAAGCGCGCCCAAGGTTCTTGATCGCCTGCTGCGGCGCGTTCTTCGTAACTTCGCGCATCCAGGGGAACTGTTCGTGTTTGACGGCGTTGAGCGACCGGCGCATGGCGATCTCGTTCGGATGTTTGCTCGCAGCATGCTGCCGCTGCCATTCGGCGAGTGCCCAGTTATAGGCGAAGCGCGCTACGCCGCACGCCTTACGGAAGTATGCCTCCTGGTCCGCACTGGGTACAAGGCGAATGCGATGTGCGAGCGTCAAGATGCTTTACCTCGCGCCAGCGCCCGTTCGATGCTGATAGCGCGATTGCGGGCAGAGCGGCGTCCGTAGAGCCGTGCACAAAAACTCGTAAGAATCGCGATCATGTCTTGCACGAGGTCGTCGTTCATCTCTGCCGGATCGACGACGATGAGCCTGCGGCCCGATGCGGCGAGCGCCGCTTCCAGATACTCCGAACCAAATCGAGCAAAGCGGTCGCGATGCTCGACGACGATCGTGTTGATCTTCGCATCGCGTAACAAGCGCATGATCTTGCGCCGCTTCCCATTCAAATCGGACCCGACTTCAGCTATTGACTCGACGACGTGAAGATCGTGCTCGGCGGCATACTGCGAAAGCCGCGCAAGCTGCCGGTCGAGGTCGCTACGTTGGTCGTGGCTACTCACGCGAGCATAGAGCGCAACGCTGCGCGGCATATCGTCAATCGGCTCATCCACGAGGATGGTACCCGAAGCCGTTTGATGCCAGGGCACGGGCATGAGGTCGTCCTTCACCCACCGCCAGGCCGTCGTATAAGAGATACCGGATTTCCGCGCCCAATCCGCCAGCTTCATCACTCAGAAGCATAGCATGGGAACGTATGTTTGGCTAGATATGCCTATCTAACTGGCAACGGCTGTCTACCCTCGTCTGTCGGCAACGGCGCGCGGATCGACGCTATTGCAAAGCCGGCATCGATCGACGGTGCGAGCGAAAACAAATCGTGTTCGTCGGCGCCGCGCCCGTGAAGCAAGACCAGCAACGGCGGGCGCTTTCCCTCGGCGCCGTGCGCCTTGCGCCAGCGAACGACCGGTTCAGCGAAACTCGGTATCACGCCGGCATACTTCTCTAGATGTCGACGTCCATCATGTTAATCGAACGGCGTCACGTTGTTTGGATGGAGCATACCTCCAAATGCGAAACTCTATGGGTGCGGTTCTCCGCTAACGCCCCCTTTTTCTCGGGCTTTACTGGTCGACCGGTTCGAGCGTGATGGTCCACGTCACGGGCGTGGCATCCGGCCAGGGCGGAATCGCAAAGCTTATCGTGCTGCTGAAATCCCCACACTGGTCGTCGTACGGAAACGCGTACACCTTGCTTTCCACGAAGTTGTCGTGGATCGTCTTGCACCACAGATTGAGGCCGACGTCGTTCTTGTAGAAGTCGCCCTCGACGCAGTACGGCTGAGCGGAATGCGAAAGCAAGATCCGGCGGTTGAACGCGGCAAAGATAATGTTCGCGATACCGACCTCGTAGCCGGCCGTCGGAATGCCCTTGCCCGCACAGAACCAAATGTTCGTGCTCGTCAGCGGCCCGAACGTGAACGATTTCACGCCCGCCGGAGCGCCCTTCGGCGCGTCGACGTGCATCATGTGCTGCGCGTCGAAGTAGCACGAAAACACGACCGGCTTCTGGTCGATCTCGTACTTCGCCGTGAACGCCGTCGACGCGGACTTGTACTTCTTGGCACACGCGGCGAGGTACTCGTCGAAGTACGTCTTCAGGCCATCCGAGTGGACGTCGACCGCCGGCGCGTCGACGGCGACCGAAGGCCCGATGACGCGCAGATTGCGGCCGGCCTTCGACGTGACGACGCACTTCTCGAAGACCGGATCCTTTTTGAACGCCTCGTACATCGCTTTTTGGCCGCCCGGCTTCACGATGCCGCCTTCCTGCGTCTTACCGTCTTGCGTCACCAGCTTAATAGAAATCGGAAGTGCGATCTTTGAGATCAACTGCGTGTTCGCCGTGATGTTCGCATTCTTGTTGGTGTCGCCCGGAGGGTTGAACGAAAACTCGATGTTGTCCCACAGGTACTCGAAATTCGGATCGTGCGGGTTCTGCGCAGCGGGGGCTGCAACCGCGACGTTGGCTTCCGTACCGTTGAGCCCGACCTTGATCTGATCGTCGATGCAGAAATAGATGACGCCCGAGTTTGCCCACGGTAGCGTGAACTCCGTCGTTCCACTCTTTGCAAGCGGGTTGTTGTAGTCGGCATAGCCCTTGAACGGCCCGGACT
>DASXDV010000003.1:0-15098 GCA_036490465.1 Candidatus Tumulicola sp. | reverse complement strand
AACTGCTCTTCCATGCTCATGCGAAAATTGTACCACAATTGCTCGCTGCAAGCTCGCAGAGCCGCCCTTCGACTTCGCTTCAGGGTGACACGGAGCTCGCGACCCTCGCTGAATAAATCAGACCTGCCCTAAGTGTTACCGCCGCCTTGCACGCTGTACCAGGTGTCGATTCCGGTATTTTCTATCTGTAGCGAATAGCCATAGTAAAAGTCACCGGTATCGCCGGAGTAATAACCACGCTTTCGGAAATTCGAAACTGCTAATTCGGCGACTCCCTGTTCGGGGTAAGACCCGGTATTGAGTTCAGGATGAGCCATTGCCCACTGCGATCCACGATCTTCTGCTCCGGTATTGTTTCCACCATCGAGCCCGAACCAGTAGATAAAGCCAGTGCTCTCGCCTGCCGCGAGAAAGAAACGACCGCCAATAGCATTAAACGACATTTGTCACCCCTTTTAGAGTTTTTTCCTTACGCTCGATCATCTTGTTGAATTTGGCGAGGACGGTAGCCTTGTGGCCGGCTTCAGGGCCGACGCGCCCGCCGCGTGATGCGTGACGGATTCGGCGGCTGAATCTCGGGCAGAACCGCGCCGGAAACGCCTAGCGGCCGCGCGACGACGCGGTAGTCGAACGTCGTCGAGCTGCGGCCGCCGAGAGCCTCTCGTACGACGAAACCGCCCGCGAACTTCTGCGCGACGAAGAGCCAGCCACGCGTCTCGCCGCCCGACGTAAGAAGCACTTGATAGCCCGCGTTTGCATCGAACGCCTGGGCAAAGGCCGGATCGAACCGAACGATGCCCCGGCCGTTGGTCAAACGAGCCGTACCGGTGTCTTCGAGCGACTCGCGGGTATTTTCAGACGCGAACGCACCGCGCACGGTGTTGCCCTCGTGCAGGTTAGTCACAAAGCCCCTGGCGGTTTACGGTCCCGCCAAAGTCGCCGTCTCCCTTCGTATCAACGAGGAAGGCTTCGCCGTACGAGCCTTCGCCCAGGAATAAAGCCCCACGGCTGTCTTTGTTAGACGCAGAGACGGCCACCCCGTAGGCCCCCGTCGTCGTGAACGATGCTGCATAGCCGCCCAGTGAAGTCGCGTCAATGCCGTCACCCGGGCCTTGCGCTACGATCGCCGGGCCTTCCGGACTCTTCGACAGTGCAAGGATCGCCGGGCTCGTGCTGTCGGAGGTGCTCTCCGCCAAGAATGCGATCCCCTGTGGGTTATCCGATGCCGCAATGAGTGCGTAGCCCTTTCCGTCGCTCTCGAACTCGCCGCCGTACGACGACCGCGAGAACGAGTACACGCCGCCGATGCCCTTCGAGCGAGCGAGAATGGCGGCTTGCCCGTAGGAGCCAAGATTCGGCTCAAGCGAGATGCCCTCGATGGCGGCGCCACTGCCCTTGTTGGTTTTCGCGAGGCACGCGCCGGGGCTATTGCAGGGCGTCGACTTGGCCAGGGGCGGCGTTTGAAAGACGGCCTCGCGCGAATGCGCCGTGCCTCCGATCGCTAGGACTATCGCCGCAAAACAAACGACGGTGGCGCGCCACAGGTTCACGTCTCGTTCTCTTTTCTCTCGAGCGGTTGGGTCCGCTCAAAAGGGCATCCGCGCCGCGCGCTGAATTTTCGACGAGCTCTTCGTCTATCGTCGTCGCGAGCGCGAGTTTCGCACGTCCCAGTCGACTGTACCAGTCGTTCGCGCCGTCGGGTAGTATCTGTTGGATACCCGAGGTTTGTTGTGGACTTCTTGCTTCGCGACGGCGAGGTATCGGACATCGATCGTTGCATCCCGTTGCTGCACTCGCCGCTATTCTGCGAGCCCGCTCGACACGACGACCTGCGCGCGATGTGGAGACACGCGATCGAGACAAAGAGCGGGATCACGGCACTCGCCATCGACCCCTCCGACGACGTCATCATCCACTTCGGCTTCACCGTCGCCGTGTCAGACGAGCAGGCGGCGAGCTATCAAACCTGCGAGGAGCCGCTGATTGCCCAGCGTATCCTGTCGACCTGGACGAGTGGGAGGCGCCCGTTTCTAAATGCCGCCGAGATCGCTCGCGCAGACGCGGGCGATGGTCTCAATCTCGTAGTGCTTTATTACGGGGGCCGGCTATCCGGCAAGGTGCCCGACGAGCGGATGTATGCGGCGAACTACGAGTCGTCGCGTCGGGTCTTCAGCGGGTGGAACGTTCGGAGTCATGCGACAGAGATATTCATGGAAAACTGGCGAGGCAACGGAAAGGATTGGGGCACGTCGCTCGGCTTTCGCATCGGAGAATACACCGCGGAGCAACTGGAGGAGAAGCGCATACCGCCCGACTTTGCGCCGTGCGTCTGGTGGGCGACGCGCGAGGACGCGGGAACCAATCCCGGCTGGGCGCTTACTCTCCTCTTTACGTCGTACGCGCGTCCGCATCTGCGCTTTACCCTTGCGGAACAGGAGCTACTTATGGTCGCCCTCGACGGATATACTGACGAGTCAATCGCAAAGCATGCCGGCACTTCGGTCGCGCTAGTTAAAAAGCGCTTTCGAGCAATCAATGAAAAGGTGCTCGATGACGGCGTGAGGCTGGGTCCCTCTGTACCGGAACTTTCGAACGGCGTTCGCGGCGCCGAGATGCGCCGCCACTTACTCAATTATTTGCGCAAACATCCCGAGGAGCTGCGCCCCTACGATGCAGACGGAGAAATCGGATAAGACTCGAAGCCCAACCTGAAAGTTCGTAGCCTCTCTATCGAATTGGGCCGTTGTCGACGGGCTCGCCCAAGCGCAGGCTGCCTCTCGTTCGAAGTGGAAGCATTCAAGGTCGACCTAATGAAGATGATTCCTTCGCCCGCGTTGCGATCTTTCTCGATGACCGGGATGTCAGCCCAGGCGTCAAGTTTGCCGACGCAGACTTGCGCGGCATTCCCCTGCGCTTGACAATTTCGAAGACATCCGTGAAAGCGGGGGCGTCGAGGTAAAGGATAGCCGCACGAGGCAAATGTGGGTATCGTCAGTTGAGGATGTCGTCGAAGCCGTCCGCACGGGCTGACTATTCACCTACCTCAACGAGCACCCAACGCGTACCACCATGGGGCTTTAACGTGTGGCAGCGGTGCAAGACTCGGTAAGATTACGTCAAAAGCGAAGAATGGTGGACAGTTTGCAGCGCTTTGGGAAAGATCTTTGGATCGCCGAAGGACCTACCGTGCGCTTTTTTGGCATGCCGTATCCAACGCGGATGGTCGTCGTGAGACTCGGAAACGGCTCGCTCTGGATAGATTCGCCGGTGGCTGCAACGGGCGAGCAGGCAAAGCAGCTCGAACAAATCGGCCCCGTTGCGCATCTCGTGTCGCCGACGCGTCTGCACGATTGGCGCTTGGAGCAATGGGCGGCCTTTTTCCCCCAGGCGCGGGTGTGGAAGGCTCGCATGCTGGACGATACGCCGCCGGAAGTTTGGAGCGCCGACATCGATCAGTTGCTCTTTCGAGGAAGCAGGGTTCTTTCCGAAGTTGAGTTCTTTCACAAGCGCTCCCGCACGCTTATCATGGGAGACTTCATTCAAAACTTTCAGCCTCAACCGGGTCGCATACTGCGAAATGCGTTCTTGCATTTTGGAGGAATCTTGCAAGGCGGTGCGCCGCGTGATCTCCGGCTATCATTTCTCGGAAAGCGCCACATAGAGTTGGGACGGGAGTCGCTATCCAGGCTCCTGGCATGGGATTTCGATAAGCTGGTCCCTGCCCACGGCGACTGCGTCGACCGGGACGCAAAGTCATTTGTGAAACGATCGTTTCGATGGCTCCAGAATGCCTGACTCGGAAGACGGGAGTACGGGCGTCGTCCTCGTCGAGGCGACCGACGCGGACTTTCGGTGGATGCTTGGTGAGGATAGCGGTCAAAGGGAATTGAGTCTGCCTGATGGCGGCGTTGACGACCCGCTCGTGCTTAAGCACGTACGCGCGATAACAATGCGGCTTCACGAGGCCGGCATCCACGGGTCGTGGCTGGCAATTTGCAACGGGGAGGTCGTCGGGTTGTGCGGCTATCGACGGCCACCCGCCGACCGTTGCGCAGAGATCGGCTATAGCATCGCGCCGCACAAACGGCGCAAGGGTTACGCAACCGGCGCCGTGGCCGCAATGGTCGCAGGCGCGATGCTTGATCCATCGGTCGATATGCTGACGGCGGAGACGGCCGTGCACAATCTTGCGTCGCAACGCGTCCTCGAGCGCAACGGGTTCGCGCGAACCGGTACGCGCATCGATGTCGAAGACGGTGAAGTCATCGGATGGTCGAGACGCCTACGCTAGAAAAGGGATGCGTTAACGGGGCGTTGTTTAGGGCAGGTGTCGCTTCCATTCTTCGATTTCGGATTCCGTAGCTGAGCGCGAGCCATGCAGCGCGTCCTCGAAGTGCCGATATGCGTCTTGGCTAAGGCGCTGTTTTAGGCGAGCTTGGTCGCTCTCGCTAAACTGCTCTTTCAGTGCTGCACGTTGTTCGGGATCTGGTTTCGTCATGTCTTATGGTTCTTACGGCTTGCGTCTGCTCCTACATTCGCCCATTGCCAACTCCGTGCAGCGCAAGGCATATGAAACTAACCGGGGCCCCGGACTCTCAAAGCCGCCGAAGCCCCTGGTACACATCGAACTCTCCGTCCATCCGCCAGACTAAGATTCCGCGCCGGCCTCCGGATCCGCGCAGTGGGACCATCCTCCAACCATTTTCATCGTCGCTACTGACGACAAACGCAGCATTGTAGTCGACGGTGCCGCGGAAGCCCGAGCGAACGTCCTCGACTCCGAAGGGCCTGCGATCCTTCCAGCGCGACAGGACGCGCAGAGTCTTGGGACCATTTTGCTCCTGCCAGTCGATTACCAAGCCCGTCATTCCCTTGCGTTCGGCGACCGTTGCACAACGCCACAAACGGACGCCGTCGTTGCCGGCGCCCCAACATCGTCGCTGAATCTCCGCAGCATTGGAAGGCGGCGTCGAAAACGCGCTTCGACCGCTATGCTGCGAGCACCCAATTAAGAGAATGCAAGCCAGGGCGGTGAAGCCATTGCGCATCGTACGCTATCCTCGCTGGGGCTGGAGTTCCCCTGTTGCGACGTCGGGTCGCGTTCTACTGATACCAAGGGCGCGCGAAGGTCTCGGCGGAGATCGACCGCGGGAAGGTCATCTGCGTGAGGCGATAGCGCCAAACGCCGTGTCCGACCATGATGCCCAACGTGCGTATTCCGGTCTCGATGACGCCGTCGGTCTGTAGCCAGTAGCCACCCACGCTCCCATAGTGCTGCTCGACCGATCCGCTAAACCCCGATTCGCGCACGTTGAATCGCATCGTGCAGAAATGCATGTTACGCAAATCGACCGTCACGTCGGCTAGTTGATGGCGTGGATCGGGTTCGCGAGAGACGAGATGCAGGGCGTGACCCGGATCGCCGTTCGCGCAGGTTGCGGCGCCTCGGTCCTCGACGCGATAAACGTTGCTGCCGATTACCGTTACGACGGCGATCGTTCGCAGGTCCGGGGACGGCCCCGGTGCCGGCGTGGCGTACGAGGAGACCGGAGCGTCGGTCTGTTGATACATCAGCATGCCGTCGCGAAGCGCGCGAAATGCGCCGTACCACGTCGGATCGAAAAAGGCGCGGGTGCTAACGAGCCGGCGCCCGTCGTAGTCGGTGATCTCCGAGGAGTAATCATCGGTACGATGACGGATCGACCACGTTGACGGAAAACCCGCGGGCCCGGTGATCATCTCCAGCCAGACGAGATGCCGGATGATCCTCAAACCGATCGAGAGATTGTCGCCCTCGCCCTCCATCGTGAAGGTCGCGTATTGCGGCTGCGGCAACGCGCGCATCGATTCGACCGCCGAGGAATAAAAGGCCTCGGGCGACGACGGCGCCGGGGTCTCCTGAGCGGGTGCCCGGCCGAGGCTGCACGATAGCGCGAGCAGCACCAGCATCATCGTACGCCCGTTTCGCATAGGCCGATTCTACAGCAGCGGCCGGGGTACGGGTTCGCTTGCGGATGAGAAATGCGTGAAAGCGGATCGGTTTTACAACGAGGGCGGAACGCACTTCCCCGATGTGACCCGGCACGCAGCGATGACCGCCGGCGTCGGCCCAGCGGGAAACGGCGATCCCTTCAGCGGCGTCAGCGCTCCGCTACTGGCGATCTTGTAGGCCGAAATGCTATGGGCGTTACTATTGCCGACGTAAACGAACTTACTCCCCGGATCGACTGCTCCGTAGCAGGCTCCGCCACCGGCCGTAAACGGCGAACCCTTCACCGCAGCGAGTGCCCCGCTGGCCTTGATAACGTAAGCCGAGACGTTCCCGGAACTCAGATTTGGAACGTATAAGAACTTGCCATTTGGGTCGGCGATCACGCTGCAAGGCCCGCTGCCGGCCGTAAACGGGGAACCCTTAATCGGTGTCAGCGCGCCGCTGGCGGCGTTCACCGTATAGGCCGAAACGTTGCCCGAACCAAAGTTGGTGACGTACGCAAACTTCCCGCTCGGATCGACGGCAACGCCGAAAGCCTCGCTCCCCGCGCCAAACGGCGACCCCTTCACGGGCGTGAGTGCGCCGCTGCTCGCGATCTTGTATGCGGAAACATTATTGGAACCGGCGTTCGGCACGTAGACGAACTTGCCCGATGCGTCGGTTGCTATGTATTGAGCACCGCTTCCGGCCGTAAATGGCGAGCCCTTTACCGCTTTTAGCCCACCATCACTCGCAATCGTGTACGCGGAGACGCTGCTACTGCTGCTGACCCCCACGTTGGCCACATACGTGAACTTACCGGTATCCGCCACGCCTGCGGGCGACGTGCCCGCGCCGAACGGCGAACCTTTGATTTTTGCCAACGCACCGCTGGCGGCGTCGATCGTAAAGGCGGAAACGTCATTGGAGCCGGCGTTCGATACGTGAGCGAACTTGCCCGTTGGATCGATCGCTACGCCCGACGGCGCAGAACCCGCGGTAAACGGTGAACTCTTCACCGACGTCAGCGCACCGGTGCTCGCGATTTTATAAGCGGAGACGCTCGTCGAGCCTTCGTTGGCCTCGTAAAGGAACTCGGCGGAGGCATCGGGGACGCGGCGGGAACTGGCGACCGCCTGGGTACGATTTACGCCCAGGCTCGGGAGCATTGAGGCCGGCCTCTGCGACGCGCCGCCCGAACAACCCGAGACGACGGCGAGCGCGGCAACAGCCATCCCAGTGTAGACGGGGTGTTGCACGGAATTCGTTTCCTTTCAACGCAGCTAGTCGTCCGGCTCTGTAGAACCGAACGGCGGGCATACCCGGGCACCCATGATTCACGCTGGAGCGCTCGTCACCTGCGCCCGAAGGTCGCCCGCGTTGCTATGGCCCCGGTTCCGGCTCGTCTTCGCCCTCGAAATAGTCCAGCGGCTCGCTTCGCATGATGCGGTACTCCGGCGATTTCACCGCCCACTTATTGCTGTCAGGGTAGAAGCACGATTCTCCGACCGGATTGTCGGCGATAACGTAATAAACCAAATCTTCGGAACCGTCGTTGATCAGCTGATGCGCCTCGCCGGGTTTGAAAATGAAGGCGTCCCCGGCTTCGATCCCAGTCGTTCCGCCGGCGTGACGAACGGTGCCGTGACCCGAAACGACGTGATAGAACTCCCATTGGGCGCTATGCGAGTGATAGGGACACGACGCGGCCTTCGGCGGCACTTTGGTGATTTCGACGTCGAAAGGATGGCTCGCACTCGAATTGCTCGTGCGCGGATCGTGACCGAGAGCCTCGGAGATTTTGCATCCGGCGCGCGCGAACTTGCCGCTCGGCGACGAGCGAGGCTTCCATTCGATCCGACTCGTTTTGACGATCTGCATGCTTTTCTCCGTAAACGTCTAAGGCGGCGAAGTGCGACGATTCGGCGCGCTTTCTGTGCTCGCGCCGCTAGGGATGCGGCTCGCGTTGCGGGCTCTGTCGGTCCCGTTTGTCGCCGCCGCGATCGCGCTTGGCGGCTGCAAGAGGCCTGCGCCTAGGCCCGACTTCGCCCACCTCGTCGACATCGGACACGGACGCAAGATATTCCTCGCCTGCAGCGGCAGCGGCACGCCGACGGTCGTGCTCGTCGCGGGAGGTTTCGAAGCCGGCTGGATCTACAACTACGCACTCGATCGCGACGACCCGGCAGTGACGCAGAAATCTTACGATGCGTTTTCCGCCGGAGGGGGACATCCGCGAAAAACTGCGGCCGCCGTGTTCCCATCCGTTGCGCGCTTCACCCGGGTCTGCAGCTACGACCGGCCCAACACGACCGCTCCGCAGGATCGCTCGGAGCGCAACGGCTCGATTTCGACGCGGGTCGCGCAGCCGCACGAGCTCAAAAGCGACGTTGCGGACCTTCACTCACTGCTGGCCGCGGGCGGTGAAACGGGGCCGTTCGTGCTCGTCGGGCACTCGTACGGCGGTCTCATCGTCGAATTATTTGGCCAGCACGTACCCGAAGGACGTGGCCGGCCTGGTGCTCCTGGATATCACCAGCCAGTACATCAAGCAGATGGAAACTCCGCAAGAGTACGCGGCTCTCGTCGCCGCCGGGCGAAAAGCGCAGAACGCCGCGGGCGAACGTCTCGAATTGGGTCGCGCCATCGACGCGGTTCTGTCCGTCCCGGCAATCCCGCCTGTTCCGGCCGTGGTCTTTGTCGCGAACAAGCACAACAAGGGCGAATCCCCAGCGATGGCCGCGCACATTGCGCAAGCCCAACTCTTGCTTGCCAAACGCCTCAATGCGAAGCTCATCACGAACGTCAACAGTGGCCATCACATCCACGTCGAGCAACCGCAGTTGGTCATCGCCGCGACTCGAGAAGTCGTCGAAGCCGCCCGTAAAGCGAACGGTTCGGCGGCGCCCTGAGGACGGACGACTAGGGCCGGCCGCGCAATTGCCGGTCGAAAAACTCCACGAGGTAGCCGCGTTCGTCTCGAACGGCTCGAAACGCGTCGATGCTGCCCAGCGACCAGGACGACCGAAGGCCGGCGGGAAGGCCGAGTCGCCGCGCGACGACGGTCAAGTCGGTGAAATCGTTGTGGCCGGCTCCGGCCAGCTTTATCATGCGGTGCCAACCAGAGGTCCGCGGCAAAAATTGCTGCCATGCGGGACCGACTAACTCGCCGATTGCCTTGTCGCCAGAGCGTAGGAGCAGCAGCGATCGATCGAAACGCGTACCTCGCGTCTCGCTCGGGATGGGGCCGTCCATCAAGAAGCCGGCTCGAACACGTCGATCGAGCTGCATGACCTCCGCGGTCGTCGACCCTCCGAGCGAGTGCCCGAACATACCTATCCGAGTCATATCGAGCGCACCGGCCAAATGCTGGGGAAGAGGCCGTCCTCCGACAGCGGGATTGTGCCCCGAATCGATGGCGGCGAGCACACCGAGCACAAAACGCACGTCGGCCACCCGAACTTTCAACAACGGGCCGACGAGCGTATCCCATTGACGCAGCGGCGTCATACCTTTCGAACTTCCCGACGGGTGCAACGGCCGCGCTTTGACGACCTCGCCGTTTGGAAATTCGACGGCTATTGCGTCGTAGGGGTGATCGATCGTCACGACGACGAAGCCGCGACTCGCGAGTTCTTCGACGAGCGACGTGCTCGCGTTGCGCCAAGAGCCGAAGCCCGGTGAATATAGTACGACCGGATACGGAGCGCGGCCGGGAACGAGCATCGGCGGTCCTTCAATCGCTTGAGTCCGCACTGCCTCAAACGCACCCAGGGGGGCGTCCAAATCGCGATCCAAAATATTCGCAATTTTGGCATCGACGTAGTTCGCGGCCGCCTGCGTCTGGGACGATGCTGCCGGATACCACAGGCTGATCATCAGTGCGCGATGTCGCCGGACCGGTGCAAATGGGTCCCAGCGGGCCCGATCGACGAGATAGAGCGAGACGGTTCCAATTCGAGCACTTCCCGTCGGCGCGGGTAATGCCCAGGGCGCGAGCGCCGCGGCGCTTGCATCGGGCCACCCGCCTACAGCCAGCGCACAGATGCCGGCGAAGCAGCCGGCGCGGGCTAATTCACGCAGCACGTTAGCACGCGCACGACTCGCGGAGCGATCATTTCGAACTCGCTCGTTTAAACCTCGACGGCGAACTCCTTGAGCGACGGACGTTTCTCAGCGCGCCGAACGCGTTTTTGGGTTTTCACGGCCGAATTCAACTCGCAATGCTTCCTTTGCGCGCTCTAACGTCGCGCGCTGCTTGGCCGGTAAGTCTTTGCCGGCTCGGTTCATGTAGAACGTCAGCATGGACATGGCCGAGCGAAAAGGATCGCTTTTGCGCCGCCGGCTGTGCTCTGCGGACCGTTTGAGGGACTTCGCAATCCGGACGGGATCCTTCCACGTGAACACGCCCTCGTCGAGATCGAGCGCGTTACTCTCGGACGTCACTTGCTGCGACCATTTGCCTGCTGCCATACCCGAGGGATCCTACCCATCCGGGGGCCCCGCTCAACGCGGCTTCCGGCAAATATGTCGCGATGGACTAAGGCGACGGAACCGTAGGGCCGGCGGCATGCGAAGCGAATACGAAGCCCTATTGCGGAGGGCTCAAAGATGTATTTTATCGCCTACGTATTGGCTGCGGTATCGGCTCTGTCAACCGCTCCCCAGATCACCGGCAGTCTCGTCGACTACAATGGAAAACCGGCGTCGAAGGTAGCGGTCTCCGTGGTGGAACTCCCCACCGACCGGGTGGTAGGCAAAACGATATCGGGCACGGATGGATCGTTCAGTTTTAGGGGCATCGCCTCCGGTACTTACGGGGTCGAAGCCAGGACCTCGTCGGCGTGCGCAATGTCCGATGCAGTCACAGTAAACGACGGTTTCACAAAGATCGTTGGCCTCAGGCTGATTCAGCATTTATGCACCGACGCAATTTCTTTGTAGACGGCAAGGTTGAAGAAATCCGCCGCCGACTACCTGCCCGATCGGCACAGCCTGCGTGCTTTACGTGAAGCTGCCGCCGACTGCCGCGGCTGCGATCTGTACAAACGGGCCACCCAAACGGTGTTCGGTGAAGGCAAAAGCCGCGCTTCGCTAATGTTCGTCGGCGAGCAGCCCGGCGACAGCGAAGACCGCGAGGGGCATCCCTTCGTCGGACCCGCCGGGCACGTGCTGCACGAAGCGATGAAACTGGCCGGAATCAATCCGAAGGATGCGTACGTCACCAATGCGGTAAAGCATTTCAAATTCGTGACGCGCGGCAAACGCCGGATTCATGCCAAACCCAAAAACGATCGAGCTGAAGGCCTGCAGGCCGTGGCTCGCCGCAGAAATCGAGGCGGTCCGGCCGAGGATCGTCGTCGCACTGGGCGCCACGGCGGCTCAGACCCTACTTGGTGCGGGTTTTCGGCTCACGCAGAACCGCGGAGAGGTGCTGTCTTCGGATCTTGTAGCAACGGTCATGACGACCGTTCATCCCGCTTCAATTCTGCGCGTACCGGACAAGACGGCGCGCCATCAGGCGATGCGGGAATTCGTCGAGGACCTCCAGAGAATCGTCAAAACATTAGGAGCTTTGGCCACCTAGGGGGCGCCCTGTCACACCTTCCTGCGTTCACTTGTTGTAGGGACGTATCACTGGCAGGAGGTTCAATCTGATGGGCTCCGTTCGACGCCGCGTATTTTTTGCTTTGATGCCGGCGATCCTCACGTTCGCCGCGCACCCCGCCGCCGTCCGGGCGGAAACCGCCGCTTACGCGCAAATGGCGCCGGTGGGTCAATATCTTTCCCCCGATCGTCAAACGGAAGTCGACCTCGCACGAAGCGCGGCCCCCCTGGCGATCTCGCTTCATGCGACGGTGATGGTCCTCGACCAGCATGGGTATCAGACCGTGTCGAAAGGCACCAACGGCTTTACCTGTCTCGTCGAGCGATCCTGGATGTCGCCGTTCGATTCAGCCGAATTTTGGAACTGGAAAATGCGCGGGCCGATCTGTTACAATCCGCCGGCGTCGCGCACCGTTCTTCTCTATACCCTCCGGCGGACGGAGCTCGCACTCGCCGGGTCGACCAAGGCGCAGATGCTCGATCGCATCAAGGGCGAGCTTGCCGCCAAGCAACTGCCGGCGCCGGAAGCGGGCTCGATGTCGTACATGATGTCCAAGCTTGGCAATCTCGGCGATGGCGTCGGAGCATGGCGCTCGCATCTTATGTTTTACGCGCCTCAAGCAGACGGCGCGAAGGATGGAGCGAGCTGGGGCGCCGACTTGCCGGCGTCGCCCATCATCCTCGACACCTCGCATCACGTCGTGCCGGAGCCGGAGACGATCTTTATGGTCGCAGTCGATCACTGGTCCGACGGAGCGTCGGCTCCGCACTAACGCGCACCGTTATCAATCGCTTTTTTTCGCTCGCTTGAACGCTCGCTTCTCTTGCCAGGGAAGCCGACATACGCTAGAGTTAGTCGGTCGACCGCGACCGCGAGGTTGCTCGACCTTTTGAGAGGGGGCTTCTTTGCATTGTCCGCGACTGCGGCTAGGCCACTTAGTGGCCGGCGCCGGTTTTATATTGCTTGCCGCATCGGGCTGCGCTTCGAGCGGCGTGCCCTTCAACGGGATGCCAGCGGAGGCCATCGGCCAAACTTCGTCCGAAGCGAATCTGCCGGATGGAGTTCGCGCTGCCAATGCGTTGGTGGTGACGACCCTGAAAGACGCCGGGGCCGGTTCGCTGCGAACGGCGATTCAAACCCTCAATACGCGGCACCCGCGGCGCGCCGCGATCACCTTCGCGGTGAACGGAACCATCCGTCTGGGCAGCGACCTTCCCGCGATCGCCACCAAGGTTACGATCGACGGATCGTCCGCACCGAAATACGCGGGGAAACCGGTCGTGGGGATCGATGCGAACGGTCACGCCGGGATCGTTTTCGGAGTCGGCTCCGAGGGTTCGAAGCTTCTCGCGCTGGCAATCGGCAATGCCATCGGCAACGGCGTCACGCTTAACGCCCGGTCGATTACGCTGAATCTCAACTACGTCGGCTTGAATCGGGCCGGCACCGCTTTCGGTAACGGGGGCGACGGTATCTACGTATCCACTCGATCGTCGAACGATCGAATCGGCCTGAATCCATCCGGCGCCTCGGGCGCCGTTGCAAACGTCATTTCCGGTAACGCGGGAAATGGGCTAAGCCTGCACGGCTCTTCCGGAACGGTGGTTGCGACCAATCGCATCGGGACCGACCCCAGCGGCGCATTCGCCATCGCCAATGGCGCGAACGGTATTTGGATAACGGCTGCTTCTAAGAATAACGAGATCGGCGGCAGGCGGTTCGTAGACAGCGCCACCGGCCAAGCAAACAATCCCACCGGCAGCAAAGGGACGGTCACCCCGGTCTTTGTGGTTCCACCCGACGGAAATCTCGTTTCGGGCAACGCCAAAAACGGAATCCTGATCGACAAAGGCTCGCAAGAGAACACGCTCAACGGCAACTTCATCGGAACTAACGCCGACGGAGACTCGGCCATCGCCAACTTGGGCGACGGCGTGCTGATCGTTAAGGCGAACGGCAATTCGTTGACTGGGTGCAAATTTAGAAACGATCCATTCGTATATTACAACGTCATGAGCGGAAATCGGGGCAACGGGCTGCGGATTACCGACTCCAACGACGTCATCGTTCAGGGCAACTTCTTTGGCATCGGTGCGAACAATACGACCATCGTAGCCAATAACGGTGACGGCATCCTGATCGGCGGCTCGTCGGCCAACACTCAAGTCGGCGGCGTGATTCCGCTCGGCAACGTTTCGGCCGGCAACGTGCGCAACGGGATCGAGGTTACCGACACCGTTAGCGGCTTCATCACGTTTAACACCTTTGGAGGCTTGCTCGCTTTTAAAGGCGCGGCCCCGAACGGTAACGACGGCGTCCTGATCACCTCGACGGGCGGCAACCAGCTCGTACGCACGAACGTCCTTTCGGGAAATATCAAGAACGGACTCGAGATCGGCGGAGATGCTTCCGGCGTCACCGTCGGGCCCGATATCATCGGGCTCAGCACGAAGGGCAATAGCGCTTTGCCAAATGGCGGTAGCGGCGTCCTGATCGATGGCACGGCTCACGACAACACGATCGGCGACGACTATCACTCCGTCATTCCGCAAAATACGTTTTCCGGAAATCTCGAGTACGGTCTCTCAATCGCCGATGGCGCCCACGACAACACGGTCACCGGTACTTTTATCGGTACGAACGTTGCGGGCGGAGCCGCACTATCGAATCAACGCGGCGGCATCTTCATCGGAGGCCGCGCGACCCGCAATTCGATCGGCGGGAAGACGACCGATCCGAAGGAACCCAAAGGAAATCTCGTCAGCGGGAACGTCGGCAACGGGGTAACCTTAGGAAAGGGCACTAGCCGTACTTCGGTCATCGATAATGCGATCGGTCTAACGCGGACGGGGAAGTCGTTGCCGAACTCGGGGCACCCCATCATCGTGAGACCCGGCAGCCTCAACAATACGATCTTCGGCAATACCACGTGTTGTAACTAACCCTCGGGCCCGCTCAGAAGGCGGGAACCCCGCTATTGGCGGGCGAGGAGCATCTTCATTTCGGCCTCCCTATCCTCGATCAGGTCGCCGCTGAGATCCACCGTGACGCCGTGCAAGGTCCCGGTGAACGGAAATGGACCCTGGTAGCGATCGGTGACGGGGAGCCCGGATCCGAACCGGTCTGGAAGCCGCCCGCAAGGCTGAAGTTCAGCGGAACGGTCACCGGGAAATCCGACTGCCCGGCAAGTTTGCCGTCGATGTAGAGTTGCGCGCGACCCGGCGTGCCCTTTCCATTGGCAATGTCGGGCTTGCCGGTTGGCTCGAACTCGTAGCGTAGCTGATGCTTTCCCTCCGGCACGGTGACGTCGGATTCGAGATGGAACGCTTGGATCGACAAGTAGTTGTAATCGAACTGAAGCTTCCCATCCTTGACGTAGAACGAAAAGCCGCCGTCCACGCCGCCGGCCGAGAGCAGCACGCCCTCGGCCCCACCTGCCGGCACGTCGACGTCGGCCGTATAGGAATGCGGGCGATTGAGCGTCCGCGGGCTGCAATTCGGCGGCACGGTCTGCGTGCC
>DASXDV010000186.1:0-87922 GCA_036490465.1 Candidatus Tumulicola sp. | reverse complement strand
GTCACCCCCGCCGGAATTCCTCCGAGCTGCGCATCCGCCGTGTGCGCCGACGCGCCAGCTCCGAGCAGCGCCAAGTCGAAGTGGCCGTGATAGTTTCCGGCGAACTTTAGGACGAGAGCGCGGCCCGCGTACGCTCGCGCGACCCGCAGGGCGCTCATCACGGCCTCCGTTCCGGTCGTCACGAAACGCAGTCGCTCCATCGAGGGCAGGTGGGTGCGAATGCGCTCGCCCAGGCGCACCTCTTCGGGATGAGTGCTGCCCCACACGAATCCGGCGCGCGCGACTGCATCGAGGCCGGTCGTGAGCGCTGCGTGCGTATGCCCGAACAGCAGCGGACCGTACGCCATCACGTAATCGACGTAGCGACGTCCTAGGGTGTCGAACGCATACGCGCCGCGCGCGGAAGCTTGTAAGAACATATCGCCGCCGACCGCCCATCCGGAGCGAACCGGGGAATCGCAGCCGCCGGACAAGACGGCGCGCGCGCGCTCGGCCGCGCCCTCAAACTCGTGCGAGTCGCCCGGGGCGCCGGCCGGACTGCCGGTCGTATACAAACGTCGCATGCTGGTCTCGCGTCTTTCGACACAATGAAAGAGACCCTTTGACGGGGTGCCGAAAGAGAACGCCATGCCGCACATCGAGACCGAGATCGCGCCCGACACCAACATCCGCGAACTGGTAGCGCAACTGCCGATCGCCGCAGCGGTGATGGAGGCGTTCGGTTTGGGCTGCAGCGGATGCGGCATCAGCCGGTCCGAAACGATCGAACAAGGCGCGAGCGCGCACGGACTGCGCGTCGAGCCAATCCTCACGGCGCTCAAACAAGCGCGCCTATCCGGGTTCGTTCCGACGATTGCAAACGAAGACCGTCATCCGTCGCGCCGCGCGCCCGGCGAGTTCCGCGGCCGCGCCAAGATTCGGCACGTCGTCGCCGTCATGTCGGGCAAAGGCGGGGTCGGAAAATCGCTCGTAACGGCGCTTCTCGCACTGGGATTGCGGCGACGCAACCTGCGCGTCGGAATTCTCGATGCCGACATCACCGGCCCTTCGATTCCAAAGCTCTTCGGACTGCGTCAGCCGCTGGTAATTCAAGCCGATCCGGTCGCCAAGACGCCGCAAGGCAATCCGCAGCCGCTCATGCTTCCGGCGCTCTCGCGAACCGCGATCGAGGTCGTCAGCTCGAACCTGCTGACCGACAACGAAGATACGGCGATGGTGTGGCGAGGCCCGATCCTTACCGGCGTCATTCGGCAATTTTTCGAGCAAGTGCTTTGGAGCGATCTCGATTTCTTGCTGATCGACCTTCCGCCGGGCACGTCGGACGCCCCGCTGACCGTGCTTCAGTCGCTCTCGATCGACGGCGTCGTGCTGGTGACGATGCCCCAGGCTCTGGCTACGATGATCGTGCGCAAGGCCGCCAATCTCGTTCGCCAGTTGAAAAAGCCGGTACTCGGCGTCGTCGAAAACATGTCGTATTTCGTCGCGCCCGACACGGGGGCGCGCTACGAAATCTTCGGCCCTTCGTATGCGGATCGAGTCGCCGAACTTGCGGCCGCACCGGTTTTCGCGCGCATTCCGATCGATCCGTCGAAAGCGCTGCTAGCGGATCGGGGCGCCGTCGAAGAGATCGACGATCCGCTCTGCGACGAATTAGCGGCGGCGTTGATTGGGGCCATCGAAAAATTGCCGCAATCAACGCCGACCATCTCGCTAATCTAGGTAGCTAGTAGGCCTTGATGCCGTTGGGAGTTCCCCACCCCGTTACGCCGTCGTAACCGACGCCCGGCGTGCAGATGTACGGGTACTGCGGGGGGCACGTACCGTTGCTGAGTCCGCCGGTAATGTCCCAGAACTTCGCGGTGCCTCCAGCCTTCCAGAGATTCTGTCCGTAGTTCTGCTTCTTCGCATTTTTAGCTAGCGCGAAGATCCCCGCGGTGATCGGCGATGCCACGCTGGTTCCGCCAAAAACGACCCAACCGTGACTGCCGTACGTATCGTAGACGGCTACGCCCGTGCTGGGATTGGCGACCGCCGATACGTCGGCTTCCGATCGCATCGTGCAGCCGGTGTCGGTTTGCCACGCCGGCTTGGGGACGCGCGCGCTGCAACCGCTGCCTGCGCCGCGCCAGGAGGTCTCGGTCCAGCCGCGAGTGCCCGTGCCTCGCTGAAGCGTCGTACCGCCGACGCAGACCACGGTTGCGTACGAGCACGGCTGCTGGGCGCCGTAGCCAGAATCGCCCGAACTCGCGACGATCATCGTTCCCGGATGGTCGAAGTGCGAGTTGGTCGCCCCTTCTTCCCCGCCGCCCCATGAGTTGTTCACGGCGTCGGCGCCGAGCCGAACCGCCGTGTCCTCGGCAGTATTGAGATCGTTGTCAAACGGGCCGTTTGCCTCGACCAATACGATCTTGCAGTTCGGGCAAATGGCCGACGCCATGTCGAGGTCGAGCGAAATCTCGCCCGACGCGTTGGCGTCCGCGCGCGGCAACGGCGACTTTTTACCCTGTTCGTTCACCTTCTTGAAACACTTATTTTTCGTCGTGCAGACCGGCAAACCGAACTGTTGACGATACACGCCGACGTCGCTCTCGGCATTGGGATCGTCGTACCATATGACGACTCCGACCGTTTGGCCCTTGCCGTTCTTGGCGCCGTGGGGCAGATGGTAGGCGGCCTCGAGATCCGGCGGCCCGTAGCCGGCGACGTTGGGCTGGACGCCTTCTCTTTGCGGAATGTCTGTGCGCATCAGCGAGTAGCAGCGCACTTCACCGGGACGCGGAACGTAGTTGCACATCGCCCGCGTGTTCGGCGGAACTTCGATGGCGTTCCCAGCAATTTGCGGCAACGCGGCCGCGGCACCGGAAGGCAGCGTTTGATTGGAAGCGCTCGAACATGCCGCAATGGCGGCGATGCCCGCGAGCGCCAAGGCTCGAGCGTAGAATTTCATGACAACTCCTATTTCTCGGGAGACGGTTAGGGGTTGCCGAGACGTTCTCGGCAACCCCTGGTGGTGCGGACGACGTCCGAAAAAGAGGCGCTGGCGTTCGGCTTAGAACGCCTTGATGCTGTGCGCCGTACCCCAGCCGGTGATGCCGTCGTAACCGACGCCCACCGTGCAGATGTACTTATACTGGCTCGGGCAGGTGCCGTTGGGCGGCCCGGTCGTGATGTCGTTGAGCTTCTTGGTGCCGCCAGCCTGCCAGATGCTCTGCGCGTAGTTGAGCTTCTTGGCATTTTTCGCGAGCGCAAAAATGCTCGCCACGATCGGCGACGAGACGCTGGTGCCCGAGAAGACTTCCCAACCGCCGGTCGGGTAGGTATCGTAGACTGCGGCGCCTACGGCCACCGCCGAGGTATCGGCCTCGGACCGCATCGTGCACCCGGTGTCGGTTTGCCACGACGGCTTCGGAACTAGGGCACTGCAGCCGCTGCCGGCATCGTGCCACGATTGCTCGTTCCATCCGCGCGGGCTGCTGTCGCGAGCCAACGTCGTTCCGCCGACGCAGACGACGGTTGCAAGCGAACACGGCTGTTGCGCGCCGTAGCCTTGGTCGCCCGAACTGGCCGTGATGATGTGTCCGGGATGATCGTAGTCGGGATTGCTGGTGTAGCCCTCGCCGCCGCCGTACGAGTTGCTCACGACGTTGGCTTTGAGCTTGACCGCTTCGTCGTCGCCGGCTCCGAGGTTGTTAAAATAGTTGTCGTCGGTTTCGACCAGAATTATCTTGCAGTTCGGGCAGATCGCCGACGCCATATCGACGTCGAGCGAAATCTCGCCGGCCCAGCCCGAGTTGGCCTGGGGATAGTTGGACTGCTGACCTCTCTGGTTGACTTTCTTAAAGCACTTGTTTGCCGTCGAACAAACCGGCAATCCGTACTGTTGACGGTAGATCTGCAAATCGGCTTCGGCCTTCGGATCGTCGAACGCATCGACGATGGCGATCGTTTGCCCTTTTCCGGTCTTGGCGCCGTGCGGCAGGTGATATGCCGATACATAATCGGGCGGCCCGTAACCGCTGACGTTGGGTTGAACGCCGGTGCGCACGACGGTGTTCGTCGCGACGAGCGAGTCGCAGCGGGCCTGATTGGGACGCGGAATGTAATTGCAAAGCGCGCGGGTATTGGGGTCGGTATGAACGACGCCCAAGGGTGCCATACCGTTGGTATTGACTCCGCTTGGGATCGACTGGTTCATCGAGCCGCCGGAACAGGCGGCCAATGAAACGATGCCCGCAAACGCGAGCACTCGAACGTAGTGTCCGCTCAAGGAAACAGCCTCCTCAAAGGAAAGAAGTGGTCAAGGGGTCGCCCTAATGTAGCATTTCAGTGCCACTCATGGTGGAGCGGATTTGCACTTAGAGGCGATTCGCACCTACCTGTATCGCTCGGCCGCCGGCATAGCAACCGAACGAACGCTCGTCTAACCGGTTCGGTTGCGAATTAATCGAGGGCCCACAAACGCTCGCCGTCGCCCCACGTCGCGAGCACGGAACACTCCCCGAACCCGCGGCCGCCGCCAAGCGGATCCCGGTCCAGCACCACGAAATCGGCGGCCTGTCCCGGCGCCAGATTCCCGGTCCGCTCCTCCGCGTATCCGAAGCGAGCGGCGTTGAGCGTATAGGCGGCCAACGCCGCCTCCCGCGACAACCGCTCGGAAAATTCGTGGTGGTCGAGGCAGGCTTGCATCCCGGCCAGCGGATCGAGGTCGCAGACCGGGCTGTCCGAACCTCCGCAGATCGCGACGCCCGCGGCGGCGATGCGGGCGAGCGCGTTCATGCTGCGCTTGCGGCGCACGCCGAGGCGCACCTCGTACATTCCGCCCTTACCGCCCCACCGCGCGTCGAACTGCGGCTGCATCGACAGCGCAATCCCCATCCGCGCGCACGTCTCGATGTGTTCTTGCGTCGCCAACTCGAAATGCTCGATGAAATGGCGGCTGCCACGGGGCGACGGTTTTGCGCCGAGGACGCGTTCCCATACCCGCAAGCTCTGCTCGATCGCGGCGTCGCCGATCGCGTGCACGCCGGCACCGATGCCGAGCGCTTCGGCTTGCGCGTAATATGCCAGCAGTTCGTCGTCGGAGAAGCGCAGGCCGCCGGACGAGCCGGCGTCTTCGTAGGGCGCAAACAGCGCGGCCGTTCGGCTGCCTAGCGACCCGTCCAAGAACACGTCGCCTCCGATGTAGGGAAGCCCGTGTTCGCGAGCGAGTTCCGCATCGGGCTCGCAAATCTTTGGATAGATCTTCGCGGGAAGCGACCGCAACGCGGCGATCTCGGCGCCGTATTCCGTCCGCGCGAAGCCGACCAGCTGGGCGTGCAAGTGCAGCGCGCCGTGCGATAGCGCCAGGTCGACCGCACTCCGTTCGGCCGCGCGTCGAACCGGTAATGGAATGCGCGCCGAAAATGCCGCCTGCGCGCGCCAGTTCGCTTCGGCAAAGAGCTTGCCCGTGGGCCGGCCCGATTCGTCGCGTTCGATCCCGTCGGTCTCGGGCGGAAGGTCGAGACCGGCTAGAGTCTTCGCGTTGACGAGGCAAGAGTGTCCGTCGGCTCGTACGAGCAGCGCGTCGGCCTCGGCGTGAAAGCGCTCCAACGGCCGCGCGTCGGCCGCGGCGCCGTCATCCCAGCTTCCGTCGTCATATTTGCCGCCGAATACGATCCCGAACTCGTTGGGAACGCAAGCGGCAGCCGCAGCGAACTCGTCGTACGTGCGCGTTGCGCCGAGATCGCGCGCGCCCAGGAGATACCCGGTGTCGGTGAGGTGCACGTGGCAATCCGCCAGCGCCGGTATGACGACGGCGCCGTCGAGATCGATGCGCTCCGCGCCGATGCCGGTGGGTTCCTCGCCCCGGCTCGCCACCCGTCCGCCGTCGATTGCCAGCGATCGGTCGCAACGCAGGCGGCCGCTCGAATCGAAAGAATAGACGCGCGCGTTATGGAAAACTTTCACGTACGCAGGATACGATGAGCTTGCGGCGAGTTCTTCTCGGAGTTTGCGCCGGGATCGGCGCCGGCTACGTTGCGGCGCGAACCGTCGAGGCCGCGCGCGAGTGGAGATCGCCCCAGCCCGTCGTTCGAACGGGCCCGGCGGCATACGCGCGCGCGCGCCGCGCTATCGAAGTCGGGCAAGCGCTGCGCGGGGTTGCATCGGCCGTCGCAATGGCCTACGGTCCGCTCGGGGAGTCGCTCGACGCAGCGGTCGCAGGAGTTCCCGTCTGGTTGCGGCCGTTACCGTTTTCGCTGGCCGTCTCCGCGGCGAGTGCGCTCGCCGATTTGCCCGTCGCTTTCGTCGAAGACTACGCTCTCGAACGTCGTAGCGGGTTGAGCGATCGGTCGCGCGAGGCTTGGTTGAGCGATTACGTCAAGGGCGCCGCGATCTCGGTGGGATTGACGGCCTTCGTCGCTACGTTGTTGGGTTGGGCCATCCGGCGCGCTCCCAATGCGTGGCCCTGGCTCGCGAGCGCCGGTACGCTCCCGCTCTTCGTGGTCGGCAACCTCGTCGTTCCGCTCTACGTCATGCCGCTGTTCAACGCGTTCGAGCCGGTCACCGGATCCTTGGAACGACGCTTGCGTGCGCTGGGAGAACCCCTTGGGGTCGGCGACGCGGAGATTTTGCGCATGGACATGAGCCGGCAGACTCGCAAAGCCAACGCGTTCGTCACCGGAATCGGGACGACGCACCGGATCGTTCTCGGCGATACGTTGATCGACGCTTTCCCCGAAGACGAAGTCGCCTTCGTCGTCGCTCACGAGATCGGTCACTACGTCAGCCGCGATACGTGGCGGCTAATCGCAGCCGGCGAAGCGCTGGCCGCCGGGCTTTTCCTCATCGCTCGAATGGCGACCCCAAAACGCGTCCGCGAACTGCTGCGAGACCGGCCGCTGCTGATCGCGCGATCCTACGCGACGATGCTCGTCGCAACGCAAGCGCTGCGTCCGGTGCTGCTTGCGTTCTCGCGTTCGCGCGAGTGGGCGGCGGACCGGTTCGCGACCGGCGTTACCCGCGATCCTCAAACCGGAGCGTCGGCCCTGCGCCGTCTGCGCGACCAAAACCTCGCCGACGACGACCCGCCTCTTTGGTACGAATTGCTGTTCGGGTCGCATCCCTCGCTCAAGGCCCGCATCGAGGCGCTCGAGCGAAGCTAATCGTCGTACGATTCGCGCAAGTTCTCCAGGCGCGTTTGCCCGAGCACCGGATTGCACTCTCCGTCAAGGACGTCGACGTCGAAGCCGGGATAGATGGCGTTGAAGCGCTCGCGTCGCCAGTCGGCCACGGTCCAAGAATCCCTCGCCGCCCGCTCGTACGGCCAACTCGGCATTCCCTGACGGTCCGAGCGTACGTCTCGGCCGTCGAGGTGGTGAATCTTCACCAAAAAGCCCTCGATTTGCGAAATCCGCAGCTCCACCCGGCCGACCTTTGGCACCTGAGGTTACTTAGCCTCGCCGGCGATCCGGTCCCGCTCGCATAGCCAGGTTTCCAAGCCGGTCTTCGAAGGAGCCCGCGCGCCGCTGCGCAGTTCTGCACGCAGTTCGCCGAACCGTCCGAAGGCTTCGGCGAAGGCGTCGTGTTTATGGATCGATTCGTAGTTCACTTGTCGAGCGAACACGAACGTGTCGTCGCCGAAATCGGAGTACATGTCGAGCGCGCGCGCGAGAATCCCTCGCACGACGTCCTCGACGAATTTCGGATTGTGATGGGCCTTATTGACGACGAAGAATTCGTCGGGGCGCTTGAGCAAATCGTAGGTTTCGCTGGACATCGCGTTCTCGACGATTTCGACGAGGTCTTCCGCGCGGACCGAATCCCGCCGATCGGTTACGCCTACGAGCACGCAACCGCGACCGCGCTGGTTGTGGGTGGCGACCGGGAGCGCGTCGAGCGCGCGCCGCGCGTCGGATTGCGAGAAACCGGCTTCGACGAGTTCGTGCAGAGAGTGTTCGCGCATCATCGCCTGAGCGCAGGGGCAGGCCGTCATGCCTTCGGCCTCGATCCCGGTTACCCGGCGCGTCCCGCGCTCGTCGGCACTCGCGATGCCGACGAGCGTATAGGTTTCTTCGCCGCGCTTTCCGCTCACCGGCGTCCAGCGTTCCAGGCCGAACTCGGCATGCAGCCGGACGTCGGCACGAACGGCCCGCTGGCCGGCGACGACTTCGCGGGCGATTGCTTCGACCAGCCGTTCGATCCGGGCCGGGGCATCGTCGCGCGCGAGCACCTCGAGCGTCGCGGTTTCGAGAATTTCGGAAAAACGCGACATATGAACGCCGGCCTGATGCGGTTGCAGATCCGCGACCATCGTAAACTCACCGTTGTACACCCGTTCGCGACCGTCGACGTCGAGCCGCACGAGCCGGCGAAGACCGCTCACGCCGACCCGATTGAGGGACAGGCGAACCTCCGGAGGTTCGCTTTGCCGGTCGGTCGCGAAGTGAAGGCTGCGCTCGCGCTTACGTACCGAAGCGGCGGTTGGGACCGAAACGAGGTGCGGGGCGATCTCCGCGAGAGGCACCGAATTGTACGGCCGGGTTTCGAGATTATCGCGCACGACGGTTTCGCCGACGGCCAGCAAGTCGATATCGATCGGGCGGGGCGCCAGCTTCTGGGTCCCGGCCGCGCGGCCGACCGCCAGCTCGACGTCGCGGGCAAGCCGCTCGAACGCATCGGCGCTCAGGCCGGTTTCTAGGGCCGCGGCGACGTTGAGATAAGCGGGACCGGCGGCGCCGCCGGCCGCTTCCGACTCGTAAAAGGCGGAGACGGCCGTCACTTCGCAGCGCGCGCGCAGACGCTGCAGTGCGGCGAGAATATTTCCCTGGCGGTCACCGAGGTTGGAGCCGATGCCGACAAAGATCGTGTGGGGCACGCCCGCAGCGTTCGCAGCCACTCCCCCTTCGCCCCGCCGCAAGAGACCGGCAGGCGCGTTTGCCTCGCATTTCCAAATGGGTATGCTCGTCTCTGTAAGAGACCACATCTCTCGGAAAGGGAATCGCTCGCGATGAACGTCGTCACCCCCTCGCAAAGCTACTCGCCTCGGAAATGGGACCTGTCGGGTCTCACGGGCATCTCCGACGCAACGCTCGAAATGCATTTCGGCTTGTACGAAGGCTACGTCAAGAACGTTAACCTACTCAACGAGCGCCTGGCAGGAATTCGCTCGGCAGGCAAACCCTCGGGCGCCGATCCGGCCTACGCCGAACTCGTCCGGCGCCTCGGCTTCGAGTACGACGGCATGCGGCTACACGAATACTACTTCGACAACATGACGAAGTCGCCGGCCGCAATCGGAACGGGAAAACTCTACAACGCGCTGGGCGAAGCCTACGGTGGCTTCGATGCTTGGAAGGACGACTTCGTCGCGGTCGGCGGTATGCGCGGCGTCGGCTGGGCGATCGCGTATTGCGATACCACGAACGGACGAATTACCAACAACTGGATCGACGACCACCAAAACGGACACCTCGCGGGGTTCGTACCGATCGTGGTGTTGGACGTCTGGGAACACGCGTTTTTGAAGGATTACAAGCCGTCCGAACGCGGCAAGTACATCGAAGCATTTTTTGCCAACATCGATTGGAAGCGCTGCGAGGAGCGTTTGCGCTAAGCGCGCGCTTCCCGGCCGCTAGGCCGTCGGCCAGTCGGCAAGTTCGGCAAAACCTTCGAAGGTACTCGTAAGGAACTCGCGCAGCGCCGCCCGCGGGGATTCGGCGCTGCGAACGTCCTCGTATCGAAGAACGAACTCACCCATGGCGTCGCTCCAGAACGCGGCGCTGGGCCGAACTGCGAGACGCTCCGAACCGGGCGGCTTCGGGAAGGCATAGCACCAAAAGGTGGGTTCGGGAAAGCGGTCGTCGCCCGGCCAAAATCCGGCGCAGATTTCTTGCGCGTCCATCGCGTTGGCCATGATGACGTCGTCGCTCGGGGGCGTCGCCGGCCGCCCGGAGAATCGAGCGTACGCGAGGTCGAACGAACCAAAGAAAAACTGCACGAGCGTATGGCGCCGGCGAAACGGGGCACGATGCTCCTTCATGGCCGCGTCGACGTGCGCCAACACTTCGGCGAACCGGCGAGCCGCCCGCGGGTCGTATGCGGCGTGCGCGTCGTCGCGGTCGAAGCGGATCGGATTGGAGACCTCGACCGGCATCGGCCAGATGCGCACCGAGATGTCGAGGTCGTTGAGCATCTGCATCAGCGTCCGGTAGAACTCGGCGACGGAACGGGGACGAAGTTCGAGGGAGTTCTCGCGCCCGTCGCTCGCGACCACCCGCACTCGATGTTCGACGAAATCGAAATCGATTTGAAACGTCCGGTTTTCGAACGGAATCGGGCCGGTCGTGAGCCCGTGCGGCGTGACGTACATCGCGACGTGCGCCCATTGCGGCTCGGGGGGCGACAGCGCCAGCCGGATCTTCCCGACGATTTGCGCGTACATGTGAAGCGTGTCGCACGTGTCCCGCCAGCCTTCCAACGGCAACGGCGGCCAGGCGCCGGCGAACTCGGTCATCGGGATACCTCCGTCGGGCGCGTGCGGTAGAGGTCGCGGCGCGTCGACGGAATTCGGCTCTTTCCGTCGGGCCGCGGCTTTGCGAAAAGACTCTGCGCCAATCCCATCCGCCCGCGCGCGAAACCCCGCGCGCTTCCGGTCACGTAAAGGCGCCACACGCGCTCGGCCCGCTCGCCCGCCAAGTCGATGGCGGTTTGACGGTTGGCAGCCAGGTTCGCGATCCAGGCGCGCAGCGTGCGCGCGTAGTGTTCGCGCAGGTTTTCCACGTCGCGCACTTCGAAGCCGGCGGCTTCGGCATTGCGCAACATCGTGTCGAGCGCGACCAAGTCGCCATCGGGAAACACGTAGCGTCCGATGAAGTCGCGCGTCGCCCGAAAGCCGCGACCGTCGCGCGTTTGTGCCGAGATGCCGTGATTGAGGAACAGGCCACCCGGGCGCAACGACCGGTAAGCGACGTCGAAATACTCGCGCAAGCGCTCGCGCCCGACGTGCTCGACCATTCCGATCGACGCGATCGCGTCGAACTCCTCAGATCCCAAATCGCGATAGTCGAGCAGCTCGACGCGAGCGCGATCCGCGAGACCGGCGGCGGCGATCGCCCGTCCGGCTTCCTCGTACTGCCGTCGCGAAAGCGTAATGCCGAGCGCGCGCGCTCCCCGCCGAGCCGCCCGAATGACGAGCGAGCCCCAGCCGCAGCCGATATCCAGGAACGACGCGCCGGGTGCGAGCCGAAGCTTGTCGAGCACGTAATCCAGCTTCGCGCGCTGCGCGTCCTCCAGCGTCGCGACGCCGTCGTCCCAGTAGGCGCACGAATAGACCAGCTCGCTATCGAGAAACGTGCGGTAGAACGCGACCGGAAGATCGTAGTGAAAGCTGATCGCCGCCGCATCGCGGCCCTTCGAGTGCGCTTCCCCCGCGGGTTGCCGGTCGCCGACTTTCGGAGAAGCCGGCAGCAGCAACAACATCGCCGCGAGCCGGGCCAACGTCGCTTTGGAAAGTCTTCCGACGCAGCGCTCGAGCGTGCCGATGGCCGTCTCGAGATCGCCTTCGATGTCGATCCAGCGTTCGACGAAGGCCCGCCCGGGATTGAGAGCGAGCGGCGGCAGAAAGGCCGCGCGCAGCGCGAACGGCTCGCGCACGATCAACTCGAAGCGGCCGCCCGGAGCCGGAATCGCGCTGCCGTCCCATAGCCGGACGCCGACGTTGCGTCCCAGTTCCTCTCCGAACAACAACGCGAGGATGCCCAGCGCTCGCGTGGCGGTACGATCCGCGTTTAAGCTCTGCATCCGGTTAATCGCCGCCATTCTTTTGAGACGCCGAGCGAGCATCGACCCATTGCGCAAGCGGTTGCGTCGTAAGGTTGATGACGACGATCACCGCCGAAGCGGTTGCGTGCCAATAGAGACCCATGCCGGCCAGCGCTCCAACGGCCGCGGTCGCCCAGATGGTCGCGGCCGTATTCAACCCGCTGACGTTGGCCCCGTCGCGCAGAATCACGCCCCCGGCAATGAATCCTACGCCGGTGACGATTCCCGCCAGTACGCGCGTGGTATCGCCGGCCGAGACGAACGTATCGAGGAGCGCAAAGAGCGTCGCACCGATTGCAACCAGCCCGCTCGTGTGCAGGCCGGCGGCGCGTTGGCGCCACTGCCGCTCGAAGCCGATCGCAATTCCCAAAAAAGCGCCGACCGCTAAACGGGTGAGGAAAACCGCAGCCGTCAGGTCGTGCTTCACCGTGCGAAACGTTCGGCACCGGCTTGGCGAAAATCTGCCCTGCGAGCGCCCGCCTTCGGGGGCGTCGCTATTTTGAAGACGACAGCGAAAGCTTCTGACAAAGCAGCCAACCCACGGGTTGGGGGGCCAAAGCTACGAGCATCGCGTGGGTCAAGTCGGCGTGCACCAGGACGGGCCACCGCGAGCCCGCGACCGGGTACGGCAACGGGACGTAGACGTAGTGCAGGCCGCCGTCTAAACGTAGCCGCAAGGCGAGCGTCAGCGAGCCTCGCTTCGCAAACGTCGAATCGGAATAAAGCCAAGCGTAGTACGAATCTCCGTCGTACTCGACGCTCGCGCGTGCCGGAAGGGGCGCGTCGGTGGGCTCGTCGCATTGCGTATCGCCGCCGAAAAGCACCGGTGTGGGTTGAACGTCGACGGGCGATGCGGCGACGGTACCCGTAAAGATATACGAGACGGCTGCCGCTTCGGCGGGTCCGTCGCTCAAACGCATCGGAACGCTTCGATAGCGTCGATCGGCGAAGTATTGAATACTCGACGCCTGGCAGCCGGATCCCGGCGCAGAGACGTCCATCCGATAGATACCGCCGGGCACCTGGAAGCTTGCGTCAAGCGTAGATCCCCGCCCGCGCGTGATTTCGAACGTTCGATCCAACTGGCCCAGTCCGGTGCGGTCCGTGAGTCTGACTCGCAGGTCTACCGGTTGGCCTTGCGGCACTCGAGCCAGCGCGTTGCAAAGTCCGACGTGGAGTGCGACCTGTGCCAACGCGAGCATGCCGGCACCTTCGAGGACGGATGGAGATTTCTTACGTGGCAACCGGAAAAGCGGTTCCACCGCACGGATGCGCGGGCAGCGTGCACGAAGAGGATGCCGATGAGCGATGCGATTTATCCTTACGTGCTCGATCCCAAGCTGTCGCCGGCGATCTGGGGCGGCCACGAACTGGTTCGCACGGTTGGTAAGAACGGTGACCCGGATGCCAAGTTAGGCGAGTCGTGGGAGTGCTGGGACGCCAACCGCGTCGTCAACGGCCCGCTCGCCGGTGCGACGGTCGCCGACCTGCGTGCAAAGCTGGGCGCTCGGCTACTGGGCGACCTTGATCCGGCGCACATCTTCCCGGTCCTCACCAAGATCATCACCGCGCACGACTGGCTTTCGGTCCAAGTCCATCCCGACGACGCCTACGCTCGGCGCGTCGAGCACCAGCTCAACGGAAAGACCGAGTGTTGGTACGTTTTTTCGGCCGAGCCGGACGCGCAGCTCGTGCTCGGTTGGACCCGCGACACTTCGCGCGCCGAATACGAACGCCGCGTCGCCGACGGGACGCTCGGCGAGATTCTGCGGCGCGTTGCGGTCAAGGCCGGCGATTCAATCTACATTCCGGCCGGAATGGTGCACGCAATCGGTGCGGGAGTCGTGCTGTTCGAAACGCAGCAAGCCAGCGACCTGACGTATCGGATGTTCGATTGGAACCGCATGGGCGCCGACGGCAAACCGCGCGAGCTGCACGTTCGAAAGGCGGCCGACGTCTTGGACTATCGCGCTGGAAGCGCCGGCCCGCTCTTTCAGGTCTCGTATAACTTCGAAGGTCTCGAAAGGCTGGCGCTGATCGCCGACCGGAGGTTCGTCGTGGAACGGATCGTTGCCGGATCGGACCCCGCGTCGATCGCGACTAACGGCCGCCCGCTCATCGTCATGGCGCTCGACCGTGCCATGGAGGTAACGTGCGGCGATACGGCCGTCACCCTTGCCCCCTACCAAACCGCCCTCGTGCCGGCCGCCGGCCAGTGGTGCACCGTGGACGCTCCGCAAGCGCCGTTCATGTTCGTCACGCCCCCGCAAGACCGCGAACAATTGGCGGTGCGCCTGTTGGCGGCGGGCACCGAGCAATCGCAAATCGACCGGTTCATGCAACAGTTCGACGTGAGTTAGTGCTGGCAATGGCCGGCAAACGTTACCTGATGCTAATGGCGACCGCAACGCTGGCGATCGTCGCGGCGTCTTCCCCGGCCGCGGCGTTGCCGGCGGAACCGGCGAGCGCATTTCGGGATGCAATCGACGGCGCGATCGGTGCCCCGACGTTGACGCACGCGCACGTCGGCCTGCTCGCCATCGACGCCGTCACGGGGAACGTCCTCTACGCCCGCAACGCCGACGACGATTTCGTACCGGCGTCGACGCTGAAATTGCTCGTCGGTTCGGCGGCACTCGCCCGCCTCGGGCCGGCTTACGCATTGACTACTGGCGTCTTGGCCTCCGGCCTACCCGCTTTGGGAACGCTCGCCGGCGACCTCTATCTGCGCGGCGGCGGCGACGCCCAGCTCGCGGACGCCGATCTCGACGCGGCCGCCGCCGCCGTGGCGTCGGCCGGCATCCGCCGCATCGCGGGGTCGCTAGTCGCCGACGCGTCGCGCTACGACGCCCCCCGCTATCCGCTGGGTTGGGCGATCGACGACGTGCCGTACGGTTACGCGGCCGTGCCCAGCGCGCTCGCGCTCGATCTCAATGTCGTGCCGGTACGCGTTCTTCCCGGAAGCGCCGCCCGGGCGCCCACGACGCTGCAGGCGCCCGCGCCCAGCCGCACGCTTACCGTCGAGAACGCTTCGATTACGGGCGCCCCCGGGAGCGCCGATACGACCGATCTTGCACGGCCGTGGGATCGCCCCGACACGATCGAAGTGATCGGAAGCTATCCCTTGGGTGCGCCGCTCTCCGACGATCTGTCGCCGTCGGTTCCCGATCCGTCCGCTTATACGGCCGAGATGTTCGAACGAGCGCTCGCCGTCCACGGGGTAACGATCGGCAACGGTGTCCGCTTCGGACCGACGCCGCCGGGAGCGTCGCAGGTCTGGTCGCACCACTCGCAACCCCTGCGGACGCTGCTGCGCGACTTCTGGCTGCCGAGCACGAACCTCATCGGCGAGCAACTCCTCGAAGAGCTCGGTGCGGTCGTTGGCCCGACGTCGGGAACCAATGGCAGCGACGATACCCGCGCACGCGGCATCTCTTCCGAAATGGCCTGGTTGCGCTCGATCGGCGGGAGCGCCGACGCGGTCACGATCGTGGACGGCTCGGGCCTCTCGGCGTACGATCGCGTCGAGCCGCGAACGCTCGCGACGATTTTGCGAGCGGACTGGCGAGGACCGTTCCGCGATTCCGTCTTGGCCGCACTGCCGGTCGCGGGAACGAGTGGAACGCTGCGCTCGACGTTCGCGCAACCACCGCTGCGGGGAGCCGTCTTCGCCAAGACGGGCACCGAAAATCACGCGCGGGCGCTAGCGGGTTACGTCCGCACGCGCAGCGGCGGTACGGTGATCTTCGCGTTGATGGTGGACGACTGGACGGACGAATCGCCGCAGGCTCAAACCGCCCTCGACGCGGCGCGGGCCGCAATTCTGACGGCGCTGGTTCGGCGATGACTGCCGACGCATCCGGAAACGCTCGAGCGGCGTTCTTTGAGAGTATGAACGACTCCATCCAAACCGCCACGTTCGCCGCGGGCTGCTTCTGGGGCGTCGAGGCCGCCTTTCGCCAAGTCCCTGGGGTAATCGACGTCGTGTCCGGCTACACGGGCGGAAACACCGAGCGCCCGTCCTACCGTCAAGTCTGCGGGCACGGAACCGGCCACGCCGAGGCCGTCGCGGTGAAGTTCGACCCGAAAAAGGTCACCTACGAGCAACTCCTATCGGTTTTCTGGAGCATCCACGATCCGACGCAACTCAACCGTCAGGGCCCCGACGTCGGCGACCAGTACCGCTCCGCGATCTTCACGCACACGCCCGAGCAAATGCGCGCGGCGCTCGCTTCGCGCGACGCCGAGCGCGCCAACCACGCCCGTCCAATCGTAACCGAGATCGTGAACGCGCCAGCCTTTTGGGCTGCCGAGGAGTATCACCAACGCTATTTCGAAAAAAACGGCGGCGCGGCGTGTCATATTCCGGCGATGCCGAAATGAATCGCGTCGCTTTCTTGAGCGGCTGTGCCGCCCTCGCGGCGGCGGGAGCGGCTCTCCCGGCATTCGGTGCGATCGTCTATCCGGTCGCGCATACCGACGCGCAGTGGCGCGCTCAACTCGGGGCGGCGCGTTACGAAATTCTTCGCCAAGGCGGAACCGAACCCGCCAATTCCAGCTCGCTGCTGGCCGAGAACCGCGCCGGAACGTATCGCTGCGCCGGGTGTTCGCTCGCTTTATTTTCGTCGCGCACGAAGTACGATAGCGGCGACGGATGGCCGTCGTTTTGGAACGTACTGCCGCACGCGGTGCTCGAACAATCGGACTACGCGCTCCTTGAGGAACGCACCGAAGTGCATTGCCGCCAGTGCGGCGGACATCTCGGACATCTATTCGACGACGGACCGGCGCCGACGCACGTGCGCTACTGCATCGACGGCTTAGCGTTGCGCTTCGATCCGCGCTGATCGCCGGAGTCCGAACGCTCGCACGCGACGAGGAATATGCGACCTGCGGTCTAACAGCCGGGAGCATGCGATCGCTTACCGTTTCGATCCTCGTACTGACGGCTGCGGCAGCGCTCGTAGCCTGCGCAAAGAGTTCCGGCTCGACCGAGGCCTCCGTATCGAGCGCCGTCCCGACGACCGCGCCGGCGGTCAAAACCGGCTCGCACGGCGCGAAGGTTTTCCAGACGAACTGCTCGAGCTGTCATCAGGCCGACGGCAAAGGCGTCTCGGGAGCGTTCCCACCGCTGGCGGGCAATCCGCTGGTCGTCTCCGATCCCAAGTTCGTGATTCATATCGTCAAGTACGGCTTAACCGGCAAGATCGCCGTCCAGGGACGCGACTTTAACGGAATTATGCCCCCGTGGGGAACGCAGCTCTCCAACGGCGACATTGCCGACGTCATCACCTATATCCGATCGTCGTGGGGCAATCACGCACCACCAGTCACGGCGGCGGAGGTTGCTGCGGTAGCTAAGTAGCCGGCACGCGCGCCGCACGCCTCGCTGCCATACTTGACGAACTGGAGGATCCCTCGCATGCTCGTAAACCATCGCACCATCCTCGCCGCGCTGGCATTGGCTCTAGCCGGCTGCTCCGGATCGCACGGCGGCAGTACCGCCCAACAGGGCGCGGCGTCGCCGGCGGCGGCGAACGCGGCGTCGCCGGCACCCAGCGTCGAGACAGCCGCTGCCGACGCCGGTTCGAGCGCATCGAGTTTGCCCGTTTATCCCGGAGCGACCAAAGTGCCGAACCAGATGAAAGAGTCGATGAAAATGTGCGGCAGCAACTTCTCGATGACGTTGTACGAAATCAAGGGCACGGACGCCGACGCGGTCGCCAAGTGGTACGATAGCCGTGTGCCCAACGGCGTTCATCTCAACGTCCAGCCGGAGACGGCATCCAGTGCGACGACCCAAACCAATGACGTGATATTAAAACCCGACGGATCGGGCGGCGTCATGGTCCTGCAGATGCACTTTACCTCGAGCCTTGCCAACGCCGCCAAAACCATCGGCGCGGACAGGACCTCGATCGGAATCACCTCCTACGATCCGCCGCTGGCGCCCGACCTCATGCAAGACCTGCAGCAAGGCACGAACGGCGACCCCGCCGCCAAGGCTGCCGCACGCGCCCAAATCAAAGCAAAGTGCGGAAACATGTTTGCGAACCAATGAAGGCGATAAGGGGAGCCTTCTACTTCTTTCTTTTCGCGTTCAGTTCGAGCGCGGCGCGGATTATCTCCTTAAAGGCGGGTTCGTCGAGCTTGTCGCCTTCGTAGAGATCGATAGCGCGCCTGACGTTCCCCTCGAGGCTGGAGTTGAAGATGCCTTTGGGGTCTTCGATGGATGCGCCCTTCGCGAACGTAAGCTTGACGTGCGTCTTATAAGACTCGCCGGTGCAGATGATTCCGCCGTCGGACCAAACCGGCACGCCTCTCCACTTCCATTCTTCCGTCACGTTGGGGTCGGCGGCTTTGATGAGCTTGCGAACGTGGGCGAGCGTCTTGCCACGCCAATCGCCGAGCTCTGCAATTCTCTGCGTGATGAGCTGCGAAGGTGACTCGCTCGGGTTTGCGTCGGATTTCTTCATGACTATATTTTCTAGCCGGGCGCCGGTATTCCGGGTCGGGCGTTTCGCGTGCCGTTAACGCAGGTACCGCTACCGTTAAAGCGCGCTTAACGCGGTGCTGCTATAGTCGGCAAGACGAACGAGCCGCAAAAGCCGGCACGCGCTCCATCGCAGAAAAGGAACACCCCGTGAAACGATCGCTCTTGCAAGCGCCGCTCGCCGCGGCGTTGGGATTGGCCGCAACGCTGGCGGCGTGCTCCGGCATAACGCCCACCGGTGCCGACGGCCCGTCGGGTGCGCAGCGGGTACGCACGCCGTTCGCCCAAGGAACGCCGCACGCAAGCCACGTCACCGTGGTGATCATGGAGAACCGGGACGAAGACCGGGTCGTCGGTAGCTCCAAGGCCCCGTACGTGAACGGCACGCTGATTCCGGCGGGAGCGTTGCTGGCCAATAGCCATGCCGTCGGTCATCCGAGCGAACCAAACTATCTCGCCTTGTTTTCCGGATCGAAGCACGGACTTCACGGGGACCCGTGTCCCGAGAACTTCCATTCCGCGAACATCGCCTCGGAGTTAATCGCCGCCAGGCTTACGTTTGGCGGTTACTCGGAGTCGATGCCATACGACGGGTTCACGGGATGCGGCACGAAGATGTACGCGCGCAAGCATAATCCGTGGGTGATGTTCGACAACGTTCCGGCCGCCGACAACCTCGTTTACCACCGGTTCCCCAATAAGCCACCGGCGCTGACGTTCGTCATCCCCAACCTCTGCAACGACATGCATAATTGCACCGTCGCCCGCGGCGACAAATGGCTATCGAACCACCTGCCCCCGATCGTCGCCTGGAACGCAAAGAATGACGGGCTGTTGATCGTCACCTGGGACGAGGCCGCGCCGGACCTCAACCACACCAATCACATCCCGACGTTCGTGGTCGGGCCGATGGTCGTGCCGGGAAGCGTCGACGAGCAGGACCTCGATCATTATTCGGTGCTCAAGACGATCGAAACGATCTTTGACGTCGGATGCATCAGCAGCGACTGCGAGGCAACGCCCATCGAGGGCATTTGGCAGTAGGCCGAAACGCCGCTCGCGACCCGTCGGTTGCGGCGCTCGCGGGTGACGCCCGGGCGTCCTTTCACCCCGCCGGTGCTTTCGGATCGACCGGGTTCTCTGAGCCGACGGCCGGGATTGAACCGGCGACCTATTGTTTACGAAACAATTGCTCTACCGCTGAGCTACGTCGGCGTGGCGCGGTTTGGAAACGGAATTTCCGACGGGCGAGCTTCCACGACCGGGGGTCTGCCCCTGCCGATTTGATGAACGCGTGATGGCCCAAGCGGGCCCCGAATGCTAGCATGAACTCAAATGAAGCACGCTGCAATTTTCGCCCTGCTCGCCGCTCTCGTCATCCCGGCGAGCGTCCGCGCCGACCAGGAAGCCACCTACCACGGGCCGGCCAGCGCCGGCGAAAATGCGTTCGTCGCGGCGATTCGTGCCGACTTGACGAAGCGATACCCGACCGCCGCCGATGCGGAAAAGGCCGGCTACATCCGGTACACCACGGCGGACGACAGTGGCGCGATCAGTTACGCCAACCTACAATGGCAGTCGGCCGACATCCGCCATCCGAGTCAGCTTTGGTACGATAAGAACGGGCGGCTCCTGGGCGCAGACTACTCCGTTTTGCTGGCGAGCAGCCCGGCCCGTCCCCAGCTGTGGGGCGTCAATCCCGGCCGCTGGGTAGAGTTCGACGGGCACATCCACTGGGTTGCCAAGGATCCCTCGACCAGCGCGCTCACCTACGACCACTGGCTGGAGGATGCGAAGTTCACGGCTGCCGGCGGCAATCCCGACCAGCCGACGGCGCAAGCGTTGGCCGGCGCTAAAAAGGTGCCCGACGCCTCGGCGGTCGCGACCATCTTCCACTTTCCGTCGCTGTGGGATTTGATCGTCTGGGTGATCCCGAATCCAAGCGGAGCGTTTGCGGATAAGAACCCCTTGGTGAAGCCCTAGCCGCTCGGGGAATCGCCGTGAGGAACGTCGGCATCGTGAAACGTGCCGCGCTTCGCGCGTTCGTCGAGTTCTAGATCGTCGAGCAAATAGTAGACGATCTTACGATCGGGGAAACCGACTTTGGCCAACCGGCGTCCGCCGATCTCGACCACTTCGTGGACGTGTCCCTCTCGATTCGCGTACTCGTAGTTGACCGCCGTATAGTTCGGGTCGTCGGGCTTCGGATGCGCGGTGGCCTTCACGCCGCGCAGCGGGGTTCGGTGCCGGTGCATGGCGGCGAGGTTCGACGCGGACGGATGCGAAGCATGGCTCTATGCTCATTTCATATCGAGGAAAGCGCCCGGCAATCGACCCCTCGGCGTTCGTCGCGCCGACCGCGGTGCTCGTCGGCGACGTCCAAATCGGCCCCGAGTCGAGCGTTTGGTTCGGCGCCGTGCTGCGCGGCGACAACGGTCCCATCCGGGTCGGCGCACGGACGTCCATCCAGGACAACGCGGTCGTTCACGTCAGCGAGCACGGCGCAACGTTAATCGGGGACGACGTGACCGTGGGACATTGCGCCGTTATGGAAGACTGCGACATCAAGCCTTTCGCCCTGATCGGGAGCAACGCGACGCTGCTCAACGGTTGCACGATCGGGGAGGGTGCGCTGGTCGCTGCCGGCAGCGTCGTCGGCCAGGGCGCCGACATTCCCGCGCACGTCGTCGCGGCGGGCGCACCCGCCCGGGTAAAAAAGGCGATCGACGGCGAAGCCGCGCAGTGGATCGAAATATCGGCAAAGGAGTACGTCAAGCTTTCGCGCTCCTATCTCGCCCAAAGCATCGGCGACGTGGAGGATCAGGAGAGCCGCATTTAGTGAGCGTCCGCGAGCAAGTCGCTCGATTCATCGAGAGCGAAGGGCATCGCGTCGATACGGCGCTAGTCGGCGACGCGCCGGAGCGGGCGGAGCTCGTATTTCGTACGCGCGGGCAGACGTACTCCGTGGCCGTTTCGGAGCTCGAGCCCGAACGCTTCAGCCTGTCGACCGCCTACGAGGTGCCCGAATCGGTCCGCGGACCCGCTCACACTCACGACGTGCTGGACGATCTCGCGGGCGAATATCCCGAAACGCGATTCGCGCTGGCCCACGACGACACCATCTTCATCGCAACGGTAGAGTACCAAGCCCTGGACGTCGAATCGTTTCTCGAGAACTTTTGGGAGATCGTCGGACAATTGCGCGAGGCCGGATCGGGAGCGGTCGAACGAATGGTCGACCGCAGCGAGAGCAAATCCGCAGCCGACAAGTTCATTCGCCAGTTCATGAAGGGCGACCGGTAACGCCGTGAACGATCCCGATCACCTGCGGCCGATCGAGTCGGCAATCGACGACGAAGGGTTGTTCTTTACCCGCGACAACGACGACGAAGCCTTGCGAATCACGTTCAAGAGTGAGGGCGACCGGTATTTCATCGTGGGCTATCGCGACGATCCGAACTTCGTCATGATGGGGTCGGGCTGGGCCCTTCCCGACGGGGTAGCTCTGTGCGGCGCGCGCGCGGCGGCCAACGCGCTCAACGTACGCAAGAAATTCGTGAAGACGGCGATCTGGGAAGAAGAGCGCGACGCCTTGTTTACGGTAGAGCTGTGCGTGGAGACGTCGGCCGAGATCCGTCCGCACTTCGGACGCCTGCTCGACGCCCTGCGCGACACCGCGATCGAGTTCTTCGGCGAGATGCGCGACGATAGCGATTAAGTTCGGAGGATTTACGGCGTTGGATAGTGCGCGTCGTCACCGTACGGAACGAACAGCGTGTATTCGCGCTGAAAGCGCAGCTTTACGAATCCGGTCGGTCCGTTGCGATGTTTGGCGATGATGAACTCGGTGAGGTCCGGATCGGCACCCTCGGGATTGTAGTAGCCGTCGCGGAACAAGAACGCCACGACGTCGGCTTCCTGCTCGATCGATCCGGAATCGCGCAGATCGGCGAGCATCGGCCGCTTATCGGTGCGCGTTTCGACGGCGCGATTGAGCTGTGCGAGCGCGACGATCGGTACCTTTAGTTCTTTGGCGGTGCTCTTGAGCGTGCGGCAAATTTCGGAAAGTTCTTCGTTGCGATTGGCGTTGCGAGCGAGCAAACCCGGTCGCATCAGCTGCAGGTAGTCGATGAAGATCGCGCCGAGGTTCGATCCGGCGGCCTTCTTTAATAGCCGGCAACGGGTACGCACGTCGCTGACCGTAAGCGCTCCAACGTCGTCGAGGAAAATCGGCAAGTGATTGAGCGTTTCCATCGCATGCGAGATCGCTTCCCACTGCTGCCCGGCGATGTTCCCGCGCCGCATGTCGTTCATCGAAATGCGGGCCTCGGAGCAAATCAGTCGTTGGATCAACTCGTTATTCGACATTTCGAGTGAGAAGAACGCGACCGGCTCGCCAGCCTCGCGGGCGGCCGCGACGGCCATGTTGAGCGCGAACGAGGTTTTGCCCATACCGGGTCGAGCCGCGACGATGATGAAGTTGCCGGGCTGGAATCCGGCCGTCATCGCGTCGATATCGGGGAATCCCGAGGTCAATCCCGTGCGTCCGCCGCGCAGCTGGTAAAGCCGGTCGATGCTATCGAACGCGTCCTTCAGCAAGCTCTTGACCGGCTTGAACTCTTTCTCTCCGCGCTCTTCGCCGATGGCGTACACCAGCTGCTGAGCGCGGTCGAGCGCTTCGGCGACGTCCTCTTCGCCGTCGTAGCCCAGCTGCGTTACCTGCGTACCGGCGCCGATCAGCGAACGCAGCGCCGCCTTTTCGCGAACGATCGTTGCGTAGTAGCGGGCCGACGCGGCCGACTGAACGGTGTCCATCAAAGCACCGACGTAGGGCAAGCCGCCCACGCGTTCGAGCGCGTTGCGGTTGCGCAGTTCTTCGCTAACGGTGATCTTGTCGATCGGCTCGTCGTGCTCGAACAGGTGCACGAGCACCGAATAAATCGTTTCGTGCACGTGGGCGTAGAAGTCGCCGGGCTTGAGCAACTGCCCGACCTCGCCCATCATCGCCTTGTCGACGAGAATCGAGCCGAGCACCGCCATTTCAGCCTCCAAATTATGTGGCGGAATGCGATCGATCGGCGAGGGTAAAGGCTGCGCGCTCATGGACGTCGTGCCGCTCTGCGCCGGGGAGCCTGTGAACGCCTTGTGGAGCGCCTGTGTATATGCAACTCCCGAAGAACTTGCTCGATCCCGGTCACCGGAACCACCTCCATCCCAGCCAGCGCCGCGTCGATCTCGCGGGCGTTCTCCTTCGGAACGATCGCCCGGCGCATTCCCGCTTGGCGCGCGGCGTACAGTTTTTCAATCACGCCGCCAACCGCGCGCACTTTGCCCTGAATCGATAGCTCGCCGGTAATTGCGACGTCTTGCGGAAGCGGGGTCTTGGTGATCGCCGAGTAGATCGCGAGGAAAATCGCGAGCCCGGCCGATGGGCCGTCGATGTTGCCGCCGCCGACGACGTTCACGTGCAGGTCGAAGTCGGCCGTATCGATGCCCGAAGCGGCGCGCATCACGCTCGTCGCGTTGAAGACCGAGTCTTTTGCCATCGATCCAGCCGCATCGTTGAAGCGAATCGCGCCCTTAGCGGGCTGCGAGGCGGGGAAGGCGACCGCTTCGATCTCGATGATGCTGCCGAGGTGGTGGAGCACGCCGAGACCGTACGTCTTGCCGACCTCGCGCGCGGCGCGGGCCTTGACGGTCGTGTGCTGGACGAGCCGGCTGGTCTGAACGACCGCGAGCACGTCTTCTTCCCCGATCGTCGGGTTCTTCGTCGCTTCGCCACGCTTGCGCGGGTAGAGGCGATAGAGCGCCTGTCCGTAGGCGTCGGCGACGATCTGCACGGCCTTGCGACCCTCGATGGTATAGGATGCGATGAGGCGGGCCACCGCGTTGGCGGCGCGCGAACCCAGACGCTTGACCGCACCCTGGACGATCGACACGACTTGATGCTGCGTCAGCGGAGAAAAGAAAATCTCCGCGCATCGCGAGCGGATTGCCGGATCGATATCTTCGGGCTCGCGGGTCGTCGCTCCGATGAGGATGAAATCGGCGGGAGCGCCTTCGCGAAAGAGCCGTTTCACGTACTGCGGAACGTTGGGCGCGCTCTCGTCGTAGTACGACGACTCGAAGGTGACGCGTTTGTCTTCGAGCACCTTGAGCAGACGGGATTGCAGCGATGCGTCCATTTCGCCGATCTCGTCGATGAAGAGCACGCCGCCATGCGCCTTGGTAACCAGGCCGAGTTTCGGCTCGGGTACGCCCGCCTCGGCGAACTCCCGGCGGCTGCCTTGATAGATCGGATCGTGGACGCTTCCGAGCAGCGGATTGACGGTCTCGCGCGGATCCCAGCGCAGCGTCGTGCCGCTGGCTTCCACGAACGGCGCGTTCTTGGCAAACGGCGTGTAGGCGCGCGTCTTGGCTACCTCCAACACCAGGCGCGCCACCGTGGTCTTGCCGACGCCCGGCGGCCCGTAGAGGATGACGTGTTGAGGATAGGGCGACGTGATTTTGGCGAGCAGCGCCTTGATGGCGGCTTCCTGCCCAACGATATCGCGGAGGGCCTGCGGCCGAAGCCGCTGCAGCGCCGACGCCGCCAACGAGCGCTGCGACAGAGCCTCGAGTTCCTCGAGTTTGGCCTGCGACGCCGGCGTCTCGGGGCCGCCGCTTTCGCGCAGCGCTTCGAGCTTGAGATCCTTGAGGTAGTCTTCGTGCCGCTCCGTCATCTTCTCGTTGACTCGGCGTTCGATCGCTTCTTCGGCATGCCGCTGGGCGATGGTATCGGCCATCGCCTCCTCGATCTCGGCGATCGCCTTGCGTTGCTGCGCGCGCGTGGTCGCGCGCTCGATGGTCGGGTCTTCGAACACCAGCCGTTGGAGCGCGCACAGGCGATCGGAAAGATGCTGCGACCGCATCATGCGCAAGGCATTGACCTTGCCAGCCCGCAGAACGACCTTATCTTGACCGAGGACCGTCGATAGCATTTCGTAGAGCGCGGTGACGTACCGGCTTAGTTCGTCTTCGACGCCGAACTTTCGCCGGAAGCGCGACGCATACGAAGTTTGCGCGCTTCCCGCCACGACTCGCTCTACGCCATCGAGACGACGTCGACGGTGGTTTTCGCGACCACGTTTTTGTGCAGCTTGATTTCGACCGGGTACGACCCGAGCGCCTTGATCGACGTTTTCAGCTCGATCTTGTGCTTGTCGATCGCAATCGCGAGGGCTTCGGCAATCGCCGAGGCGACGTCGGCGTTGGTCACCGCGCCGAAGAGTTTGCCGTTGCCGCCGGCTTTGGCCCGGACGGCCACCTTCGCCGATTCGAGCCGTTCGGCAAGCGCTTTGGCATCGGCCAGCACCTGCGCGTCGCGTTTCTGCTGCGCTTTCTGCTGCGACCCCAGGCGCGCGAGGGCGCCCTTGTCGGCTTCGGTGGCGAGTTTGCGCGGTAGGAGAAAGTTCCGCGCGTAGCCCTCGGCAACTTCGACGACCTCGCCCTTCTTGCCGAGCGGCTTGACATCGGCGAGAAGAATGAGCTTCACGGCCTTCTACTCCGAAACGTACGGCAGGAATGCGATGATCCGCGCGCGTTTGATCGCGACGGTCAGAATTCGCTGGTGCTTGGCACAGTTGCCCGAGATTCGCCGCGGGACGATCTTACCGCGCTCGGAGACGTATTTCTTCAAGCGGTTGACCTCGCGGTAACTGACCTGATAAATCTTGTCCGCGCAAAAGCTGCACGGTTTGCGCTTGGGGCGCCGGTCTTTCACGGCGCGCTTCGTCTTGGCTGCCATCGGTCGTCCTTTCGACTAGGTGGTCGGCGGTCGCGCGGGCCGCCTTCGCGCGAAGGACGGCTGACGAGACCCTAGCCAGGTGACGCGACAGGTTCGCGGCACCACCGGTCGGAGACCGGATTTTGCTGCCGGCGAGCCGGCAACAGCGCTCATCCTATCATGCCCTTCACGCGGGCGCCACTGCCCGCAACCACCGAACGTACGTTCGGCTCGCGCAGGCTGGATTCCCTGCGGCTAGTGGGCGCGCCGGGCCTCGCCCGCCCGGTAGCGGTAGACGATCCGGGCCTTGGTGAGGTCGTACGGCGACATCTCGAGTTCGACCCGGTCTCCCAGCAGAAGCTTGATCCGGTGGCGCCGCAAACGGCCGGCGATGTGCGCCAGCACCGTGTGTCCGTTCTCCAACTCGACGGCAAAGGTCGTACTGGGGAATACTTGCTTGATCGTCCCGAACAGCTCGAGCGGAGCTTCCTTCGAGGTATCGGGGGTGGCGGGGGTCCCGTTATTGCCTCCCGGCGCGCGGGTACGGGGACGGCTACGACCTTTACGAGCCAAACGCTCTCCTTCTGAGGCTGCGGGCAAAGCGACGGCGGTAGTATCTCACATTCCGGGCCGGTCGAACAAGGCGCCCGGTCCGCCGGCCGGACCGAAAATGCCCCCCGGGGTAACGTTTCGGGGCGGGATGGTGTATAGTGTTCTGGTCACCAGGTCGAAGCCCGCAAGGTTCACGTTCCAAGTACTAGCGAGTCGGATCCGGAGAACAATCACTAACTTATTTCAGGAGACTCGTTAGTTTCGTATGTATACCAATGAAATGCTCACCTGCGTGGATTGCGGACGTCAGTTCCCCTTCACCGCCGGCGAACAGGAATTCTTTGCGATGAAGGGCTTCACCAATAAGCCCAATCGCTGCGCCGACTGCCGCGCCGCCCGCAAGGCCGGGCGTTCGCAGGGAGGCGGCGGCGGACATCGCGAGATGTTCAAAGCGACCTGCAGCCAATGCGGCGGAGTGGCCGAAGTGCCGTTCCAACCGCGCGGCGACAAGCCGGTTTATTGCCGCGATTGTTTCGCATCGCGTCCCAGCTACCGCTAGCCGCGTTTACGCATCGTCTAAGCGAACAGAGAGCCCGTTACGCGGGCTCTCTGCGTCTTTTACGGGTTAAGAGAGCATGATCCAACGCATCTTCGGCCGGCTCAACGGTCCCGGTCTCATCGTCGTTCATTTGGGCGCCCTCGCCGCCCTCATACCGGCCTTCTTCACTTGGCACGCGCTCGTCGCCGCCGCCGTCGTCTCGTACTTTACCGGCGCCTTAGGCATTACGCTGTGCTATCATCGGACCCTCACGCACCGCAGTTTGCGCCTGCGCAAACCGCTGGAGTACTTTCTAGCGGTCTGCGGCACGCTGGCGCTGCAAGGCGATCCGATTCGCTGGGTGGCCGTCCATCGCAAGCACCACGCGCACGCCGACCGCGAAGGCGACCCGCACAGCATCCATCTCGGATTCAAGTGGGCGCACGTCGACTGGATCTACCGGTACAACGCCGATTATCCGACCGACGAAGAGGTGCTCCGCTACGCGCCGGATCTTTGCGCCGACCCCTTCTACCGCGCGCTGCGCTGGCTCAGCCTGCCGCTGCAAATCGCACTCGCCGGGCTGCTGTTCGCGTTGGGTGGATGGGCGTTCGTCGTGTGGGGCATCTTCGTTCGCTTGGTCGTCAGTTACCATTCGACGTGGCTGGTCAACAGCGCCGCACACATGCTGGGATATCGAACGTACAGTACCGCGGACCGCTCGACGAACTGTTGGTGGGTCGCCCTCATGTCGTTCGGCGAAGGCTGGCACAACAACCATCACGCCTTTCCGTTCTCGGCGCGTCACGGCTTGCGCTGGTTCGAAATCGACATGACCTGGTGGCACGTACGCGTGCTCGCGTTTTTGCGCCTGGCGGATCGGATCAAGATACCCAGCAAGCTGATGCAGCAGCGGCTGCGCGAAGTCGCCCACGTCTCGCGTGAAGCCCCCAACGCCGGCTAACGGAGAGCCCGCTCCAAACCCTCGTAAGCGCGGCGGCGCACGGTCGTGTTACAACAAAACCGGTTCTCCCAAAGCCGCGTTCGCAACCAAGAAGCTCGCCGAGCGCGCGATTCCACGCACCAGCGCCGGCCTCGCGCCGTACGCCTGTCCCGCCCACGGCTGGCACTTAGGCCATCGCTAGCGCGGTCGCTCGGAACCCGATCGCTAGAACAGGCTCCAGAGGTATTGGTTGTAGACTTCGTGATGGTACTGCACTTCTTGAGCCTTCACGAACGACCCGAGAAGACGCGGGCAGCGGTCCGCACTAGCTTGTTTGAGTTCGGCATAGCGCTTCTTTACGTCGTCGCTTAGCAGGCTGCCGGTCCAGGCCGATTGGCGGAAATCGGAGAGCGCATCGTAGATGTTGTCGGGTAAGTAGTGCTCGGCTTGGCGAAGGTTCTGCTCGCCGCTGATGCTGCCGTGCAGTCCGGTTTTGAAGACTGCCAGCATGACCATGTAGGGATTGGCGTCGGGCGCAACCGAGCGAACTTCAACGCGCGAACTGCGCTCGTTACCGATCGGGACGCGGACCATCGAGCCGCGGTCGACCGCCGACGCCTTGATTTGATTGGGTGCTTCGAAATGCGGGTCGAGGCGCCGGTAGGCGTTGACGCTGGAGTTGAGCATCAGACAGACGTCGCGGGCGTGCGTGAGGGTCCGGTCGACGAACTGCCAGGCGAACTCGCTGAGCTGTTCGGGGCCGTCGGGATCCCAAAACAGATTCTTGCCGTCCTTGCTGACCGAGACGTTGGTGTGCATGCCGCTGCCGTTGACGCCGACCACCGGTTTGGGCAGAAAGCTGGCCGTCATGCCGAGTCGCGTCGCGACCTGACGGCAAATCAGCTTGTATAACTGGATTTGGTCGGCGGCGGCAACGACTTCGCCGTATCCGTAGTTGATTTCGAACTGCGACGGCGCGACTTCGGGATGATCCTTTTCGTTCTGGAATCCCATGGCGCGCTGTACCTCGGCGACCGAGTCGATGAACGTTCGCAGCGGGTCGCCCGGCAGGGAGTGGTAGTAGCCGCCGGTGTTGACGTACTCGAAGGAGCCGGTTTCGTGATAGCGGCGCTCGGCGTCGAGTCCTTGGAACAGGAAACCCTCGATTTCGTTGGCGGCGTTGAGCGTGTAGCCGTCTTTGGCGTAACACTCGTTGGAGAGTTTCTTGAGCGTTCCCCGGATGTCGCCGGCGAACGGCGATCCGTCCCGCGCGAGCACGTCGCTGAACACGAGGACTTTCCCGGGACCGAAGACGTCGGCGGGAGCCCAGTAGAAGGCGCTCCAGTCCAGGACCAGTCGCAGATCGCTCTCGCGCTGCGCCGTGAACCCGCGGATAGACGATCCGTCGAACGTCAGATTGTCGTGGGAGTTCAACAAGAATTTCTTGTCGTAATCCAACATATGCAGGCGCCCTTCGAGGTCGCTGAACAGCACGGTTACGGCTTTGATCCGCTTTTCCCCAGCCAGATATCCAAGCCGTTCTTCGGCGAGTTGGTGGGCAGCCGCGCGATCCTTTCGCTGCTGCTTGGCGCTAAGATTGAGGTCTTCGAGCTCGCCGTAGGTGAGCATCAGAAAATCGCGCAGGTCGGTCGGCATGGCCGGTTGCACTCCCGTTATCATCGTCGTCGCTTAAGCTCCTTGCGTCGGGTTCGGTGATTGCCGAACCGATTCCGTCGGCCGCGTAACCGCGCCTTTGTCCAAGTGGGACGCGTTGCCTTGTGAATATGTCGAAGACAGGAGCGGCGGAAGCGGCCGATAAGGGGTGCCCATGACCAAGGCGCTCGCACTCGTCGCGCTGCTCGCGTCCGCCGCGGCAGTATCCCCGACCTCCACGCCGCAGCCCGACAACTCGGGGAAGTTGGCCGACCGCCAGTTTCTGGTCGTCGCTGCGCGCGGGTCCGGAGTCGCGCGGTACTTCGGCAGCGGCTCGCTCGACGGCGATCGAGCGGCCACCCGCGCGATTATCGTCGTTCATGGGGTGCTGCGCGACGCCGATTACTACTACGATACCGGCGCCATCGCGATCGCCCAAGCGCACGCCGGCGGAACGTTGCTGATCGCCCCGCAGTTCGTCGAACGCGGCGATCTGGCGGGTCACGCCGTGGCCGCCAACACCCTGTGGTGGAGCGGGAAGTGGCCCGGCGGATCGGATGCGCTTTCGCCCGCACCCGTGAGCACCTACGACGTATTCGACGCGATGATCGCGCGACTGGCCGACCGATCGCGCTTTCCGAAGATGCGCGAGATCGTCCTCATCGGGCACTCCGCGGGCGGTCAAATCGTGCAGCGCTATGCCGTCGTCGGCAAAGCGAAGCAACTCGATCCCGGCAGCGCGGTGCCGGTGCATTTGATCGTTGCCAACCCCTCTTCGTATTTCTATTTCGGAAACTACCGGCCGGTGCCGCAGACCGGCTGCGCCGACTTCAATCGGTGGCGTTACGGCCTCGCCGGCGCGCCGCCCTACGTCGTCGGGACGGACGCACAGCTCGAGCGCCGCTACGTGCGCCGCCACGTCACCTATCTGCTTGGAACCGCCGACACGAATCCGGCCGAAGACGACCTCGATCGCTCCTGCGGCGGCGAGGCGCAGGGGCCATATCGCTACGCGCGCGGCAAGTACTACGTCGCGTACCTAGCACGTCGTCATCCGGCTGGCACGGCTCAAGACTACGCGTACGTGCGGGGCGTTCCGCACGACAATCGGCGGATGTTCACCTCGGCGTGCGGTCTGGGCGTCATCTTCGGAAAAAGCACCGCTTCGTGCGCGGCCCGCGGCCGCGTGTAGAGCGCGAGCGCGTCAAATTCCGAACTTAGGATAGATCCCCTTGAATCCGTTAATGATCAGTTCGATGGCGATCGCGAGAATCAGGAAGCCGAGAATCCGGTCGATCGCGCCGAGCGCGCCCGGTCCCATCCGCCGAGCCAGCGGACCCCCTAAGCGCAGCAACAAGTAAACCAGCGCTCCCATCGCAACCACGGCAAACGCGATGCCGATCATCCAGACGCCCGGATCGGGCCGCGCGGCCAGCGCCATGACGACGCCGATCGAGCCCGGGCCGGCGAGCATCGGCATCGCCATGGGGCTAAACGAGATGTCGTCCTTTTGCTCGGCTTCGGCTTTTTCGGCCGGCGTGGTGCGGCTCGACGCGGTGACCATCGCCCACGCCGTGTGAGCAACGATCAGGCCGCCGGCGATCCTCAGCGCCGATAGCGAGATCCCGAAGAACTCGAGAACCCACGACCCCGCCAATGCGAAGGCCAGCAGAATTGCGACCACGTAGAGGCCGATCCGAAGCGAGTACGCCCGGCGCTGCTCCTCGCTATCGTCGCTCGTGAGCGCAAAGAACACGGCCAAGCCGCCAATCGGGTTGACGATTGGGAAGAGGGCAACGAATGCGGTCACGGCCGCCCCGAAAACTGCACCGGCCATTTTGCCTCTCGTTCCACACCGTTTCCCGAAAGTCCCAAGGGAGGTCCGGGAGCCTCCGGAATCAGCGCCCTAAATCCTTGATTACGAAAGGGCAGCTCCTGATGATTAGCCGCTTTCGACCCGTTGCGGCGGGGATCGCGTTGACGGCAGGCGTCCTGGCGGCGTGCTCGTCTGCGCCGAATCCCCAGGCCGGCGGGTTCGTCCCCAATCTTGCCGGTAACGTTCGCGCGATCCCTAACGCCCCGATCGTCGTCAAGGGCCCGGGGAAGAACTCCAAGCTCGACGATCTCGTAATTCAATTTATGGTCGCGCAACAGGTGCCCAACGCTCAGCTCGGCGTTTCCGTCAAAGGCAAGACGACCTTTTCGCACGCCTACACTTATAAGGGATTGGCGAAGTCCACGACCGCGCCGTCGACGATCATGCGCCTTGCGAGCAATACCAAGGCTTGGACGGACGCAGCGCTGTACGAACTGATCGAGAGCAAGAAAGTCGACCCCTCCGCGAAGGTCTTCAAGTATCTCGGCATCACCCAGCCGCTTCCAAAAAATGCCAAGGTCGACAAGCGGGTCTACGACATCACGATCGAGGATATGATCCTGCACGAGTCCGGGTGGGACGACTCGAAGCCTCCGTACTACGATCCGACGTTCGCAATGCGCGAAATCGCACTCGCACTAAACCTCAAGCACTCGGTGACCCCGGTCGACTACGTCCGCTATCAACTCGGACAGCCGCTGCAAGAAGCCCCGGGGGACGTACGCCTACTGTAACTTCTGCTATACCGTGCTGGGCATGGTCGTCGCCAGGGCCTCGAAGATGAGCTACTGGGCCTACGTCGCGAAAACCGTGGCGGGTCCGCTCGGGGTCGACAACATCAAAATCTCGCCAACCGTCGGCAAGCCGCTCCCCGGCGAAGTCGCCAAGTACTATTCCGCCTACGCAGGCCTTTCCGCCGTTTACGTGCGGTCGCAGCAGCAATATCCCTACCCGTATAGCGGTGACGACATGGTGCTCGAGGTTGCCGGCGGCGCTTCGGCGATCGCGACCAACGCAGACTCCATGTTGGCCCTCATGAAGAACTACCTCATCTGGGGCGTCGGCACTCCGCAGCCAGGCGCCGATTGGGCGCGCGAAGGCTCGATGCCCGGAAGCAACACGTGGGCCGAGCAGCTTCCCAACGGCAGTAACTATGCCTTCTTAGTCAATACCCGACAATACGTCTACGGCAGCGATCCCAACGCGTTCGAAGACCTGCAAGCGCAGCTTGAAAGAGCGATCGATCCGCAAGTGGACGTCCGGCGCGCACACCGCTTTGTCGAGATCGACAGCCCACGTCGTTACGAGCACTAACCGTTACAAAACGCTAAAGGAGGCCGCATGACGACTCGCACCCTGATCCTGATTGCCGCACTTGCCTGTACCGGAGGCGGTGCGGCGGCGGCCGCTCCGGCCGGCGCGCCCCCGCTTCCGCCCCAGCCGAAGGTGCGGCCGGCGGGAATACCGTCGGACGCACTCCTGGTCTCACCCTGCGTCAAGGGCATGGGCGAACACTGGGCCAACCCGAAGAACCTTCCGTTCGGCCCGATCTACGGCGTCTATCGCGGCAAACCCGTATTCACCGAAGTGATGATCGACAAGAAATTATTCGCCGCCGGCAAGACCTACACCGGAGTACTCAAACCGCTGCCCGGTTATACCATCGATCACGTCGACATCGAGTACGTCCCCTACGGGCACGCCGGCTATCCGATCCCGCACTATGATCTGCACGCGTACTACGTGCCGCATTCGACCCACGAAGCGTTCTGCCCCAACGGCGAGACGGAGTTGACTGCCCCGGCCGCGTAGGCGGCTTCGAGGGGAGTGCCCCTGCGGGCCGTCAAACGCATCGGCTCGGTGGTCGATCGGGCCACCGGGGAGGGGCGCCGTGATAAAGACTTTTCGCTATCGAAGCGCGGGTTGTGCGATCGCCTTCGGAGTGGCCGTCGCGTTGAGCGGCGCGGCCGCGTCAGCCGACTTGCAAACGGTCGTCGGCGCTCGCGTGGTCGTCCCGAACGAGCCGGTGAGTTCGTGCGGTGCGAAGGCCAAGACGGCCCTGAACTCGGTTTTGCAAAACGCCATCGAATCGGAGGACGGTTCGGGTGAGTGGCTCGCGTACGGCGCGCTCGACAGTGCCGGTCACGCTTCCGCCGCCGCGTCGATTCATTGCTACCCGGTCGACACCGGCTACGTCGTCACGTTTGCCTGCGCGGCGCAGGTGCCGCCCAATCCGGATACGGCTACCGGCTTGTGCGCCAAGTTGGTCGCGGCATTTCCGGGAGCCAAAGCCGCTGCTCGCGATTCGAGCAGCGCGGTGGGGCGGCTACCGTGACCGCGGCATTGCGCCGCCGGTGCGCGTTGTTCGCAGCGGCCGCCGCTCTCGTAGCGCTCGCTTGCGGCTCCCCGGCATCCGCCGCCGTCGAAATGTCCATCGGCATTCGCTACGTCATCCCGAGCGGAACGGCCGACGACTGCAGCGCCAAAGCAAAGACGGCGCTAGGCGCCTATTTGATGAACGTTTCCGAGCCGATACCCGGCGAGTTCCTCGCCGTAGGACCACTGGGCGTCGTCGGTCCGACGACGACCTCCGCCGTCGTCAGTTGCGCGGCCGCCGCAAAAGGCTACGCGGTGACGTTCACGTGCGTCGTGCAAACGCCGCAAAGTCCTTACTCGGCCGACGATCTCTGCTTGGACGTCGCCCACAACTTCTCAGGCAAGGCGGTAAAGCCGCTGGCAACCCCAGCGCCGCCTCCGACGGGCTGCACCACCGCGAACCTCGTCGGAACCTGGACCTCGGATAAGAATTCCGGCCTCACGCTGACGATGACGATCGACGGCGATCTGACCGACAGCGACGGCGTTTCGGGAAACTGGATCCTCTACGGAACCGCGGCAACCCTAACGTATTACGGAACGCACGCCATGACGCTCACGCCCGACGGCAAGCATCTGCGGGGCGGAGGCAACGACTACACCCGAAAGTGCTAAACACTCAGAGGAGATTTGTATGAACGCTCGCTCGTCCGTCGCCCGCACGATTCTGGGCGCCGCCATCGTTTTTGCCCTAGCTGCATGTTCCTCCGCATCGACGCAGGGACCGGGAGGAGCCGTCCCGGGGAGTTCCCAGCAAGCGCAAGCGCTGCGCGGCGCGATTCTTCCCTCGGGCGTCGATACTCGATTTGGCTCCCCGTTCCACGCGAGTTTGCCCGCGCGACCCGAAAAGAAACACAAAGTCGAGATGGATCTGTTCGTCTCAGACGCCGGTCCGACCGTCCAGATCCTCAAGAACAAAACGTATCAAAACGTCGGAAGCCTCACCGGCTTCGGCGACAGCGACGGCGTCTGGGTCGACAAATCTGGAAACCTCTACGTAGCCGACGTCGTCAACAAAGACGTCGTAGAGTACGCCCCGCATCAAACGTCGCCGAAATGCACGTATTCGGCCGGGATCGTCGATCCGATCAACGTCACGACCGATCTCTTAGGCAACGTTTATGTCGTCGATTTTAACGACCTAGAATCGCCCGGCTATATCGATAAGTTTGCCCAGTGCAAGAACAAGATCGGCAAGCAGTTGAGCGTCAACATGGGCCCCGAAGGCATTGCGGTCGATGCCCACGGCAATTTGTTCGTCTCGTTCTTCAATGCGGCGTTCAACGGCGGTTTCGAGGAGTTTAAAAAGGGACAATCGTCGCCCACGCCCCTCGGCGCGACCGTCACGTCGCCCGGCGGTCTGGTACTCGATAAGAATGCCAACTTGATCGCAGACGATCAGAACGGCTCGATCGACCTGATCGCCCCGCCATACTCTTCGGCCACGCCGCTGGTGACGGGGCTAAGCGATCCGTTCCACGTCGCGTTGAACAAGAGCGAAAAGCTCCTGTTCAACGCCAACAACGGAAACGGCACCGTAACGGTTTACGATTATCCGTCGGGCGCGCTCGTCACCACGCTCGGCACGGCCAACGGTCTCGACGGAGCCGAAGGAGTCAGCGACTCACCCAACGCCGTGTTCTAGGACCGGACAAAAGAACGCCGATGCGCGAACCGAGCCTGTTCGCGCATCGGCCGTTCCGGTTATATTTTTGGGCGCGCGGCTTCTCCGAGTTCTCCGAGCAAATGGGTTCGGTCGTGCTCGGCTGGCAAATCTATGCCCTCACCGGCAGCGCACTCGCACTCGGTATGGTGGGGCTAGCTCAGTTTGTGCCGTCGGCCCTCCTGGTATTTGCGGCCGGACACGTCGCCGATCGGTACGACCGTCAGCGCGTCGTACAGTTCTGTCAGTGCGTCGAAGGGCTGGCGGCGGCGTTTCTCGCCTGGGGCAGCTTCGGCCGCTGGCTGACCGTCCCCGAAATCTTTGCGGCCGTGACGGTTCTGGGGATCGCCGGTGCCTTCGAGAGTCCCGCCGCGGCCGCGCTTCTGCCCGGCGTCACGCCGGTCGCAACACTGCAACGAGGAATGGCGCTTTCCAGCGGCGTCTTCCAAGTGGCCACCATCGGCGGTCCGGCCCTCGGCGGGTTGGCCTATGCCGTCTCGCCGGGCGTGCCGTATGCCATCATGGCCGCGTTCTGGCTGCTGTCGGGAACGCTAAACGGCGCGATCGCGGTCGCGCGCTCGCCAGCGCTGCGAAAGGCGCCGACCCTCTCGACGCTCTTCGAGGGCGTCGCATTCGTCTATCGCAATCCGGCGATTCTGGGCGCGATTTCGCTCGACTTGTTCGCCGTGCTATTCGGCGGAGCGACGGCGCTTTTGCCAATCTACGCCCGCGATATCCTCCACACGGGGCCGTGGGGTTTGGGCGCGTTACGCGCGGCACCGGCAGTCGGGGCGCTCGTGGTGACCCTCGTGCTCGCCCGTCGTCCCTTGCGCCGCCGGGTCGGCGCGCGCATGTTTGCGGCCGTGATCGCGTTCGGCGCGTTTACCGTGCTCTTCGCCGTGTCGCGTTCGATCGCCGTATCGCTGATCGCCCTGGCCGTCATGGGCGCCGCCGACACGATCAGCGTCGTGATCCGCGCGTCCTTCGTTCAGCTCGCCACGCCCGATGCGATGCGCGGCCGGGTCAGCGCGGTCAACTTCCTTTTCATCAACGCTTCGAATCAACTCGGCGCGTTCGAAAGCGGCGTGACCGCCGCCCTCCTCGGCGCGATGCCGGCCGCCGCACTGGGCGGCGCGGCCTCCATCCTCATCGCGCTGATCTGGATGAAACTCTTCCCCGCACTACGCCAAGTCGAACGCCTGGAATGATGTGAGATCCTCGCGGAGTCGGCATAGAGCGATCGTGGCGTCGACGGATCCGGATCGGAGGCGCGATCCGCGTTTCTCCGAAATACATCGCAATATGTCGAAGGCGCTCGCCGCGATCGTGCTAGTGCTGGCATGCGCGTTGACATGGAGGCCCGGTTTGGCCGCTACGGTAGAAATCCAGCGGATTGATGGCCGCACAATATCGACCGCGGACGTCGACCGCCGGGCAGAGTCGCTGATGCAGGCCGGTCGCGTGCCGGGCCTGGCGATCGGGATTATCAACGACGGGCGCCTGGTATACGTCCGCGCCTACGGTCTGCGCGACGTGGCCGCTTGCGCGCCGCTGGAAACCGATACGATCATGTACGCCGCCTCGCTCACGAAAGCCGCGGCTGCTTACATGGTCATGCAACTCGTGGACGAACATTACCTCGACCTTGACCGGCCGGTTTACGAATATCTCAGCAAGCCCCTGCCGTCGTACTCAAAGTATGCCGATCTAAAAAGCGATGCCCGCTACGAACTCTTAACCGCGCGAATGTTGCTCGCGCACACCAGCGGCCTGCCGAACTGGCGGTTTATCAGTGCAGACGGAAAGCTCGACATAAAGTTTTCGCCCGGAACGCGCTACAGCTACTCTGGAGAAGGGATCAATTTGCTTCAGTTCGTCCTCGAAAAGGGTCTGGGCCTCAACGTCGATAGGCTCATGCGCGAGCGTATCTTTATCCCTTTCGACATGCGGCGATCGAGCCTGGCGTGGCAGCCGCAGTTTGCGTCGAACACGGCGCTGGGTTACGACGAAAAAGGAGTACCGTTGGGACATCACCACCGGACGGACGCCCGAGCCGCCGGTTCCATGGACACGACCATTACCGATTACACGTCGTTCATCGCCGCCACTCTTCGTCACGACGGCTTGAGCGCGGCTTCGTGGCAGGAGATGTTGCAGCCCCAAATTGCCATAGATTCGGTTCATCAATTCCCGACTCCATCGTCGCAAACCACGAGTGCGAACCGGGCGATAGAGCTTTCGTACGGTTTGGGCTGGGGACTCTTTACGTCTCCGTACGGGCGCGCATACTTTAAGGAAGGCCACGACGATGGGACCGAAAACTATACAGTCGCGTTCCCGGACGCCGGAACTGCGCTCGTCATCCTGACGAATAGTTCGAACGGCGAAAGTATCTTCAAGTACCTGCTCGCCGACCTCATTGGCGACACGTATACGCCGTGGTTTTGGGAATCGTACTATCCCTACGACTACACGGGGGTCCGTTAGGGCGCCGAGTCACCGCCCCTATTCCAAGCATAGAGCGCATCCGGCTCTCGCTCCTCGTTTCCCGAGCCGTCGGTCTCGCGGACGAGTCGGAAACCATGTCGTTCATAAAACTTGATGGCTCGGAGGTTCCTCTGAAAAGCCCATAACTGCAGAACGTCCTGGCCTTTCATGGCGTTTTCCAATAGGGTCGTGCCGATGCGACGACGTTGCTGGTCCGGATGGACGTACAGGTGCTCGAGTCAGCCGTCGCGGTACGCGCAATAGCCGACGATCGTGCCCCCCTCCCGGGCGACGAGAACCGTGCACCTGCTAAACACTCCTGCGAAGAATACGAGTCCCTCCTCGATCGTGTGGAGGATAGGTAAGTACGGCAGCGACGTTTCGAGGACGTGATGGTGAAGACGAACGACCGCTTCAAGGTCTTCGATCGTCGCTTCACGGACGCAGACGTCGTTCCCACTCACTCCGATATTTTGGCGTAGAGCGCCATGTCCGCGACTCGGCCATCCTTGATGCAGGCGTTGCGCATCGTTGCTTCGCGTTCGAAACCGGCCTTCTCGAGGACTCTGAACGAGGCCGGATTCCACGCGATCGGCGTGGCGAAAACGCGCAGCAACGCTAGTTCCTCGAACGCATACCGGCAGATTCGCCGAAGGGCGGCGGTAGCGATTCCGTTGCCCCAGTGTTCTCTTCCCAACCAGTAGCCGACTTCGGCCGAGCACCGCTCGATATCGCTCCCGAGGACCAACCCGATTCCGCCAATGGGCTGCCCGTTGGAAACGATGACGAAACTAACCATCGGGTTTTGGTCCCGAACGCTCTCAAGCCAAGTGACCGCATCCTGCAACGTGTAGGGGTGAGGCATTCCGTCGCGCAAGTTGATCCAGACGTCGCGATCGTTTGCATGCCGCGCGATTGCTTCCGCGTCGGTTGCCCTGGGCGGTCTCAACGTTACCTCACGGTCACAAACGAGGTTCATCCAAGCCGTTTCCGATCGGCTGCGTATGTCGAGCGGCCGTCACCACGTTCCCTCTGCCATCGATTTCCGGCGTGCGACTTCTAGTTCGCTTGGCTCTTGGTTTATGAAACTTCCGGTCTCAAGCGCGCCGGCGGGCTCGTAGCGCGCAACGATCGTGCCGCGAGGCGACACCACGTGGTCGGTCATGCGCATCGCATGGCTTGGCGTGCCTCCGCCGAACAGCCGCTTCCCGTCTCCAAGCACAATCGGGAACGTCATCAGAATCAATCGATCGATTAACCCGGCAGCCAGCAACTGCGGATAGAGCGTACTGCTGCCTTGGATGAGCAGTTCGGGGCCATCGCTATTTCTAAGCCGAGCCACGGCTTCGATACTCGAAACCGGCTCGCTGTTTTGCCAATTCAGCGGCTTTTCGCCGTGCGTAACGACGTACTTGCGCACCATGGTAAACGTCTCGCCGATCTCGCTGCCTTTGGCATACGGCCAGTACGCAGCAAAGATGTCGTACGTCCGCCGCCCCAACAGCAGGTCGAACGAACGATCGAACAGGTCGTCGATCGCCTTCTCGCTGGCTTCGTCCGCATAAGGCGGCAGCCATCCGCCGTACTTAAACCCGCCGGTCGGATCCTCGGTCGGTCCGCCGGGTGCCTGCATCACGCCGTCCAGGGAGATAAATGCGGCGCCAATGATTTTTCGCATGTCGTACTCCTGATTCCCGAGATTGGTTCCAAGGCACCGTCGACTTTTTAATTTTCACAAACATTGCCTTAAACGATACCCAGAAGACTTCAGTTCGCGGCAAAACTGCAAGACACCCGTGGCCCCGCATTCTGCGCCAAACCGGCGGCAGAAAGGAGCCTCAAAGCGGTCGTTGCGGCAATCAAGCGCATCCAACCACCAAGGTAAGACGCTCATCGATGCCGCAACAATCAAACACGTCGAGAACGGCCAGGCGCCGTGATCGAGCAGTCAGAACAACGACAACTTTCGGAAGTACTTCGTAAGTTATTGGTCGGCCTTGGGGACGACGGTAACCGTCAGACAACTGTTCGACCTGGAGTTTGAAGATGCACTCAAGCGTCATGACGATCGTAATTTGTGGTTCGCTATTGATCGCCTGTGCCGGTCCTGGTCCAAACATGAGCCCCGGGACCGTTACTGCCGTCTCTCAGTCTGATGCACGACCCGATCAAGCGACGTTCAAGCTAGTTTATGCTTTCCCCAATCATACAGCCGGGGCTTACCCGTACGGTTCGCTGTTTGCGCTGAAGGGTTTACTGTATGGGACGACTCTAGACGGCGGATCACAATGCGGTTCGCTCGGCTGCGGAACGGTTTTTTCTCTGTCGCTCAAGCCGTCGGTCAAGGAGACGGTGCTTCATTCTTTTGCAAATAGTCCCGACGGATGGACGCCGTACTCGGGCGTCACAGCCCTCGGAAACGCCATCTACGGAACTACCGCTAGACCTGGATATGGAATCGTTTACAGTGTCGAACTGAGCTCGGGCAGCGAAACGGTGTTGCATTATTTTAAGAGAACCCGTGATGGCCGTACTCCGATAGGTGGAATGGCGGTCGTCGGACGGATGCTCTATGGAACGACGAGCGGGGGTTACGACGGGCATGGATCGGTGTTTTCTATCGATAGTAGCGGCCACGAATCCGTACTATATCGCTTTAAGGGAAGACCGGACGGCGCAATCTCGAAAGGCGACCTCCTTGCGATCGGTAACGTGCTGTACGGCACAACCGAATCAGGCGGTTCCAACCCAGGCGGAAATTGCTCTCGCAACACGGGCTGTGGAACGGTCTTTTCGATCGCATTGGGACCGTCGGGACCGCAGGAAACAGTACTATACCGGTTCCGAGGGGGCGCGAACGATGGAGCCGTTCCGATGGGCGGACTGATATCGGTAAACGGTCTCCTCTATGGAGTTACTGCGTCCGGAGGGGAGGGCGGTTGCGAAGATTTCGATGTTAATGGCTGCGGAACCGTGTTTTCCCTAAACCCATCTACGGGACAAGAGGTCCTCTTGCACAAGTTCCAGAGTGGAGGCGACGGTATATTTCCCGTCGGCAATCTTGCGCACAGAAACGGTACGTTATACGGCGTAACGTACAGCGGTGGAACGTACACTGGCACGGTTTTTTCGTTGAAGCTCGACGGTTCGGGATACACTATTTTGCATAACTTTTTGGGCGGCCGCAAGGACGGCTCGACGCCGGAGGCCGGCCTTGTCTTATCAAACGGGATTGTCTACGGCACGACCGGTTACGGCGGCGGCGGCAAAGGCTGCCATTCGGGAGGGTGCGGAACGATCTTTTCCATTACCCCACCTTAGGCCACTCGAATGCCATCAAACGTAGCTGCTACGGCTTCACGCGGTGAACCGTCAAAACGTCAAAACGGGATCTCGTCGTCGGCGTCGTCACCGAATCCATCGCCACCGCCCGCTGCGGCCGGAGCCGCCGCGTCGCGGCCGCCGCCGTTGTAACCGCCGCCATAGTCGCCGCCGCCTTCGGAGTCGCGGCGGGAGCCGAGCATCTGCATGTTGTCGATCACGACTTCGGTGGCTTTGCGCTTGTTGCCGTCCTTATCGTCGTAGGAGCGAATCACCAGCCGGCCCTCGACCAAGGTGTTCGTGCCCTTTTTTAGGTACGTGTTGCACGTTTCGCCGAGCCGGTCCCAGGCGACGATATCGACGAACGTCGTCTCTTCCTTGTTGCGCGGGTTGTTGACCGCCAGGGTGAACTTCGTAACGCCCTTGCCGGATTGGGTGTACCGGATCTCCGGATCGCGCGTGAGGTTGCCGACCAGAATCACGCGATTGTACGAACCTGCCATCGCTTACTCTCTTTCGCTGCTGTCTTAAGGGATCGGCACCGGAGGCGGCGGGGTCGCTGCCGCCACGGCGGCCATGTGGGCGATCATCTTGTCGTCGAGCCGCACGACCAGCGCGCGGAGCACGTCCTCGTGCAGCTTCAGCAGGCGCTCCAGCTCCTTCGAACCGGCACCGTCGCTCTTGAATTGCATCACGACGTAGTTGCCCTCGCGCACGTCGTCGATTTCATACGCCAGGCGCTTCTTGCCGAGCTTCTCGACGGCGACGACCTCGCCTTTCTGATTCTTCACAATCTCGGCGATCGCGGTTGCGCGCTCTTCCACCTCGTTTTCCTCGAGGGCGGGGCGCAGAATATAGGTTACCTCGTAATCGGTCATCGTTTTCCCATCTGCGGACGCCCGCCGAAGCGAGCGGCCCACCTCTCGCGGCGGGCAGCGGGCCGGTTCGGGTGCCCGGACGGGCCCGCGAACCTCCCGCATCCTATCACACGTTTCGGGCCGCCAGCAACGGCCCGGCTGTAGTAGGCTTCCCCAGGCGGCTCGAAGGCTCGACCGCTACCGTAAGGGCAAGGAAGCGGCGCTAGCCGGGCGCCCGCCAGTATATGCGCGGTCTTCGAGGGAACTCTCCAACACAGTGCCCGTAGCCAAGTTCGCAGTCCACCGCCGGGTCGCCGTCTCGATGATCGCGCTCGCGATCGTCGTCTTAGGCGTCTTCGCCTTCCCGCGGCTGCCGATCGCCCTACTGCCCAACTTTACGCAACCGGTCGTCACGGTGTCGGTCACGTACCCCAACGTCGGACCCCAGCAAATGGAAACGCTGATCACCCGTCCGATCGAAAACGCGGTCAGCCGCGTCAACGGCATTCAGCAAATCAACTCCAGCAGTTCCGAGGGGACCACGCGGGTGACCGCCCAGTTCTACTTCGGCACGAACATCGACACCGCGGCCGTCGACGTGCAGGAGCAGGTCTCGCGAATTTGGGGCACGCTGCCGAACGATCCGAACCTCCAGCAGCCCGTCATCACGAAGTTCGATTCGAACTCTCTGCCCGTCGTTCGCCTCTTCGTAACCGATCCGAACATGACGCTGCGCGACCTGGGCGATTTGTTCACCAACCAGCTCGGCGACGAGTTCTCCTCGATCGACGGCGTGGCCGCCGTAACCGTCGGCAACGACCAGCTGCGCGCGATCATGATCGAACCCGATACGAAGGCGCTGGCCGTCAACGGTATCTCGCTGCCGCAGATCATGCAGCGCGTAGCCGAGGAAAACATCAACCTGCCGGCCGGCGTCGTTCAAGTCGGCAAGAGCGAATATCTGGTGCGCGCGAGCGCGCTACTGCAATCGGCGCAAGAAACCGGGAACCTCGTCGTCACCACGAAAAACGGCGCTCCCATCCGCCTCAACCAGGTGGCCAAAGTCACCGATTCGATTCTCGAGCAACGCACCTTTCAGCGCCTAAACGGAACGCCGGCGGTCGGCATAACGATCAACGCCCAGCCCAATGCCAACATCGTCGCGACGTCGGTCGGCGTCTATGCGAAGATCAAGACGATCGAGCAACGCTATCCGGGCATGCACTTCGGCGTCGTCTTCGCCCAACAGGGTTTCATCCAGGAAGCGATCACGGCGCTGGAACACACCGCCCTCTACGGCGCGATTCTGGCGATCCTAATCATTCTATTGTTCCTGCACTCCTGGCGGTCGACGTTGATCGTTGCGATCTCGCTGCCGGTTTCGATCCTCGGCACGCTTTTTGCGGCCTACGTCTTGGGCTACTCGCTCAACATCATGACCTTGGGAGGACTGGCGCTCGCGGTCGGGCTGATCGTCGACGATGCGATCGTCGTGATCGAAAACATCTACCGGCACATGGCGCGCGGCCAAACGCCGATGGAGGCTGCCGAGACGGCCACCGCCGAGATTTTCTCGGCCGTCCTGGCCTCGTCGATTACGGTCATTACGGTGTTCGTCCCGCTGGTGCTGATCCCGGGCCTGCAAGGGTTGATCTTCACCCCGTTTGCCGTCATGGTCATGGTCGCCGTAGCGCTGTCGCTGGTCGTTGCGGTGACGCAGGTGCCGATGCTCGCCTCGGTCATTTTGCGCAAACGTTTGGACCCGAAGCCGAACGGCTCGTCGAAGAACGGAGCGCATCGCAGCCCCTACGCACGGTTCTCGGGTGCCTTCGACGCCCAGTACGAGCGCTTCGCCCGCTGGTATACGCGCCGGCTCGCCCAGGCGGTCGATCGCCCTAAGGTCGTCTTCGTGGCGGCGATTTTGGTTTTCGCGGCCACCCTGGTAGCGATGAAACTCGGCGCGGTCAAGACCGAACTCTTCCCGTCTTCGAACTCGAACTTCGCCCGATTTGCGCTGCAAATGCCGACCGGTACCGCGGTGTCGGTAACCAACGGCGTGGCTACCGACGTCGAAAATCGCATGCGCAAGGACGCTCGCGTCGCCGACGTGGGCTCACTCGTCGGCTCGACGAATTCCGTTTCCGGGACGCAGGTGACGAACACGGCCAACCTATCGGTCACGCTCAAGCCGAACGTCAGCGGCGCGCAGGCGCAGCAGTTCGTGACCCAGTGGACGGTCGCCCTGACCGGTTCCCGCTCCGCCTCCGGAGGGCGCGGGCGCGCTTCGACCTCGTTCACGCCCGAACAGATCGCTCGAATTCGCGCCCGATTCGGCCGGCCGATTCCGGGGCTTCAGGTGTTCGGACGCACGATCGACATCGTGCAAAACATCATCGCCCGCGGCCAGGACGCCTTGCAAATCCAGATCTTCGGCCCCGACGTCAATACGCTTTACAATCTTGCCGAGTTCACCGCGATTCCGAAGCTACAGGCCGGAGTTCAGGGCCTACAACCGCCTCAGCCGGGGATCACGAACGCGCAACCGGAGATCGACGTCAACGTCGATCGGGCCGAAGCCGCCCAGCTCGGCGTGAGCACGCAAACGATCGCACAGGTCGTCGATATCGCCACCGCCGGGCAGACCGCCACGTTCATGCAGATCAACGGCACCCAATATCCGATCGAAGTGCAGTTGCCGCCGGATCAACGGCGCAGCCTGCAGTCCATTCAAAACCTGATGGTGCCGGTGTCGACGGTTCCGACCGGACTGGTCGTCAATACCTCGTCGGCGCTGCCGGTGGCGGCCGGCACGAACGGAAGCCTCTCGCTCAACACGGCCTCGAGTCCCACCGGCGCATTCACGCTTCAGACGATGCCGCTCGCCGAACTCGCCAAAATCACGTTCGGAACCGGGCCCTCGCAGATCACGCGCCAAAACAAGCAGCGCGAGATCGACATCAATGCCGGCCTGAACGTTCCGCTGGGCGACGCGGTCGCACAATCCACCAAAGTGATGAACTCGATCGCTCTGCCGGCCGGCTACTATTGGGCGTTCGGGCCGCAGGTGCTGCAGCAGGGACAGACGTTTTCGAGCTTGGGTTTGATCGTCGCGCTCGCGATCCTCCTGATCTATATGCTGCTTGCGTCGCAGTTCGAATCGGTGCTCCATCCGCTCGTCATCATGGTGGCGGTGCCGCTGGCCTCGGCCGGCATCGTGTTCGGAATCTTCTTCCGCAACCTCATTTGGAGCGCGTTCGACGCGCTCACGCATCAGCCGTTCGTGCCGATGGCCTTTGGTCTGACCGCCTTTATCGGCGTGTTGATGCTGGTCGGTATCGTCGTAAAGAACGCCATTCTCGTCGTCGAGTTCAGCAACCAGCTACGCGAACGCGGCATGAGCGCTCGCGACGCGGTGCTGCACGCCGCCCCGATGCGGCTGCGGCCAATTCTGATGACCACACTGGCCACGATCGGGGGCATGACGCCGATCGCTTTGGGGATCGAAACGGGGAGCGAGACGCAGGCGCCGCTCGGCGTCGTCGTGATCGGCGGGTTGGCCGTTTCCACGACCCTCTCGCTGATCGTCGTGCCGACCCTCTACCTATGGGCCGCTCGGCACGTCGAACCGCGTCTCGGCGGCTTCCACAAGGGCGCGGAAGTCAAGACCGTTCGCGGTGAAGAGGACTTCTCCGAAACGCCGATCAGTGCCATCGAATGAAAAATATCGCCGTCATCGCGGCCCCGATCACGATGACGATCGCCCGCGAGATCGCCTGCGGTACGCGCCGAAACAACCGCGCACCGCAGTAGCCGCCGACCAGGGCCAACGCCGCCATCGGCAGCGCGAACCGCCAATCCACGATTCGGGCGATCGCGAACGGCACCAGCGCGACCCCGTTAATCGCGACCGCGAGAACGTTCTTGACGCCGTTTTGAGCGTTGAAACTCGGCAGGCTCGAGAACGCGAGAACCGCGAGCATCACGATGCCCATGCCCGCCCCGAAATAGCCGCCATAGATCGCCACGAAAAACTGCACGACGACTTGCCATGGAGCGTGTCGCGGAACCGCTTCCGTTCGGCGCGTAAAGCGCGGGCCCAGTGCGAAGACGCACGTCGCGAAGAGCAGAAGCCAGGGGACCAGCCGCTCGAAAACCGACACCGGCGTGTATAACAGTGCGACGGCGCCGATCAGCGAACCGGCGACGCTCGCGACGAGCGCCGGGAGCAGCATCGAGCGGTGGGCCGCAACCTCTTCGCGATAGCCGCGCGCGCTGCCGATCGTGCCCACCCACATGGCGGCGTTGTTGGTGGCGTTGGCCGAAATGGGCGGCACCCCCGCGAAAAGAAGCGCGGGGAACGTGAGGAGGCTCCCGCCCCCGGCGACGCTGTTCATCGCGCCCGCCAGCAGCGCCGCGCCACAGGGAAGCGCGACCTGCGCGGCGGTCAAAAGGAGGGCCGGCTCAGGGTGCGACGCGCTCGCGCTTGGTGACGCGATAGACGCGGCGGACGTTCTCGAGCGAATCGAGTTTGATGAGAATCTTGTGGAGGTGATCGAGGTCGCGGATCTGGATCGTCAAGCTGGCCACCGCCAATCCGTCGCGTCGAACGCGCGCGGTCACCGAACTCACTTGGGTCTTCAACTCGGCGAACACGGCCATGATGTCTTGGAGCAGCTGCGGGCGGTCTTCGGCTTCCACTTCGACTTCGACGGCGTGCGTCAGCTCCGCGTTGCCGGTAGTCCACTGCGACTGCAGGATCCGCTCCGGGGTCGCGTTCATGTAGGCCACGTTCGGACAGTCCGCGCGGTGGATGCTGACGCCGCGTCCGATCGTCACGTATCCGATGATCGGATCGCCGGGGACGGGCGAACAGCACTTCGAGAGGCGGACGAGCACGTCGTCGACGCCCGCGATTCGGACCCCGCTGGACTTGCGGGTGCTGCGGCGCGTCGCCGTCTTCCGTCCGACCGCCGCGATATCGACGACGTTCCCGCTCTTGGCCTCGTCGCGCAGGCGATTGGCAATCGCTTGCGCCGAGGCATCGCCAAATCCAATGGCGGCGTAGAGATCCGTCGGGGTGGCATAGTTGAGACGCGTCGCGATGCGCTCCAGCAGTTCGCCGCGGGCGGCATCGACGCGCACGCCGGCACGGGCCAACTCGTGTTCCAGCGCTTCCTGTCCCGCCAAAACGTTTTCCTCGCGCCGTTCCTTGCGAAACCACTGTTTGATCTTGTGCTTGGCGCTGGAGGTTTTGACGATCGAAAGCCAGTCCAGCGATGGGCGCCCGCTCGTCTTGTTGACGAGAATCTCGCAGATGTCGCCGTTATTGAGTTGCGAATCGAGCGGAACGATCCGGCCGTTTACCTTGGCCCCGACGCAGTGATTGCCGACGTCGGTATGCACGGCGTAGGCGAAATCGAGAGGCGTCCCATCCGCCGGCATCGAGAACACGTCGCCGCGGGGCGAAAAGACGAACGCTTGTGAGTCGAAGAGGTCGATCTTGAGGCTTTCCATGAAGACGCGCGAATCGCGCATGTCCTTCTGCCACTCGAGCAGCGCCCGCAGCCAGGAAAGTTTGTTCTCGAACTGGTCGACCTTGCCGCCCTCTTTGTATCGCCAGTGGGCCGCGATCCCGTACTCGCTGGTCCGGTGCATGTCCCAGGTTCGGATCTGGATCTCGAGCGGCTCTCCCGTCGGCCCAACGACGGTCGTGTGCAGCGATTGGTACATGTTCGGCTTGGGCATCGCGATATAGTCTTTGAAGCGCCCCGGCAGAGGGGTCCAGCGCGCGTGTACGGCTCCCAGTGCCCCGTAGCAATCCTTGACGCTGTCGACGATGATTCGAATGGCGGTCAGATCGTAAATCGTGGAAAAATCGCGGCCGCCCTTGATCTTGGCATAAATCGAGTAGAAGTGCTTCGGGCGTCCGTGGATCTCCGCATTGATATTCATCGCCTTGAAGTCGGCCCGTAAACGTTCGATCGCCTCGCGGACGTCCGCCTCGCGCTCGTTGCGCGTTTTTGCAACCAAGTCGACGATCTCGCGGTACGCGTTCGGGTCGAGGTAGCGCAGGCAATCGTCCTCGATTTCCCACTTGATTTTCCAGATACCCAGCCGGTGCGCGATCGGCGCGTAAATGTCGAGCGTCTCGCGCGCGATCGCCTGCTGCTTCGCGGGGGGCAAGCTCGCGAGCGTGCGCATGTTGTGCAGCCGGTCGGCGAGCTTGATGATGATGACCCGAATGTCCTTAGCCATCGCCATGAACATCTTGCGAAGGTTCTCGACCTGCGCGTCTTCCTTGGACTGATATGGGATGCGGGTCAGCTTAGTTACGCCGTCGACGAGTTGAGCGATCTCGTCGCCGAACTGCGCCGCAACCTGCTCGCTGGTGATCGACGTGTCCTCGACGACGTCGTGCAAAAGCGCTGCGGCGATGGTTTGCCGGTCCATCTCGAGATCGGCCAGCACCCCGGCGACGGCGAGCGGGTGCTCGATATAGGACTCGCCCGAGGCCCGCCGCTGCCCCTCGTGGGCCGCGTCGGCCATCTCGTAGACGTTGCGCAGCCACGCCCCGTCCGCGGCGGGGTCGTAGAGGTGGACGCGGTCGATCAGTTCCTGAATGGTCATGGCCCTATCGGCCCATTATACCGCGCCGGGTGCAAGCCGGCCCGCCGACGTCAGGCCGGGGGCGCGGGTGGGGGCGTACCGGGCCGCTCGATGGTCTCGACGTCGAGCTTGTCCTTGAAGAAGATCGTGGCGATCCGCGCGCGCGCGTCCAGCACGATCCAGAGATAGACGCTGCCGCTAGAACACTGCATTTGATAGATGTAGCCGTGCGCGTCCGATGGGATATCGGGAGCCGAGAAGGGGCCGATATATACGGTGGCAGTGAGCGCTCCCAGGGCTGCCAAAATTTTCGACACCTCCGCGATTTTTGCGTCGGTTAGCTTAGGGACGACCTCGGGGGCGTAGAGTGCTTTGTTGACGCTCCCGGCCTGCCACGCGACGAACTGCTGGCGGGCGACTCGAGTCACCGCGGGGTCGGCAATCGGCGTCGGGGTCGGAGCCGGCGTGGGGGTCGCGCGGGCGGCGACGGCCGGAGCCGTCAGCGCAAAGACGCCGCCGAGTGTCCCAGCGGTCAAGACCGCGAGTGCCGCGGTCGCAAGATGGAGTCGCCGATACATGTCTTTGCGCGTCCTCATGAAGATTTAATACGAAACGAACGCCACGACGTCGGTCCCGGCGAGCGCGGCGCGTCCGTTCAACGCGCGCAGCTCGACCAAGAACGCGAATGCTTCAACGGCAGCGCCGAGTCGCTCGAGAAGCCGGCGCGTGGCCGCCGCCGTGCCGCCGGTTGCCAGCAAATCGTCGACCACGACGACCCGTTGACCGCGGACGAGGGAATCGCGATGAATCTCGAGCGTATTGGTGCCGTACTCGAGCGCGTACTCCTCGCTGAGTTTGTCGTATGGGAGCTTTCCCGGTTTGCGAATGGGGATGAATCCCGCGCCGATGGCGTAGGCGAGGGGAGCGCCGAAAATATAGCCCCGCGCTTCGACCGCGACCACGCAGTCGATGTTTCGGTCTTTAAAACGGTCGACAAAGAGGTCGATTGCTCGCCGAAAGCCTTGCGCATCTTTGAGCAACGGGGTAATGTCACGAAACAGGATCCCGGGAATCGGAAAATCCGGGATGGTTCGAATGAGCGATTCGATCTCCACGAAAGACGAGGGTTCTCGGTACGGTCTAACGCGACCCTTGTTTAGAAACTCGACGACCTCGCGCTCGATCGCGGCCCTCGCGATCGCCATCGCGCTGCACGCAATCCTCGCCGCGCTCGTTCCCGCCCCCGGGCAGCAACCGCCGCAGCGCGAGGTCGTGTCACACGTTGCGATCGTGCGCGTCACGGTCCGACCGCCGCCGCCGCCGCCGACCCCGCAGCCGGCTCGGACCCGAGCACCCGCCGGAATCCCCGCGCCGGCACCAGCTCGTGGCGCTCGAACGCGGCATTCCGGCTCGACGCGCGTGCGCTCCAAGCGTGCCGAACCGCTCGCGTTGGCCGCTACCAAACCCGTTGGCGGGGTTCCCGCGGGCGATACCGGCGCGGGCGCCGGCCCCGGAGTCTCCTCGGCTGGGAGAGGCGGTTCGGGTGCGGGAGACGGAGGCGCGCCCTGTGGTTTCGTCGAGTTTTCCGACCCGCACGGTTCGCGTTACGATCCGCAAACCCACGGAGCTTGGGTAGACATCGAGATGAGCGTCAGATTCCCCGACGGTCACTCCGAAATGCTCTCGCTCGATTACCCGTGGTTCTATCCCAACGACGCGGCCAATCCGTGGTCGGAGCAAAATCTCCACGATCCGGATTTTCCCACGACGTTTCAATCGCCGCCGCCCGAAAAACGAGCGAACGAGCCGGCGCTCGTGCAGTACGTCATCGCGCACACCTCGACCGGCGGTTACACGCTGCTCAAAGACTGCCCGTCGCCAACTCCGCAGTAACTCTTGCGCGTAAGTCGCCCGCCGTCCATTCCTCCACGAACGACTCGAGAATTCGCGCGGTGAGACCCCAAATGCGCCGGCCTTCGTAATCGAGAACGATGTGCTCGGCTCGATGTTCCAACACCGCAGCGAGCGGAACCAAGAAGACTCCGGCCGTCTCGGCGGCGTCGATCGTCAACTCACCTTCGGCGACGACGGCCACGAACGGCGTCACGTCGAAGTTGTTGACTCGGCGCTGCCGCAGCATCGGTAGTTCGCCGACGATCGTCGCACGCACCGGTGCGATGCCGACCTCTTCGTGAAGTTCGCGCAGCGCCGTCGCCGCTAAATCGCGGTCTTCGAGATGAACGCCCCCGCCCGGCAGGCCGATCTGGCCGGGATGGTCGCGCAGGTGCACGGCCCGCTCGACGAAGACGATGCCGTGAGGCGGCCGCCGAAAAATCGCGATGACGACGGCAGCTTTACGGCGCCCCGACATGCGTCCGACTAAATCACTTTGATCATCGCCATCATGCCTGCGTCCTCGTGGTCGAGGATGTGGCAGTGGAACATGAACATTCCCTTGATGACCGGATCGCGGAAATCCAGCAGCAGCGTGAGCGATCCCGGAACGCCGTGTTTCTCGGGCGGCACGACGACCGCATCACCCCAGTACGGATGCGCGAGCGGCACGTCGTCGTTCTTCGTGACCACGAAGTGGATCTGGTGAATGTGAAAATCGTGAATTTCACCGGTGACGTTGATGACCTGCCACTTCTCGACGGTACCCGCACGAGCGACGAACATCGGCGGGTCGCTGCTGTTGAAATGCTTGCCGTTGATGTACATCCCATCGGCGTCTTCGCTGAGGACGACCTGACGGGTGAGCGTCGGCTTGGGTAGCGGTGACGAATAGGCATTCTGAGGCAGCGGCGTTCCGACGCCCAGCCGCTCGTTGCGAACGACTGGCGGATGCAGGTCGCCTTTTGGAGCGGTCAGGTCAGCGAGAATCACGTTGGGGTCGGGATCGCCGTTCGGTCCGGAATCGTAGCACAGCGTTCGAAACTTTGCGTTGCGGCTCGCGGGACCGGTAACGACGAACTCCGCGCGCGCCGAAGGCGGCACGACCACATAGGGAACCTTTTCCGTCGGACCCGTTCCCGGATAGGTGTCCAGCGCGAATCCGTCGATCGCCACGAGGTCCAGCGTACCTCCGTCGACGGCCAGCTTGAGCGTCTTGTGTCCGGTCGCATTGACCACGCGGAAGAACTGCTTTTCCCCGGGAGCGATGTCGATCGTCGGCTTCACCGCACCGTTGGTCGTAACCGTGAGGCCGGGATCCGGACTACACGATCCGCCGTTGGGTTTGTGGGGGAGCGGTCGCGCGCGCGTATCGCGCCGCAGTCCGGTGGCTCGAATTACGATCAACCGCTCCGTCATTTTCGCCAAGCCCGGCAGATGGTGTTCTAAACCGTCGACGACGATGGCCCCCGATATGCCGGATTGACCGACGTGGTAGTCGGTCGTCTGGTAGACGTGCGGGTGATACCAGTACAAACCGGGTTCCTGATCCTTGGGAATCGGGACGACGTAGTGCAACGACCCGCCGGGCGACGCCAGCATCGTGGTCACGTTGTCCGCCGGCGGATTGGGCGACACCGTCAGGCCGTGAAAATGGATATTCATATCGGCTTGCATCGAACTGTCGACCCGCGGGAAGTTCGGCAAATTGTCCGCGACGTCCATGACGATCGTGTCGCCCGGTTTCACCCGGATCGTCGGCGGCAGACCGGCATTGTTTCCTTGATACACCAACTCCGGCAACGAGGTGGCGGGATTGATTTGCGCGGTCAGCGCGAGCGCTGCGACGTGGTGCACGGGAAGAACTTCGGGCGGCTCCGGAAGTGGATTGCTCGGTTTTCCATCGGCGATTGCGCCGGAAATAACCGGGGGAACGAGTCCGCCCGGCGCGTTCTGAACGTTCGGGGCCCCCGAACCGCCGCCGCACGAGGCCAGCATCACGCCAAGCACGGCAACCGAGAAGAAACGTCGCATAACGGTTATCCTTAAGGAAGAGCACATCGGGGGCACGCTCCCCTTCGTACGCTTTTGCGCATTTGCTCCCCTCTGGCGGAGCGCAAACATCGAAAGGCAATGCCGCGAAACTGCGGAAATTTCGGCTAAGTGAGCCGACCCGAGGCGCGGCGCCGCCGAACTCCGGCTGCCACCGGCGGCGTAGCGGATTTGCTCCAGAGTCTGGCGGATGACGGCCGGACGACTTTTCACGCGGAAGCGGGAATCGACGAGGCGCCGTTACGCTCGAACGCCTTGCGAGCGGTCGAGCGCCTCCGAACACTTCCCGGAAACGGCGATCGCCTCCACGCCATCGTCGCGCGCTGCGACGTGGGCGGCGAACTGCACAAAGTCGTCGCCGCCGAGCTCGGACTCTCACGCCGTCAGTTTTACCGGGACCTTGCCTTCGCGCGGGACTGGATAAGCCGGGATCTTGCGACGTCGCGCAGCCGCGAGGCCGTTGCGACGGTCGCACGCGATCCGCGCTTGCAAACGGCGCTCTCGCTGTCCGCCGGGGGCCGCGGTCGAGCCGGCGCCGATCATTTCGCCCCAGTCGTCGCCGGCTTACGCGGCGAGGAGGCCGTATGGGGGCATTGCCTGCTAGCCGAGCTTCTGCTCGACGATGGCGACGTTGCATCGGCTCGCCGCGAACTGAAGGTGGCTTTCGGTTTGGGCGGCGGCACCGTCGCCGCCAGAGCACGCGCGCTCGTCACGCGTGCCAAGTTGCTCATCGAAACGGGTCGGCCGTCAGCCGCTGCGCGGACGTTGGAACGCGCGACGGTCCAGCTGGCCGGTGTCGCCCTCCCGGATGCCGCGCTGCTGGCCGATGCAGAGAGCGAAGCGCGGACGTTGTTGGCCTTTTGCTATCACGAACGTGGGAACTTCGGATTAGCCGCGCGCGTTCACGAGCAGAATCCGGCTGCTTTCCCTGGAGTAGTTTCGCCGACCGCGCTAAGACAGTATCTCAACGTCAACGCGATGCTCGCGTGCGACGACGGCGACGGCGTGGGGTCGGCCCAAACCGCGTGCGCCACGTTCTACCAGTTTGCGGTCTCGCACGGTTTTCTCGACGACGTCTCGGCCGCGCTCGTTCAGATGGCGGGCATCGCGCGTTTCGAGCGGCGCCTCGACGAAGCGCAGCGGTTGGCGCGAGAGGCTCTGACGATTCGCCAGGCGATCGGATTGCCCGACGCGCAGATACGCATCATGCTGACGGCGGTTACCCTCGATCGGGGCGAGTACGCGGGCGCCGCGCGCTTGGCGCGCGAAGCACGCGCCCTGGTCGCAACGGGATCGCACGCGTGGTGGAGCACGCACCTTTACGAAGCCGAAGCGTTGGCGCGCAGCGGCGAGCTCCAGCGCGCCCTCGAAATCTGCAGCTACGTCGGCGACGAAGCCAGTAATGACGACGCGCGGATTACGGCGTTGCGATATCGCGTTGAAGCGCTAGCTTTTGACGCGCTGGGGGACTCGCGGCGCGCGTACGCCGCGATCGGAAGCGCGCTCGACCTCCTCGGTACGGACGCGCCGCCCTTTCACCGGCTCAAGAGTTTGTCGATCGCACAACGAATTCGGCCCAACGAGTCTCAAGGCACCCAGATTCGCGATCTCGTGAACGCGCTGGGCTGGGACGCGACGCCGCCGGAGTAACCGGCGCCGCGGCACCTCGACGGCACCTCGTCACGTGGGTCGGCGCGCGCGGCAACAGAAATCTTCCGGGTATGAACGGCGTCATACGATCGCTCCAACGAATGGCCGGCGCCGTTGCCGCTTTCGTCTTCGCCGGCTGCGCCGGCGGGCAAATTGCACCGCAACCAAATGCCAACCCGCGCTTTCCGGCCGTCAGCGTGCTAACCGGAGCGGCAGCCCTCCGCAACGGCCCCGCTCCCGCTGGTCGGCCGAAGCTGGCTCGATCCGCAGGCACGAAAACAAGGGCTTATCTACGTCAGCGATTTCAATAATAGCATCGTCGAAGTCTATACCTATCCCAAGGGGGAAGCACTGGGCGTGCTTTCGGGCGTGTTGAATCCGGAGGGCCAATGTACTGACGACGCCGGCAACGTGTATATCGCCGACACCGGCGACGGAAACGTGCTCGAATACGCGCACGGCGGCACGATGCCGATCCGCGTGCTCGACGACCCGGGGGAATATCCCGTTGGGTGCTCCGTAAATCCAGGGAACGGTGACGTCGCCGCATCGGATATTTTCAGTCCGACGACCGGAGAGGGAGCGGTCACCGTTTGGAAGCCCGCTGAAACCCAGGGAACCACGTACGTGGAGCCGGATGGGATACTCGAATGCTTTTTCATCGCTTACGACGGCTCGGGCAACTTGTACGTCAACGGGTTCGACAGCAGCGGACCGGCTTTGGCGTACCCGCGCGCGGGAAGCAGCACGTGGGAGACGGCGACGATCAAAGGTGTGCAATTCGACTTTCCCTGGGACATGCAATGGGATGGCCGCTATCTCGCGTTCGCGGGGACGGAGAGCGATTTCGGCACCGTTTACCGCATGCGCTTTCACGGCCGCTTCGGCCGCGTCGCTGAAACTGTCCAATTCGCAGCCTATATCGGCGAGCTCGACATCTTCGGGCCCAAGGGGCGACGGAAGCTTGCGACGATGAATTCGGCCTCCCCGCAAGTTGCGGTCTACCGATACCCGGCGGGCGGATCGGCCGTCAAGACGATCGCGCTACCCGACATAGACAGCTCCCGAAACAGTAAGGACAGCTTTGGCCGCATCGGAAGGCTTGGACCCACACGACTGGCTTTATGAATTCGCAAGGCGTACCACATCCACGAGAAACCGCACAATTGCTGTAGCCGTACAAATGTGGATTTCTAGGAACGGCGCAGCGTATCAGACGTTTTGTGAAACCATGGCTCGGGTGCTGTCCGACAATGAAACATGAAGCGCCTCCTCGCGCTCAGGGGTGGATAGCTCGATACGCTAGCTACGTTAAATCAATCTCAAAACGATAATCCGGCAGCCTGTCTGTCGACGCAGAAAAGACGAGTGGGATGAGGCCGAGACAAATGGTACGCGCAGCCTTTCCACTTCGCATCCAGGTGCGTTATTGGCAATAAATGCTAAGAAGGTTTGATCACGAGGTGATCGTTCGTTGTCGTCGCCCCTCGGGACCAGGCAAGCGATCCAGGACCCGAGCGCGCGGACGCGGACGAGGACCGGACCCGCGCGAGGACCAGGACCCGGACGTTTTCGCGGTATCTGTATTATCCCATGGGCTTTGCCGACGCGCTTTCGCACGCGGGCGTCAAATGGCTGGCCGCATCGCCCGAGACGATGCTGGCGCCCGGCGTTCCGAGCGGCGTCGCCCATGCGATTGCCGCGCATCCCGACGATCCCGCAGCGATGGCCGGGGCGATCGTGCACGACGTCATGAGTGCCGCCTATCCGTCGCCGTTTGGCCCGATACGGCCGGCCGCGGCATTCGACGTGCTCGATCTCGACGCTGCCAAAATCGCGCGCGCCGAAAGCGCGATCAAACGGCTCGACGACGACCTCGTAAGCGCAGCCAAAAGCCAGCCAAGCTCCCGCGCGGCAATTCGAGCCGACGTGCGCGGCATTGAGGGGATGGTGCGCTTCCCCGGCGCCGACCGCGACCTGCCGTGGCATGCCGATCGTCCGGCGATGGCCGTCTACGGCACGCTGGCTAACGACGCCCGTCTCGGCGACCCGCTCCGCAGCGAGGCTCGCGCGGCGCGCGAGGCCGTCGGCGCGCTGGTGCTCGCGCATCGCGAAAGCCACAGCTTCGGCCCATTTGGGGGCGCCGACTATTCCGATGCGGTTGGGCCCACCGTCCATTTACCGACCACGCGCAGTCAGATCGATCCGTGGGCTCGCGCCGGAATTACCGAAACCGCCAACGCGTTCTACAAGGCCGTCGATGGAGACCGGGTTGCCGGCGTGCTGGCTTAGCCGCGTTTATCGTCGGCGCGACGGGCGTATCCGTTGTCGAGTACTGCGGTTGCGCCGTCGCGATAGATGATTCGGCCACATCGCGCGGTTGGCAGCTTGGAAATCGAGGCGATCACGATAGCGTGAAGCGCGCGTGCCTGCGCGCAGACGCCTTCGTCGAGACCATCGAAAACGCTCGCGGCGGGATCGAGCGTGACGGCCGCGCCGGCGGGTAGTCCCAACGTAACGATGCGCTCGTAGTGCCGGGCGGAGACGTAGGCGAACCCGCTCCCGTACTCGTCGCTCACGTAGTCGGCAGGATGGCTGCGGGCCAGTCCGCCGGCGAGAGCTCCGAGGCAGAGACACAATCCGATCGCGATCGCCGTTCTAATGCGCACGTCGCGAATCACGAGCGCGCCCGCAGCGATCAGCGCCGATACGATCGCGATCGCCGGTGCGTCATGCGTCGTCGCATCGTTCGAAAACAACCGCCATTGTTCGACGATACCGCCGATCGTTCCAATCGCCGCCGCCGCCGCCACGAAAATCGCCCATCGCTTCGTCGCGCAGACGAGCCACAAGACGCCGAGCGCGGCTACCGGCAGCGCGAATCGTAAGGACGCTCCGGTCGCTAGCTGCCGCACCGAGCCGCCCACGTACCCCGTCGGGACGATCGCAAAGACGACGATGGAAACGAAGGCCGCCCACCGCAGGCGACGATCGTTCGCAACAAAGAGCGACGCGATGCCCAATCCCAAAAGCACGACCCAGACGATGCCGGCATGCCACGATGCCGACCACAAGGATGCCAGTGAAGCCGGCAGGTTTCCGAGGATCGTCGTGCGCGCGACGTTGCCGACGAACGTCGTTTCGATGGGGACGATTGCGGACGGCGTTAAAATGAGGTCGCGTACCGCCCAAAGCGCCAAGGCTCCCGACGCCCACAGGAATGCCTTGACCAATCGCGTGCGAGCCGGCCCCCACGTCGAGCTCGCGATGAGCGAGAAAACGATGCCGTAAGGCTTGGTCAACGCCAAGATGGCAAAGTTCTCCAGCGCGTAGTCCGTAAGCGCGAATAGGAAAAGAGCGGTTAACCAGACGTCGTTTTGCAACGACACGAGCTGGACCGCAACGACGGGAGTGGCGAGCAACGCGCACGCCGCGAGCGTCCCTACGAGCGGAGGAACTCCGCTTCGACGCGCTCCTTCGCGAACCACGAGCAGCAGCAGGGCAGCCGGGAGCATCCCCGCCCACCCGACGACGCCGACGCCGCCCGTTGCCAGCAGACCGGCAGCGAAGAGTTCCGACGTGGGCGGATACCACCAGTACCGGGTTCCCGTCGTCCACAGGCCATGGTGCACGACCCAGCTCGCGGCATTCGGAAGATGATAGATCAGCGTATCGCCGTCCATGGCCGGCCGCACGGCGATCGGCCAAGCCAACGCCAACAGCACCGCGAATCCAATCAAGAGATCCCACGGCCGGCCTTTTTCCGGATTCCGGGATGCCCGGTTGGCATCGCGTACGACGCGCGTGACGAGCAGCGCGCACAAGACCGCCCACGAAGACCACCAGTACAAGAGATCGAGCAGGCCGAGACCCAGCGGGATGCAGCAACCCAACGCCATCGTCGCGGCCAGCCGTTGCGCCAAAGATTTCAGCGGACGGAATATCGGGGCGGCGGCCCATAGCCCCAACAGCCATACGACGCCTAAGGCGCCCGAAGCGATCGCCTCACGACCGTGCGGAAGGTGCACGCGGCCTACGGACGCTCCAGCGGCGTGCGGCTCGGATAAATCGGACGATTGATGACGTGCTCGAGGGTCTGCGCCGAAGCGGTCAACGCGAGCTTGCAGAACGCGTCGAAGCTCTCGCGGATCGCCTCACCCTCGGCGAAGCGTTCGTTTTGCTCGAGGTCGATGCGGCCGTTCACCGGTAGAAAGCGCACGAGCCGGCCTTCGTCGTCCTCGCTTATCTCGATCAAGTTCGCATCGGCGAAGATCCGCAATGCCGCCGACACGGTCCGATCGCGGACCTTGTCCAAATCGAGGATGGCCGCGATATCGGCGTTGCCATTGCGAACGATCGCATCGCGCGACAGCGCCCGCATTCCGCGATAGATCTCGCGCAGCACCGGAAGGGCCGGCGCATCGAGATCGATGAGGTAGTCGTTGAGCCGACGATCGCTTTCGCCGTAGAGCAGATGGATCTCGGCCGGGGAGCCGTCGCGGCCGGCGCGCCCCGCCTGCTGGTTGAACTCGGCGAAATCGAAGTTCAGGTGGTACAGGACGACGTGACGGACGTCGGGCAGGTCGATGCCCTCGCCGAACGCCGACGTCGCAATGACGACCCGCAGGCCGCCCTCGCGAAAGAGGCGTTCGACTTCCTGACGGTCGCCGTTGGGCATGCCGGCATGATAGAACATCACCTCGTTACCCAGCGCCTCGCGCAGTCCGCGCGCGACGTCCGCGGCGTCCTTGCGTGAGTTACAGTACGCGATACCCTTGGCTTCGTGCGCGAACAGCTCGCGCAGGTAACCGATTTTGTCTTTGCGGTTACGGGCGTCGACCACCCGAAGGTTTTCGCGAATCGTCGGATCGATCACCCAAGCCTCGATTTGCAGCTCCGCAACGATCTTGGCAAACGCCTCGTCTCCCGCCGTGGCCGTCAGCGCTAGGACTTGCGGATTTCTCAGCCCGGCAATCGTCGCCCGCAGCCGCGCGTACGCCGGCCGGTGCCGCGATTCGTGAACGTGGTGCGCTTCGTCGATTACGACGAATGCCGGGCAGCTCCGGCCGGCAAACGCGTCGCGATGAAAGTCTAGAAACTCCGGAGTAGCTAGGACGACGTCCCACGCGCCTTCGCGCAGCGCTTCGAAGAGTTCGGCGCGCTGCTGGCTGTCGATCGACCCGTTGGCGCGAAAAATTCGCAAACCCAGTGGGTCGAGCGTCCGCATCAACGCCTCGTACTGATCGTTGGCCAAAGCGCGCAGCGGGTAAACGACCAGCGTTTTTTCGCCGGCCGAAAGCGCGCGCAGCGCGGCCGGCAGTTGAAAGCAAAACGATTTTCCGCGCCCCGTGCCCAATACCGCCAACGTGTTGCGCCCCGCGGCGACGCGATCGAGCACGGCCCGCTGTGCGTCGTGCGGCGTCGCCTTCCCGATCAGCGCGGCCGCGACTCGCCGTTCGTCGCCGGCCCACGCCGAGCGCGCGGTTTCTCGCGACCGTTCCCGCCGTGCGATCGCGGCGGCCGCGTCGCGCTCGACGAACACGTTCACGCCGCGGCTGCGCTCGCCGCCGCCGGTCAGCGAAGCGACCCGTGCGCGATAGCTCGCTCCGGCGTCGATCGCCGGTGCGAGGTGCGCGGCGATGCCGCGGCTGATGAACCCGACTTGCAGGTCGCCGTAGCGCACGGCGATGGCGTTGGGATCCTTCTGGTTGCCGGGTTGGCGCTCGAGCGTTAGCGACGCGCCGACGCGCAAGCCCGCAATCGTATCCTGCCGCCCTTCGAACGAAACCCCGACCACTTTGGTGTGAAACGTCGCAGCATCGGCGATCCGCGCGTACGGATCGCGCAGATATTCGGCGCTCTTGGAAAACGCCGCGTCGACGAAGGCGTCGCGGAGACCGGCTTCTTCCGGGACCGCCGACGGCACGCGAACTGAGGTTTCGCTATCGCCCTTGAGGGCGGCCAGCGCGCTTTCGAACGCGGCCTCCGACGGAGTCGGCAGAGGCAGGGGGCGGCGAGCCTTAGGGGCGTTCTTCTTCGTGCGCTCGGTCGCCGTTGGATTCGCCCGGCGCTTCGAACTCGTCGAGGTTGAGCTTGATCTCTTCGTGACCTTGTTCGAATGCCGCATCGTGCAACCCGGCGTTTTGCGCGTCAAGCGGATCGATCGGCTCGTTCTCGCCCGCGTACGCATCCTCGACCGCGACCGCGCCGGCCGAGTCGCGCTTCTTGCGGTACCGCGCGGGCACTCCCGGCGCCACCGTGCGCGCGGTTTTCGCCTTCTGCCGGCGTTCGCGACGCGCCGCCACGATATCCTCGCGCGCTTGTCCGCCCCGGCTTTGCAAGGCGGTCGCTTCCGAACGCGAGCGGGAGCTGACGTTCCGGTCGGCGGCCAGTCCGGCGCGGCGGCGACGCTGCGACGCCTCGAGCTGGCGTTTGCGGAAATGCAGGACGAGCGGCGCCGAGAAAAAGATCGAGTGATAGCCGCCCGAAACGATTCCAACCAGCAGGGCGAACGCAAAATTCTTGAGGCTTGCGCCGCCCAAGGCGAGCAATGCGACCAGCGTGATCACGACCGTCGCCAGCGTGTTGAACGAGCGCGTCATCGTCTGTTTGATCGATTCGTTGACGATCACGTCGTATGGAGAGCCCGCCATGAGCTTCGTATTTTCTCGGATCCGGTCTAGGATGACGATCGTGTCCATCACCGAATAGCCGATGACCGTCAAGACGGCGGCCAAAAAGGCGTCGTCGGCGCGCCGGCCCGCAAGCGCGTAGATGCCGATCATCATGGCCGCGTCGCGTACCAGTGCGATGACGGTAACGAGGCCGAAGATGTAGTTCCAGCCGAAGCGAAACGCGATGTAGAGGAACTGGATGCCCAGCGCGATCACGAGCGCCCAGAGTGCCTTGACCAAATACTCGCGGCCCAGCGACGGGCCTACGGCGGTAACCGACGAGGCGGCCCGGTCGACCGGTGCGACCGTTCCGAGCGCCGTCCACAAGGGCGCCGAGTCGTTGGCAAACGACGTCTGCGTTTCGATGTGGAAACCCTTACCGTCGGTACCCGCGGTGGTAACCGACTCTTCGGTCAGACCCAGTCCCGCAAGCGCTTGCTTCACCCGATCGGTCGTCGAGGGTTGCTCGAAACGTACGGCGATATCGGTTCCCCCGGTAAACGACAAGCCGAGACGCAGCATGTGCGATGGCACGAACCCTTGACCGCCGGCAAAGCCGTGGTAGAACATCGAGCCGATTCCCACGGCGATCACGAGATACGAAATCGTCGTAACGATGCGAAACCATCCGACGATATTCCAGTTCAGGCGACGGAACAGCATCGGCTACGCTCCGGCCTTGGCGAAGATGCCGACTTCGTCGCGTTTGACGCCGTAGAGTTCCGGCGTCGTAGCGATGCCGTTATCGACCAGCGCGTCGACGAAGAAGCGGGTCACGAAGACGGCCGTCACCAGCGACACGACGGTGCCCCAGAACAGGGTGAACGCGAAGCCCTTGACCGTGCCGGTGCCGAGCCAGTACAGCACGCCGGCGCCCACGATCGTCGTAAAGTGGCTGTCGAAAACCGCCGAAAAGGCGCGTTGAAAGCCCACCCGCACGGCCGCCCGCATCGTCTTGCCGTTCCACAGCTCTTCCTTGATGCGCTCGAAGATCAGCACGTTGGCGTCGACCGCCATGCCGATCGACAGCACGAATCCCGCGATGCCGGGCAGCGTCAAAGTGGCGTGCGATACCGCCAGGATCGCCATCATCACGAGCACGTAGATGGCCAGTGCGACGTCGGCCAAAAAGCCCGGGAGACGATAGACGGCCAGCATGAATATCAGCACCAGCGTTAAGCCGAGCATCGATGCGCGCATCGACTGAACGAGGTCGATCTTACCCAGGGTGGGACCGATCGTTTCCTTTTCGACGATCCGCGTCGTCACCGGCAAGGCGCCGGCATTGAGCTCGTTGGCTAGCGTCACGACTTGTTCTTGGGTGAAGCTTCCGGAAATTTCGCCGCTATCGTAAATCGGGCTTCGGATGACGGCAGCCGAAACGTAGCGCTTGTCCAGAAAGATGCCGAGCAGTTTGCCCACGTTTGCGCTTGTGAGCTTGCCGAACTTCGACGGGTTCTTGGTCTGGAAGAGCACGTTGGGCTGATTGCTCTGATCGTACCCGGCTTGCGCGGCCTTGAGTTCCGCACCGGTATAGACGACTTGTCCGCTGGCATTGTACGCGCCTAGGGCGACGTACGCTTCGGCCGCGGCCTTTGCCTTGGCGGGAAGATTCGGATTGGACAGCGCCGCTAGCGCCGACTCGGCCTTCTGGTCGACGTCGGGCGGCACGATCTTGTAATCGAGTACCGCAACTTCTTTGAGCACGCGTTCGGCTTCGTCGGGATTCTTGACGTTGGGCAGTTCCACCAAGATTCGGTCGGTGCCGACGTTGCTGATCGACGGCTCGGCGACGCCCAGCCCGTTGATTCGGCGGTCGATGACTTCGCGGGTCTGCGCCTGTACTTGGGTCGTAATCGTCGGGACGCTCGCCGTCGGATACAGTTGCAAAAGCAGCCGGGAGCCGCCCTGGAGGTCGAGGCCCAGATGGATCTTCTGCGAGATCGGGAGGATCGACCAGATCGATAGCCCGACGACGGCGATGATGACCAGCGCCTTGAACGGCGTTTTGAGGTTAGTCCAGCTCATTGGCATCCGAAGAAAGCGGTGCAAACAAAAGGCCCGCAACGGTTGCCCGCCGGGCCGGTAGGGTTTAACGTTTCGACGTTAGCAGGCCTGCCGGTCGGCCCTAACGCGCCCGGCACCCTTTCGGTGCCCGGTGATGCGGGCTGCCCGCCTTATGGTTGTGCTGCGCGCAGTGCAGCTTGCTCTGACCGGCGGCGGGCAACCGTCCGACCGCATACTGCTCGATCGTCATGCCCATCGCGTCCTCGGCTGAGGCGTGATAGGGTAGCGAACTCCCCAGCGCGGCGCAGCCGGAAAGAGCGAGGGCGACCACGAGAGCGCTAAATGTGCGGCGCATCGGAAGCGTTCCTCCAACAGAGCGACCGGGGCTCCCTGCATTATACCGCAGCGGGGTCCCCATCGACGACCTCCGCCGGATGGATTTCCAGCTCGCTCGGCAGCTCGCCGTAGGCGTAGACTCCAACCCGTACGCCGGCGCGCAGCAGAAAATCGGCGAGAAATGGCCGCAGAGCGCCCGTGCATAAGACGGCCGCTCGATCGTGCGGTATCCGGCGGGCGTATCGCTCCACCCGCTCGCGCAGCGCCAGCGCGGCCGGGCAGCGATCGGATCGCCCTCGTGCTCGATCCAGGCGGCGACCAAGCGGTGTTCGAGCTCGGGTGAGAACATGACCGGCTCGAGCAAGCCGGCTCCTCTCCGGCGCAGCAGCGCGGGTATGATCGCCCGGCGCGCCGACTCTGCGAGTTCGCGCGGATCGCGGCTGCCCGACTCCAACATCGTCTCGAGAACGTGCACGGGGTCGCGCGGCCACGCGCCTTCGCGCAGCAACAGACCGAATGCGCGATGAACACTGCGCAACGGCAGCAGTTCGCCGCCGACGTCCTTGACCACCGCGGGCACGCTCGCGCGCAAATGCTCGAGCAGCGTTTGGAACTCCTGACGCCCGAGCAAGTCGGCGGCATTCGTGCGAGCCAATTCCGCCAAATGCGATCCGAGGACCGAGATCGGGTCGAAGACCAAAGCGCCCGCTTCGGTCGCGCGGTCGCGCTGCGCGATCGGGATCCAGCCGGCCGGTAAACCGTATACCGGCTCGCTTTCGACGGCGACCTCGAGGCGCGCGAGGATCGATTCGTCGGCAACCGCTAACAGCCGTTCCAGGTCGAGCCGGCCTTCGCCGGCCAACCGATCGCGAACCCGAATCGCATACGTTCGCGGATCGCGCGTGAGGTCGTCGCGCAATCGAACGCCGGGCAAAACGATGCCGATGTCGGCCGCGAGCGCCCGGCGGACCTCGCCGATGCGATCTAAGAGCGCGTCGGCCAGCGGCGGCACTGAGCAGGCGCGCAAGTTCTCCACCGATTTCCACGGCGATCGCGTCGACCCCGACGAGTCCGAGGGCGAGTTCGGGACGCCGCAAAGCCGCCCGCCGGGCGCGCTCGCGGGCGTCGCGGCGCTCCTCGCGCGCGCCGGCGACGCCGTTGCGCGGCTTGTCCGAGCGCGAACGCGCTGCCTCCGAGCAAGAAGAATAGCGGCCGCGGGAGCGCCGGCACGAACGAAAGCGCGATCAGCAGACCGCCGGCACACCGCAGCACGTCGGGACGCGCGAACAGCTGCGCCGCCAAATCGGCGCCAAGCGCGCCGTCGGAAGCTACGCGTGTAACCATCATGCCCATCGCGGTCGAAATGAGAAACGCCGGTAAGGTCGTTACCAACGCGTTTCCAACCGACAACAGCGCGAAGGTATCGAGCGCTTCGAGCGGCGACAGGCCGCGATAGAACGTGCCGACCACGATCCCGCCGATCAGGTTGAGCGCGACGATCACGAGCGCGGCGACCGCGTCGCCCTTGACGAATTTGCCGGCGCCGTCCATCGCGCCGTAGAAGTCGGCTTCGCGCTGTACGATCGCGCGTTTGAGGCGGGCGCCCTCGGCATCGAGCGAGCCGGCGTGCACGTCGGCGTCGATTGCCATCTGTTTGCCCGGCATCGCATCGAGCGTGAAGCGGGCGGCCACTTCGGCGACCCGTTGCGAGCCGCTCGCAATGACGACGAACTGGATCGTAACCAAAATTGCAAACACGATCAGTCCGACTACCAAGTTGCCGTGCACCACGAACGCTCCGAACGCCGGGATGATCGCGCCGACGGCACCCGGCACGGCGCCGTCGGTCAGAATCAAGCGGGTGGCCGACACGTCCAACGAGAGACGAAAAAGGGTCGCTACTAGGAGAGCCGGCGCGAACGCCGAGAACTCCAGCGGATCGTCGACCGTCACCGAAAGCAAAAGGACGAGCGCCGAAGCGAAGATGTTGATTCCGAGCAGGACGTCGAGCAGCCAAGGCGGGAGCGGCACGATCAGAATCGCGACGACCGCCAGCAGCAACGCCGCGAATGCGTAGACCGGCGCGCGCGTCACGCGCCGGCTCGTCGCAGCGCCGTTACGATCTCCGCTACCGCGACGTAGTGGGATCCGGGCGATCGGTTCGCCGACGCGCCCGTCCCGATGAAGCGCCCGCGCCAGTGCGACGTTTTCGACCACCGGAACGGCGTGCTTCTCGGCCAGTGCGCGAACCCGGAGCGCGGCCTCTCCGGCGGAACGCACCGTGATCCGCGGTACGGGGATCTCCGGCGGCCGATACGCCAGCGCGATCGCCACGTGGGTTGGATTGACGACCACGAACGACGCATCTTTGACATCGCTCAGGGCGCCGCGCAGCAACGCGCGATGAAGGGCGCGCCGGCGTCCGCGAGCAAACGGATCGCCCTCCTGTTCTTTGGCTTCCCGTTTGCGCTCGTCGAACGTCATTCGCAGCCTACGAAGCCAGCCGCCGCGAGCCGCCGCATTACTCGGCGAGCGCAAATAACGATCCGGTCGCGCAGGCCGCTAAGGACACGCGCTCCACGGCGCGCCACGCGGCGGCCGCGACCACCGGGGGAGCGTTCGCATGCAACATTTGGGAGATCGCCGCGCCGGCGATCGGGAGGATCGCGCCGGCTGCCAATGCGAACGCGGCCGCCGCCCGCGCGCCGTGCGCGAACGTCTCGCGCGACACGATGCGCTTGATCCCCTCGATTGGATTGAGCCGGACGAGTTTCGCCCCGAACGCTCCGACGCGCAGGCCGCCTTGCAGCGCGCCCGCAGCGACTGCCGCGGCCGCGGCAGCGCCGACCGGAACGAGCGCAAGCGCGAAAATCGCCGCGCAGGCCGCCCACTCGACGCGTCCCGAAGCTGCGGCGACGATCGCGCCGCGCGCTTGTCCGCCCAACGGCTGCACGATGGCGACGACCGCGCAGGCTGCGCAGGCGAAAGATAGATTTGCCGGCAGCTCCGCCGAACGCGCGACGTCGCCCTCGCGCTTGGCCTTCTCGATTCGTTGCGGGGTCGCTTCGAACGGCTTTTCTGCGTCGTCGCTCAAGGCACGCCGGGGATCGCCGATACGGGAAGCAGATCGGATGGCACGATCGACGGCACTCCCAGAACGGTCGCGACCAAGGCGGCCGCAAATGCCAGCGGAAACGCCAGGGTGAAGCTGCCGAAGCGCGGGACGGCGCGCGAGAGCGCACCTAACGCAGTTTGAGCGACGAACGCCGATCCGATCGCGGGAGCCGCGACGGCGACGCCGACCGAGGCGATGCCCGCCGCCAGCGCGCCCGCGTACGCCGACCACGCGTGCGCGTCGACGGCGCTCCCGGGCGCAAGCCGGGCGAACCCATGTGCGAAGGCGAGAATCGTTACGCGATAAGCCCCCGAAAGAAAAAATCCGCCGGTATACGCGAGCGACCACATTCTCCCGAATCCGCTCGGCGCGACGAGCTGCAGGCTGGGAGCGATCGCTTTGACGCCGACGTAGTCGTCGACCGCGCGACCGCCCGCGTACGCGCCGTCGTACACCAGCGAGGCGGTCATGCCGATCGCGCTGCCGATCAAAAACTCCAGCGCGAAAGCCGGCACGACCGCCAGACCCTCGATCGGCCCGAGCGCGCTGCCTGCCGACGGCGCGGTTGCGATCGCCAGAAACGCCGCCAAGCCCGCGCGCAGAGCCGGCGTCACGCTCGGATGCGCGAACCCGGGGGCGCGAAACGCAAAGCCGGCACAACGCGCGAAAACCAGCAGCGCCGTAACGCTCACGAACCGCCGGTAACGGCCGCGACGGCGCCCAACGCACGCTCGAAGAGCGCCGCAAACAACTGCATCGCAGCCGCGCCGAAAGCGGCAGCCATCGCACCTACGGCCAGGATTTTCGGCAGCAGGGTCAACGTCTGTTCCTGCACTTGGGTCGCGGCCTGCACGACCGCGACGGCCGTCCCGACCGCCGCCGCGACCGCTAGGACGGGGAGCGCCACCGCCGCGGTCGTGAGCAGCGCCGAACGCAGCAATCCGTCGAACGCATCCATTCTCGCAACGGTATGCGCCGGCTTTACCGCCGGATGTCCGCGATGTGGACTTAAACGCGCGTGAAGGCCGGACGCCAGACGCTGGCGGCCAGCAGCGACGAGACGATGGCGCGCGTGGCCGGCGAGCGGTTGAGCGTGTAGAAGTGAATGCCCGGAACGCCCGCCTGCAAGAGCGACATCGCCTGCATGGATGCGTAGGCTACCCCAAGCGCTTCGACCGCCTCCTTGTCGCCTTGGCGCAACTCCATTTCTACCCGTAGCTTCGGGGGAACCGACGCACCGCACATCGCCACGAAGCGCTCGATCTGGTCGAAGTTCGTGATCGGCATCAACCCTGGCAGAATCGGTACGGCGATGCCCGCCGTCCGCGCGCGCCGCTCGAATTCGAAGAACGCTCCGTTGTCGAAAAAGAGCTGCGTCACCAGAAAGTCGACGCCGGCCGCTACCTTTTCGGCTAGCCGTGCGAGGTCGTCGTCGCGGCTCGGCGATTCGGGATGTTTCTCCGGATAACACGCCGCGCCGATGCAGAAATCGTAGTTGCGCCGCAGCATCGCGATAAGCTCGGCGGCGTGGGCGAACCCGCCCGCCGCCGGCTCGAACGCACTCGCCGTTTTGGGAGGGTCGCCGCGCAGCGCGAGGACGTTGCGAATCCCGCTGCGGGAAAGGTCGTCGAACAGCACCCGCAGTTGGGCGCGCCCCATCCCCGTGCAGGTCACGTGAGCGACGACCGTCAGGCCCGTCTCTGCCTGGATCTGCTTGGCGAGGGCGACGGTCCGGGCGCGAGTCGATCCTCCCGCGCCGTACGTAATCGAAACGAAGGCGGGACGCAAGGGCTGTAAGGCGGCGATCGCTTCGAACAGCCGGCGGGACCCCTCGTCGTCCTTCGGCGGAAAGAATTCGAACGAAAAGAACGGCCGCAGGCTCGCGATCGCGTCGTCGATCCGCATACGTGCGAGCATTAACGAAAGCTCGCGGTCACGCCTCCGCAGACGAGCGCCCAGCCATCGACCATCACGAACAACAGTAACTTTATCGGAAGCGAGACCACCGGCGGACTGAGCATCATCATGCCCAGGCCCATTAAGAGTGCCGAGACCGCGAGATCGATTGCAACGAACGGCAGATAGAGCGCAAATCCAATCGCAAAGGCATTCCGCAGCTCGCCCACGACGAAGGCCGGAACGATCACGAGCAACCGGGCGTGCTGCGCCGGTTCGGGGGCGCGATGCGCGACCCGCTCGAAGAGCCGGACGTCGGCCAGCCGGGTCTGCCGAAGCATGAACGCCCGCAGCGGCCGCAACGCCCGCGTCAACGCCTGCGATTGGGAGAGTTTGCCTCGCGCGTACGGTCCCAACGCTTCCCGATCGATTCGCTCGAGCGCCGGCGCCATTACGACCATGGTCAAGACCAGCGCGAGTCCCGAGAGGACGGCGTTCGGCGGCACGGCGGAAGCCCCGATCGCGGAGCGTACCAGCGACAACACGACGACGATGCGGACGAACGACGTGCACATCACCAGAGCGAACGGCAAAACCGACAGCACCGCGAGACCGGCGAGCACGTCCAGAGGCACGAATGCGTGCGCGTGCGATGCGGCGGCGATCAATCCGTCCATCGAACTACGGGCGATCGGGACGCGCGACGAGTTCGGTGACGCGCACGCCGTAGTTCGCATCGACGGCCACGATTTCGCCGCGCGCCACTAGTTCGTCGTTGGCCAGCAAATCTACCGGATCGCCGGCGGCCCGGTCGAGTTCCACGATCGAACCATGGCCCAGCTTCAGCACCTCGGCGACCGAAAGCCGGCACGTTCCCAGCCGGACCGTGAGCTGCAATCGAACGTGCATCAACACTTCGAGCGTGGGATCGCCCGGAACGGGACTCGCGTCGAGCGTCATGGCGAACCCGCAACCGTAAAAGCGTAGCGCCCGCGGCGGACTCCGCAGGTTCCGCTAGCCAGGGCACGACCCTCGACGGTCAGCGTCCCGCGCAACGCGCCGGAACGCACGAGCGGAACGACGGTGCCGCGCGCCAAGCGCGCGAGGCTGCTCGCGTTCATCGCGGCTGCGTCGAGCGTCACGGCGGGCGCGAGCGTGACGCCGGCGAGCTCTTCGAGCGTTAGACGCCCACGCGGTTCGGGAGCCGGGTCCCGCGATACGGCGATCCCGATGCGCGCATCGATCGGGGCGTCGACCACGATTTCGAAATACGTAGAGAAGCCCGCGATCGCCTCCACGCGCTCGGCCGTCTCACGATCGCGCGTACCGCACACTGCCGGCAACGCGACCGCGATCGCCGCCGCGGCGCGATCGACCACGTCGCGTTCGAGCGGTGAGAGCTCGCGCCGCGGCTCGCTCGCGTTCCTGCGTTCGCCGAAAACGGCGGCCGCCAGCGCGGCGGCGTCCGCCGGACGCAGTACGATAGCGGCGTCCGCGACGCTGCCGCGCGTGCGGTACATCAGCGCGTCGCGCACGATCGCGCTCCACGCGCCGGGCGACGGCACGGCCGGCTCGACGAGGCGGACGCTCACCGCGGTGCCGAGCAGCGCGGCGAGCGTTTCGCGAATGCCGTTTCCCACCATGCAGGCCGCACTCAGCGGGAGCAACGACCGCTCTTGCAATCGCGAAGCTCGCACGCGCCTGGATTCACGCCACGTTCCGTGGCGATCGAACGTCAGCGATCTCACTTGACGATATCCATCGCAGTTTTTCCGAGCCGTTCCTTGGCCGTCTCCGCAGCCGCCAACGCGTCGAATGCGACGTAGGCGTCCTTGAGGCGCGCGAGGCTTTCGTCGAGATCGACGCGACTGCGCTCGCGCTTCATCGGACCCAGCGTTGCGAACGTCCCATCGCCCGCCAATCCGACGTGCGGTACGACGCCTTCGGGAGCGCGAAAGCGTTGCCCGTCGGCCGTATCGAGTCCGGTGGCGGCGGGAAAGCGCGCCAGCGCCACCCGTCCGATCGTCACGGTGCGGTCGGCACGGCCGCCGGTGCGCGGATCGATTGCGGTTCGCACGTAGGCAATGCTGCCGTCCGGCTCGATGCGCGCGCCCACCGCTGCGTCCAACGATGCATCGACCGCGTCGACGTGCAGCTCCTCGAGGGGTCCGCCCGAAGTTACCCGGCCCATCACCGCAAACCCGCGCGAGTCGGTCAGCTTACCGCCGGCAAAGGCAAAGACGCCGTCGCGCGAATATCCCGTGCGACCGCGGTCGTCGACCGTGATGAAGTACGCGCCGTCGGGCGGCGCTGCCGAAAGCGGGTCGAGGGTCGGAGTAGAACCGCTGGTTTGCGTCTCGACATCGCCATGGCGAGGAACCGCGCCCGGCGCGAAGGCGCGCCCGACGTCGGCGGCCCGTTCCGCGATCCGTTCGAGCGCGGCGCTCATTGCGGGGTTTAGCAACATGCGACCGCCCTCGATTCGATCGTCGCAGTGACGCCGCGCGCCGCGAGCGCGCGGCACGCCCGAACCAAAGCACGCGCGACAACGGCTCGATGGACTGGAGCGCATAGTGCAACCAGCCGGAGGCGGCCGCCGCGGTTCTGCATCACGACGTGAACGCGTGCGCGCTCGCTGCCGATCGAAAACGTTGCTCGGGCGGGCCGCTGCGGACCGGCGAAAGTGCGTTCGATCGCGCGCGCGAGGTACGTGCGGGAACGGCGCCCCGCCTCAACGCCGCCGTCAGCGCTGGGATCTCGGCGCGCGGCAACGAGTCGCAAAAGCGGGAGCGCGCTTCGGAGTTGCCGTCGCGAAGCCGAAACCGTTGCCGGTGCGTTACCTTCGTGCCGCCGTTCGCGGCTCGGCGATTCTTCGAGCACGCGAGCGGCCGGCGCGCCGTGTTGAACCAGGCCCAGTGCCGAGCACCATGCCTGCAAAAGCTCGCGCCGGTCGATTGCCGCCAGCGGCGCCGTCAAAATGCTGGCGCGAAGCGAATCGGTCATCATGCAACCATCGTGAGGTCCGCGCGTGGCCGGCGCGTCGCTACGGCGTTACCGATTTGGGCGGAGTTGTTCGTACTGCGGGCGGTAGCGTCCGTCGTCGAACGAGCGCGCTTTCTCGAGGTAGAGCCTGCCGCCGGCAAAATCGAACGTAAACACGAAGTTCGCGAGCGTGCCCAGCCCCACGTTTCCGGCATCGTTGCCGTCGGCAAACGCGCCGCTATCGGCGAGCATTACCTCGGCGCGCCGGTTATACATATTAAACGGACCGATCCCGAGGCGATCGACGATTGCCGCCACCGCCGAACTCGATCCGCCCACGCCGTGGTTGAGCGTGAACGTTCTCGCCGTACCGTAAAATACGAGCCCGGGATGGGCTTGCAAGAATGCGTGGAAGACCAGAAGTTCGCTGCTGTTGCCGGTATCGACTAAGAAGCGCCCGTCCACCTTATCGTTGACTCGCGCCAGCATTTCGGGCAATTCGCGATCCGTGTCGATCGGCAGTGGGACGCCGAGCACCGGCAGCGTACCCGGCCGCGCGACCGTCATCGTCAACCGGTCGGGGTCGACGCGTACCTCCGCCGCGGCGAAAAACGGGTACCCGAGCACGCCGTCGACCCGGATGCCGCGATAGGTTACGGCGGATAAATCCACGACCGAAACGACCCGCACCGGAAAACCCGCGGCTCCCAAGTCGATTCGGTCGAGTGCCGCAACGCCCGCGCCGGCGGTCCGTTTCGCCCCGCGAACCTCGAGCGTCCCTTGGGGCGTTAGCCCGAGTCGTCGCGCGGCTTCGGTATCCAGAAACACGCCTTGCGAACCGCTGTCGATCAGCAGCAACAACGGCCGGCCGCCGGCGCTGCCGCGCACGAAGAAATGTCCGTCCGAAACCAGCAGTGGGAGGGTGACCGGCGCGGCGGCGTCCACGACCGCGGGCGTTAGCGGCGCGAAAATCGATCGATCGACCGGCTCGTTGGCACGCGCCTGCGTGACCCGCGCCGTTATGTCGAAGGCGCTATCGCCGCTGGATTCCACCGTCACCCGGGGATACAGCGCGCCGGCGACCAGGGCGTAGTCGGAGTAGTCGAACGTCTGCAGCCCGTCGCCGTTGACATAGGCCTTTTCGTCGACCATCCACGTCGTCGCGTCGAGCGATACGCCGAACGGCTCGCCGTTGGGAGCGGTCACCCGCAGTTGCCACACCTCACGTCCGTCACGCAGCCGTGCTGCCCCCAGCAGCACCGCATTCTCGGGATGGCGCGCGAACTCGCCGGAATCGATGAAGTCTTCGGTGAGTTGGCGGCGCTGCACGAGCCCGCGCAACTCCCGGACGTCACCGTTGGCGTTCTGCACGAACTCGCGGCCGTCGACCCGCAACGTCCGCTGCGTCCGAATCCCAAGCGTTTCGTCGTAACGCTCGTCGGCTCCGTCGCGCCAAGTATGAAAGGACCCCTCCAGACCGAGTCCTTGGAGCGTCCCCTCCGTGACTAACGAGCGCGGAGGCGTCGCCTTCAACGCGTGCAGCGCGCGCAAGTGCGAACTCAAAACGACCGCCAGCGTGGGAGCCGGCGTTGCCGGCTGCGCCGCCAGCAGAACGACCGCTAGCGCACCGGCCGCGAATACCTTGAACTGATGCATAAGGCTGCGCCGGTACTTCGCGTTCGCTCGCGCGCGGGCTTGTATTTAAGCGAAGCGATCGGCCAATTCGCGCACGGCCGCCAGCGTATCGACCGGACTAGCCGGATACTCGAGTTGGCGCAAAAAAACTTCGAGCCCGTCTTCGGCCGCGATGGCCCGCGCCGCGTCCGGCCCGGCGGGCGCGATTCCCACCCGGCGCGCGTCGTCGATCCGCTCGAGCAAGGCGATGCCGGTTCGCACCCGAGCGGCCGCTTCCACGTGCTCGGGCGAGGCTACCGACGCCATCGTCCGGCTGGCGCTGGAAAGTACGTCGACCGCCGGAAACCGGCCGGCCGCCGCCAGCCGCCCGTTGAGCACCACGTGACCGTCCAACAACGAGCGAGCCGCATCGCTCACCGGATCGCGGTCGTCACCGTCGTCTAAAACGCTCGCCACCAGCGTGATCGAGCCCGACCCTACCGGCCCCGACGCTTCCGCAAGCCGGGCCAGCGCGGCAAAGACGCTGGGCGGATATCCGCCGCGGCCAACCGGTTCGCCGGCGCCGATTGCCAATTCGCGCAGCGCTCCGGCAACCCGCGCCAGACTGTCGAGAACGAGCAGCACCTCGAGACCGCGCTCGCGCAGAGCGCCGGCGTGAGCGACCGCGACCTGTGCGGCCCGCACGCGCTCGGCCGGCGCTCGATCGCTGGTCGCGCACACCACCGTCGCGTAGCGCGTGCATCGATCGATCCATCGCTGTGCTTCGCGGCCCCGCTCACCAATCAAGGCGATCACGATGGCTTCGGCACGGCATCCTGCCGCGATCGCTTCGATGAGCGTGCTCTTGCCCGTTCCGGGCGCCCCGAATATGCCGATCCGCGCCCCTCGCCCGACGGTCAACAATCCGTCGATAACACGCACGCCGGTCCAAAACGGGACGCACACCGGCGCGCGCTCCGCGGGTTCGGGGAGAGCGCGCGCGATGGCCACGCGCCGGCCCCGTAAAAGCGGACCGCCGTCGAGCGGCCGGCCGCGGGCGTCGATTGCGCGGCCGAGCGCGCAGGCTCCGAGCGGCGGTGACTGCGCAAACGGATCGACCCAAACTGCCATTCCGCGCGCGACGCCGCCGAGTGCCCCATGGGCGGCGATCAGCACGCCGTCGACGCCGAGCGCACAGACGTGGCCGCCGGTCTTGTGCGGAGTGGTTGCGATCGTTACGCCGTCACCCAACCGCACTCCGGGTACGCGCGCTTCGATCAGCCCGCCGCGCGCCCCCAGAGCGATCCCGCGTCCGATCACGACGGCGCCAATACCGACTCCAGCCGCGCGCCCAAAGTTGCATCGATCGTGCCGGCGCGCAACTCGATGACGACGTCCCCTCGACGCAGCCCCGGATCGGCGATCGTTGCGATCCCGAGCGGCGCAAGCGCGGCGACTTCGTCCGGATGCGCGCGTACGCTCAGCGGATTCTCGGCGGCGAAGCGGCGGAGCGCATCGCCGGCGATCGAGAGCACGTCGGCCGGCGCCAGTTCCAGCTCGCGTGCGAGCACGCCGCAGGCGATCTCACGCAGCAAGTCCGCGAGCGCGGCGTCCACCGCGTCGGCCAGTGCCGCCCGGAAACGGCGGGTCTCTGCGAGCGCCGCGAACGTTTCCGCGAACACGTCGTCCTCCGGTGGTTCGAGTGCGCGCGGCGCCGGTTCGGGAATCGCTCGATCGACGGCGATTTCTTCGGCAGGCGCCGGCGCTAGAAACTCTTCCAGCGACACGAATCCGTCAAGCATGGCGGCGCAATAACTCCTGCGCGTCGCGCAGCAGAGGCCCGTGCGGACGCTGCATGCGTCGCACGATCGCCTCGCGCTCGTGCGGGGGATAGAGATCGAGCACCGCCGCCGCCGTCGCAACGGGAAGTGCGCTAATGATTGCGGCAGCCGCGTGGGGCGGCTCGTGGGCGAGCACGCTGCGCACGCGCGCCGGCGCGAATCCGGCGACGGCCGTCGTCGTCCGTTTGAGCGAGGCGCGCTCCGACAGCGACTGCAGCAGAGCGCACAGCGGCGGCACCGCAACCCGCGCGGCCGCGAATAAACCGATCGCGGCGGCCAGCGCCGGGGCGAGTGGAACGATCTCTCCATACAGCAGCCACCAAAGGTTCTTAGGGCGCCCCGGAGGACGGTGGAAATCCACCGCTGCAACGGCCAACGCGTCGCCGCGCGCCCGGTCGTATCCGACGGTGGCAGCGGCCAGTTCGCGAACGCTGCCGAGATCGAGGCCGCGCGCGACGTCGACGAACACGGCGGTCGATATCCGTTTGATCCCGCCCTCGGGAGTTTGAGACGTCCACTCGCGCGTTTGGGTACCGCGCTCCTCGCTGCCGTCGCGGTGACGAAACCGTTTTCCGCTTCCATCGTACGCGTCGCTGCGCTCGGTCCGCGCAATCGCCTCGCCGGCCGACGTCCGGATGACGTCGCGCTCGCTGCTGCGTTCGCCACGATACTCGGCATGCACGCGGACGATCGCCGCGCCGTCGCCAAACGCCGCATCGAGCGCCGACTGGAGCGATCGCTGCAACCCGCCTACATCTTCACCGTCGTCGCGATCGCTCAACGCCGCGCCGCGATCGTCGAGAATCGTCACGTGCGCCGGCTGCAGCCCCGGCACTCCGGCTGCAACGAAGGCTCGAATTCGGGCGATGGCTTCGCGCGAAAGGCGCGCTCCCGCGCGCAAGCGCAGCCGAACGCTGGCGCTGGGCTCGCGAGCCGTCTCGTCGGCGAACTCGGCGACTTTCGCCGGAGAAACGATTACGCGGGCGTCGTCGAGCCCGTCGATTCCGCGTAATCCCGCCTCGATATCGCCGGCCAAACCGGCGCGGGTCTGAGCGTCGATCACGGCTTGCGGCGTGAGAACTCCGACGTTCGCCAAGGCTTCGCCGCTGCTCTCGAGGTGAGCGTGCGGTACTCCCGCGAGCGAGAGCCGCAAGAGCGTGTCGTTGCGACGGCCTGCCGCGACCACGACGTTGTCGGCGGTCGGCGTGAAGTCAAGGTTCCACGCCGCTAACCGTTCCTCGACTTCGGCAAGTTGTTCGGGATGCAGCGGCGTCGCAAACAGCGCCACGCGCGGCGGATGGGCGGCAATCCCGGCCACGATCGACACGCCTAGCGCCGCGGCGGCCACACTCGCGCAAACGAAGCGAACCGCCTTCGAAAGGGCGTTCCAGCCGGCGATTAGTCCGGCGAGTTGCTCCACCACCGCGCCTCTAGACTTGCATGTTCAGGACCGACTGCACGGCTTGCGCGCAGCGCGTAGCGGCCGTCGTTGCGACCGCCAATGCCACATCGGCGCGGGCGCGCTCGTAGATTGCCTGCTGGAGCGTACCCGAGCCGCCGGCAAAGGCGTCTTCGGCGGCTTGCGCGGACTGCAGCACGGCGCCGGTGGCGTCGAGCGCGCGGGCGAACGCCGACGAATCCGGCACCGCGGCGAGAGCCGGCGACGCGGGCACGTCGGGAGACAGCGGTTCGACCCTCACAGGCGTCCGAGCTCGATCGTCTTCTCGGCCAGGGTCTTGCCGACGTCGAAAAGCGACGCGTCCGACTCGTACGCCCGCGACGCATTCATCACCGCGATCATTTCGGAAAGCACGTCGACGCGGGTTCCGGGCTGCGTGTGGGCGCCGGAGAAGACGACGCGCGTTTCGTCGTCGTCGGTGCCGATCAGCGTAAACTCCGGAACGAGGCGCGCGATGACGCCGCCGGGACCGGCGGCTTCGGCCGCGGCAACGTTGCGAGCGGCGACGTCGAGCGCGGCCCGTTGGGCGTCCATCGCGCTGGCGGCCGCATCCAAAAGCGGCAAGGTCATTTGGTGACCGCCTTGACCTCGGCCAACCGCGCGTGCTCGGCCGCCAGCAAGGCTTCGCTGAAAATTGCGGCCTGGGCGGTCTGCGCCATCGCCGCATCGGCGGCCCGGCCGGCTTCGCCGCCGGCGTTCGCGCGCGCCACGTCCGACTGCGCCGCACTCAGGCGAGCCGACGCCGCGTCCAGGCCGGCACGCAACGATTCTCCTACGTCGTACATAGGCTTTAGCCTAACTAGGGGCAGTGTCCGACGCAAGAATGCGCGATTGCCGGAATGTATCGCGAACGATGGTTCAGTTGGACAGGCGCAAGAACAACGCGCCCACGTAGACCAACGTCAAAACCATCGTCTGGGCGGTGATCCATTCGTTGGCGCGGCGCGACTTCAAGAAGTATGCCGCGAGTGCGACCGCCGCGAAGGCCAACAAAAAACCGAGGTTTACCAGGGAATCCATGCGTCCCGTCCTGGCCACTTCTTCGGCGATGCTGAGCAGCGGCAAACAGAACATCAGTCCGAAGAACCAGCGCCGGTTACGCGAGTACCACGCGAACAGATCCGGGGCATCGCCCGATTCGCGAGCCGGCAGCGCGAGCGCGGAGAGCAAAAAGAGATTCACCGGCACGAGCAGTTCGAGCAAGAACGTCCCAAAATTCCAAACGCGCGTGTGGTGGACGCCCCACTGCGCCCACCAGTGCTGCGCTTCGATGAAGAACAACCACACCGCCCACGCGACCGGCGGCCAGTAGAACCCGACTCGCTCGCGGGCGAGCATCACGTTCGCGAGGCCCGTCAGCACGTTGGCGATCGCGAGTCCCATGACGATCGACACGAGGACGGTCAGGTAGTCGAACGGGGTCAATTCCCGGACTCGGGCAAGCCGTCGGCGTCGAGCGGGATGCCGAGGATCAAGCGGGTCACCTCGTTATAGTTGAGAACGCCCGATGCCACCCGGTTGCTTTTTAAGTACACGTTGTACGTGCGCCACGTCCAATGCGCCAGCAACACGTTGACGTGATGCGAATCGCGTTCCCGCAGAGCCGCAAAGTCTTTCCATACCAGCGGAGCGAATTCGGCGCGGGCGTACCGCGGTTTCTGCGGTAGGTAGAGAAACAGCTCGAACCAGCCGGAATAACGAATTACCGGATCGGGAGAACGCAAACAAGTGACGATCGCCAGGTAATTCGCTTCGTCCTCGCGCGCGTAAGCGGCCACGTGGCTCCACTCGTGCGCGAGATCGAACGGACGCTCGAACCACAGCAGATCGGCCGCCAACTGCACGTTGAGCGTCAACGGATTGATGAATCCGCTCGTGCCCGTGGCTTCCATGAACGGATTGGCGACCGTCGGTTTGGCGTCGCCGGCCTCGGGCGTCCACGCGTCGCCGGCGCGTTGCACGGCCGGCAGCCACGCGTCCCGCAGCACGCTGCGATCGAACGGGGCCGCGGCGCGTGCGTGCGCGGTTGCGGCCAGCGCATTCAGCTCCGCCATCGCGTGCGTCCGGAGCCGCGATGCGGCCCCCGGCGTAACGCGGGCGGGATCGTACCGCATCCGCGCCTCGATGGGCGCGCGGGCATAGTTCCACCCCCAGCTCGCTTCGAACCAGACGGCGTACAGCCCGACGATCGCCGCAACGTCGAGGACCAGCAGTCCGAACGAAGACCGCCGGCGCCGGCGCCCCCGGCCGCCGCCGCGAACGAACGCGACGACTCGCCAGACGATCGCCGCAATGCCGATTCCGAACGCGAAGTCGCCCAGCGACCACGGGAGGCCGCGCGTGATCGAATAGGCGAGATGTTCCCAACGCGGGTAGGCGCCGTTGGCGTACGCGCTTTCGACCCAGCCGGCCGCCGGCGTCCACGCGAACGCCAGGACGCCCAGCACGATCGCGCCGAGCCGCAGCCCGAGGCGGACCGAACGCCCGACTAACGTTTGCTAAACTGGAAGCGCTTGCGCGCCCGCTTGCGACCGTACTTCTTCGACTCTTTTTCGCGCGGGTCGCGCGTCAAAAACCCGTGCTGCCGCAGGATCGGCTTGAGCGACTCATCCATCGCGACGAGCGCGCGTGCGATACCGTGACGGACCGCCCCCGCCTGGCCGGTCACGCCGCCGCCTTCGGCTTTGACCGTCACGTCGAAACGCGAAAGACTTTGCGTCGCTTCGAGCGGCTGGCGTACGATTTGCAGGAGCTGCGGACGTGGAAAGTATTCCTCGACCGGCTTCTTGTTGACGGTAATCGCTCCGTGACCCAGCGTCAGCAAGACGCGGACGATGGCGCGCTTGCGGCGCCCGGTGGCTTGAATGGCGTCGTTCACGGACGTTGCTCCTATTTTCTCGATCACGAAAACAGCGGTTGCGGATTCTGCGCCGCGTGCGGGTGCGCTTCGCCGGCGTAGACGTTCAGGCGGGCAAGCTGATCGTTGCGCGTGCGATTGGGTGCCAGCATTCCACGGACGGCCATTTCGATTAGACGCTCGGGATGCTTGGCGCGAACCTCGCGAGCGGTCTGCGTGCGCAATCCGCCGGGATATCCGCTGTGGCGGTAGTAAACTTTTTGATCCGGCTTGTTGCCGCTCAACTCGACCTTCTCCGCGTTGACGACGATCACGTGGTCGCCGTTGTCGATGTGCGGAGTCCAGGTCGGCTTGTGCTTGCCGGAGAGAGCGCGCGCGATACGCACCGCCAACGTGCCGAGGCGCTGCCCGGCCGCGTCGACGACGAACCAGTCGTGGCTGGTCTGTGCCGTGGTCTGTTGATAGGTCCGCATCTGCGCCATGTCCTCGAGTCGGTGAAAAATAACGAGCGAGCGCCGTTGCGAGCAACAGCGCGGCCACCGCATCTTACCTGTCGGAAAGCGCCCGCGTCAAGAGCGGCCGAGCCGCCGGAATACAGTTGACAAGTACTTGACCAGTTTAGTATCCTGCGTTCCTATGGAAACCGCTCCCCTCGCCGCGCTCCTGCGGCTCTCGACCGCCCACGCCGCGACCACGCGCCTGCTCGACGCCAAGATCGGCGGACATCACGGCCTCAGCTTCGCCGAACTGCGCCTGCTGCGCGTTCTGAGCGGTGCACCCGAGGAAGGCTTACGCCCGACCGAGCTGGCCGCGACGCTCGAGATCACGGCTTCGGGCGTCACGCGCACCGTGCTGCCGCTGGAAAAGCGAGGGATCCTGCGCCGGCGGGCGGATGCGGGAGACGCGCGCGCTAGCCGGATTACGCTCACCCCGGCGGGGCGCACGCTGACCGCAGACGCCTCGGCGACCGCCGCCGAAGGTGCCGCCCGGCTCACGCGCCGCCTTAGCCTCGGACAGACCCGCCAGTTGGAACGGCTCCTCGGCGAACTCACCTAGCCGCCGCCAAAGAGCGGGGGCTCCGAGTAGGAGTCGTATCCGTCGTCGTACTTGACGCCGGCGAGATAAAGCCCGTGAGCGGGAGCAGTGTGTCCGGCCGACCGCCGGTCGCGCGCGGCCAGGATGGCGGGGAGGTCGCCCGGATTGCGCCGGCCCGTCCCGCATTCGACGAGCGTTCCCACGATCGTCCGGACCATTCGGTGCAGAAAGCCACCGGCGGCGATCTCGATCCGGATGAAATCGCCGCGGGATGCGACGCACAAGCGGTGCACGCGCCGGAGCGTCACGCCGCTCTCCGGAGCGACCCCGCAAAACGAACGAAAGTCGTGCTCGCCCAGCAGCGCCGCCGCGGCGGCCTCGATCCGAGCGACGTCGAGCGGCCGCCGGACGTGGTACGCCCGGCGCAGCGTCAGCGGCATGCGCTGGCGACGCCGGCAAATCGCGTACACGTAGGTCCGTTCGACCGCCGAAAAGCGCGCGGAAAAATCCACCGCGACCGGCGCGACCTCGCGCACGACGACGTCCGCGGGCAAGCATCCCGCAAGTGCGACGCCCAGCCGTTCGAACGGAAAGTCGCGCTCGGTCGAAAACGAGATCACCTGTCCGGTCGCGTGGACGCCCGCATCGGTTCGCCCGGCCGCCGAAATCTTCACCGGTTCGCCGAACAAGCGCTTCAGGGCCGCTTCCAACACGCCGCCGACGGTCCGCAACCCCGGCTGCCACTGGAAGCCCGCAAACTCCGTGCCGTCGTACTCGACGGCCGCCCGCATCGCGTGCCGCGCGGCGGCGGTCAGTCGGGTCTCGCGCAGGCGACGTGACGGCAGCCGCAGCGCTCGCGCGGCGCGGCGTCACCGTCGAGCTCGTCGCGCTCCTTGCACCGCGGGCTGCAATAGATCATCCCCAGATCGAGGAAACACGTGCACTGCGGGTGGGCACATTTTTGACCGTCCATCCCCCGCACGTTCGGCGCGCGCGAGCGGGAACACTTGCCTTACGGCCGCGGGCCGAGACTACCCGTGCTGGCGTTGCAGCGGGAAAACGAGGACGTCGCGCACCGACGAACTCCCGGTCAGCAGCATGACGAGCCGGTCGACGCCGATCCCGATCCCGGCAGTCGGCGGCATTCCGTACTCCAACGCGCGGACGTAGTCCCAGTCCGGCTCGGGTGCCTCGTCGTCGCCTTGCGCGCGTTCGACGACTTGGCTCTCGAAACGAACGCGCTGATCGTCGGGATCGTTCAACTCGGTAAACGCGTTCGATATCTCCATCCGCGCGCAGAAGAGTTCGTAGCGGTCGGCGATTTCGGGATCGTCCGCCTTGCGTTTCGCCAGCGGCGAAATGACGACCGGGTAGTCGGTCACGAACGTCGGCGCGACCAAGTGCGGCTCGAGCACCCGCTCGAAGATCTTATCGAGCGCGTGACCGTGGGTCGGCGATTCCGGCAGCCCCAGTTCGCGCAGGGCGGCGGCGGCGCCGTGCGGGTCGAGCAAACGTTCGCGCGTGTATTTGCCGCCGCTCCGTGCGGCGATCCCGTCGAAATACGCGACCCGGGCGAACGGGCGCGCGAACGAAATCGTCGCCTCGCCGCGCGCGAGTTCGTCGCGTCCCCCGGTTGCGACCTCGACCAGCCGAGCGATCAACGCCTCGTTGAACTCCAGCATGTCGGCAACGTTCCAGTAAGCCGCGTACAGTTCGAGCATCGTAAACTCGGGGTTGTGGGTCGTATCGATGCCCTCGTTGCGGAAGATTCGACCGATTTCGTAAACGCGCTCGAGACCCCCGACGATCAGCCGCTTGAGGTTGAGTTCGGTCGCAATGCGCAGCTGCATGATTTGGTCGAGCGCGTTGCAATGGGTCGCGAACGGGCGCGCCGCAGCGCCCCCCGCAACGTGCAGCAGGGTCGGCGTTTCGACCTCGTAAAAGCCGTGATCGTCGATGAAACGCCGCATCTCGGCGACCAACCGGCTGCGGGCGACGAGGACGTCGCGAACGCCCGGATTGACGATCATATCGACGTAGCGCTGCCGATAGCGCTTTTCCACGTCGGTCAGACCGTGCCACTTGTCCGGCAACGGGCGCAGCGCTTTGGCCAGAATCGAAAACGCCGTGACGTGCAGCGTCAGCTCGCCCATTTTGGAACGGAACGCGTAGCCGCGCACGCCGACCAGATCGCCGCGATCCAGGTCGTTCCAATCGGCGAAGGCCGGATCGCCGATTTCGTCGCGGCGAACGTAAAGCTGAAGGCGCCCGGTCCGGTCGGCGAGATCGGCGAAGATCGTTTTTCCCATCCGGCGTTTCGACAGCAGCCGGCCCGCGAGGTTCCAACCTTCCGACTCGGCATTTTGGCCCGGCACCAGAAATCCGTACCGAGCGGTCAGTTCGGCGCAGGTTGCGTCGACCTCGTAGCGCGTTCGTGCGAACGGGTCGTCTCCGCGCGCGCGCAGCGCGGCTAGGTGCTCGCGCCTGGCGGCTACGAGCGCCGCTTCGGTTTTGCCGAGGTCTTCGTGCGTCGTTTAGCTGGCCTTCTTGGCGGCTTTTTTCGGCGAGCTGCTCTTGATCGATTCGATCTTGTATTTTGCCAGCCCGCGAGGCGTGGAGACGTCGACCGTCGCGCCCTTCTTATGCCCGATCAGCGCGCGCCCCAGCGGCGACTCGTTCGAGATTCGGCGATTCGACGGATCCGCTTCGGCCGAGCCGACGATCGAAAACTCGTAACCCTCGTTACTCTTGAGATCCTTCACCTTCACGATGGCGCCGAGATGCACTTCGTCGGCTGCGTATTCCGATTCGTCGATAATTCGAGCGTTTCGGATCATCGCTTCTAGCTTGAGGATGCGGCCTTCGATGAACGCTTGCTCTTGCTTGGCGTCCTCGTATTCTGCGTTTTCGCTCAAGTCGCCGTATTCTTTGGCTTGGCGAATGCGATCGTTGACCTCGCGGCGGTGGACGGTCTTGAGCTCGTCGAGCTCCGTCTCCAGCTTCGTGAGACCCTCGGCGGTGAGGACGATCTCTTTATCGTTCAACTGCAAATCCTCAAAAGCGGGCACTCAAGACGCGCCCACGGACCCAGGGTAATGGATCGCGCCCCGGCGGGCGCTGGCGCCGTTTGTTCGGGGGGTGAAATCCTTCTCCTTCGCCCCGGCCGCCCGTCGACCGGCAGCGGTCAGTTCAAGCGAAGGACGCGCGGCTTCACGTCCAGCTCGCGCAGCACGCCTTCGTAGTCTTGGGCGGTAACCTCGCTCCAACGCTTCCCGAGCAGTGCCAGCAGCGCCGCTTCGATGACGTTGGTACCGAACGAGCGCCCGCCGAAATCCGGCGTCGTCGTTACGAGCGTGGCGACGCCGCGCGCCGCAAGTTCGTCGACGTCGCGCGCGGTGACCGTATTGGTGAGCACGATCTTTGCGTCGAGCCGGTCGGGCATGAACTGCCGCATGAAGTGAAAGTCGCCGGCGACGATATCGGCTTCCGCGTAATACTGCGGATATTTCGGCTCGGGCGGACGGTCTTGCTTCTTGCCGGTCGGATAGAAAAACTGAAACGGCAGCTTGCACGCATCGGGTAAATACTTCTCGGCCATCGCCTCGAACGTCTCGAGGTCGCGCACCGGTAAGTCCTTGTCCAGCGCGAAGATGAAATCGCCGAACAAGACGTTGGCCCCCGCATCGACCAGCGCCTGCGCCATCCCGAACCGGTCGAGGGCGCTCACCATCAGGACTTTGCGCCCGCGCAGCTCGACTCCCAACTCGTTGCCGAGAAATGCGACCGCCTGGCGCTCGAGCGTATTCTTCAAGCCGCTGCCGTCGACGACCGGCGTCGTGGCGGCCGCTTCCAGCAGCCGGACGCCGTCGCGCAACGCATACCGATGACGACCAGCGTAGAGATAGACGTCGATGCCGCCCAGACCGATCGCGTCGACTCGACCGTCGAGCGCGCGGACCCTTGCAATCGCGGCATCGAGCTTTCCGTCGGTCCCTTCGCGCGAGATCTCGAACTCGTGGCCCAGGAGCGTGACCGCGGCACGATGGTCGCGCGCGCTGGAACCCAGCGATACCGAAACGACGCGCTTCACGCGACCGCCTCCTTGCGCCGGCGGGCGCGCGCGGCCGCGCGCGTCGCGGCGATCCGTTCCGGGGTGATCGCCGCATCGAACGCCCGCATGCCGGCCAGGGCGAAGCCGCAGCGCCTGGCCATCGTTTCCATCTCGACGACTTTGTCCAGCTCGATGCCGCGCCCCAGCGTGTACGGCTCGAGCCGGCCCTCGAGCGCGAGCACCATCGTCTCGCTCATGCAGGCCAGCGCCGTGCGCGGCGGGAGATTCAAATCGAAGTCGCTTCCGCGCTCGCGCACGCGTTCGAACCGCGGGTTTCCGGGAACCGACATATTGCCGCCTTCGGTAACGAGCACGTCGGGGCGCTCGCGAGCAATCCGCCGGCTGACGTCGTGCGGAAGCGACAGCTCGCACACGACCGCGCCGGTTCGCAGATCTTCGGGTTCGACGACGTCCTGCGTCGACGAGGTCGCCGTCAGCACGAGGTCGCTGCGGCGAATGGCTGCAGACGCATCGGTCGTGTACGACGTCTCGCACGGGAGTTCTCCAGAGACGCGTTCGTAAAATTTGCGTAGCCGGGTTTCGTTTCGCCCGGCCATCACGACGTGTTTCACCCGCGGCGCAATCAACCGGAGGCAGGCGCTGCCGATCGAGCCCGTCGCCCCCACGACGGCGGCGGTCGACGCCGATGCGTCGACGTCCATCTCGCGCGCGGCGCGAAACAGGCTCTCGACGCCGGCCCCGATCGTCAACGAGTTGCCGGTCGTCACCGGAATCGGCGAGCGTTGGTTGACCGTTACGCCGCCGTCCCCGACGACCGCCGTGAACGCCCCCAAACCGGCGACCTGCGCGCCCAGGTCCACGCCGATTTGAATGGCCGCCAAAATGCGCGCGTACACTTCCTCGCGAGGAAATTCGACCATTTGTTCGGGTAACAGCGGCGCAGAAACGAACCATCCCTCCGTTTCGCGTCCGTCGGGCGTGCGAACGCCGGTGACGTGAACCACCGCCCAGGGCGGCATCCATTCCATGATCTTTCGCATGATCGCGTCGCCCTTGCCCTTCGCGCCGGGCTCGTAGCGCGCGACGTCCTCCAGCGAGAGCGGATGGATGACGAAACAAAACTTATTCACGCGCGCGGCTTTCGGCTTGGACCTTCAGGGCGGCGAGCATCATCTCGCTGTTCTCGCGGACCTTCTTTTGAAGCGTGGGGCCGATCAGCTCCGCCAGCGTGGGAACGCCGAAATCGAACTCCACTCCGAGTTGCACGTGCGTCTTGCCGTCGCGCTCGACGAACGTCCAGGCGCCTTCGAATTTGTCGAGGTCGCCTTCCAAGAGTTTGTAGTCGATCCGTAATCCCGCATCGTCGAAGCGATCTTCTTCGGTCCATTCGATGGGCGCCTCTTCGACCAGCGTCTTCCAGCGCGAGAGCGCGCGGTCGGGGTGACGCTCGATCACGGTAACGCTTTCGACGTCCGGCATGAACTCCGGAAAGCGTTCCTGATCCTTGGCGAGGTCGTAGACGAGGCGAGCCGGAGCGGCAATCGCAATGCTAGTTTCGACATAGGGCATCGGCCTTACAATCGGCCGAGCTTCTCGTAGGCCGTTGCCACCCCTGCTCGCAACGCCGCCAGCGCTGCTGCGACCTCGGCGTCGGTGACGATCAGCGGCGGCTCCAGCCGAATCACCCGCTGCAAATTCAACGTCCACGCCGCCGTGACGCCCGCTTTGAGCATCTCGGGAATGATCCACCCGCCGTAGCCCTCGGCGGTGAGTTCGACGCCGACCATCAAACCTAGGCCGCGCGCCTCGCGCACCACCATTGGGAATTCGGCGGCGATCGCGCGGGCGCCGGCGAGCAGCCGCTCGCCGCGAACCCGGGCGTTTTCGACCAATCCCTCTTCCTCCATTACGTCGATCGCGGCGATCGCGGCGGCACACGCCAACTCGCCGCCGCCGAAGGTCGACGTGTGCAGCAACGGGGCCTTGCCGAACGCCCGCTCCCAAACCGGCGGCCGCGAGACGAACGCTCCGACCGGAATGACGCCCCCCGACAGACCCTTCGCCAAAGTCACGACGTCCGGGACGACGCCCTCGCGCTCGCAGGCGAATCGGTATCCGCAGCGCCCGAGGCCGGTTTGCACCTCGTCGGCGATCAGCAACGCGCCCGCCCGGTCGCAGGCCTCGCGCGCGGCCCGCAGATACCCCTCCGGCGGCACGTTGACGCCGCCCTCTCCCTGCACCGGCTCGACGACGAACGCGGCCGCATCCTCCAGCGCGGCGTCCAAGACGCCGGCTTCGCCGTACGGTACCTGAGCGAACCCCTCGAGCAACGGCCGGAACGGCGCCTGAAAGGTTTCGCGCCCGCTCACCGATAGGGCGCCCATCGTTTTTCCGTGGAACGCGCCGAACGTGCTGACGATTTTCGGACGCCCGGTGGCGGCGCGCGCAAGCTTGATGGCCCCTTCGATCGCCTCGGTTCCGCTGTTGCACCAGAACGAGATCCGCAGGTCTCCCGGCGCGATCTCGGCGAGCCGCCGCGCCGCGCGTCCGAGGGTAACGTTAAACATCGTCTTGCCCGAAAGCGACATCAATTCCATCTGCTCGCGCACGGCCGCGAGGACCCGCGGGTGCGAATGACCGACGGTAAACACGCCGTAACCGCCGGCGAAGTCGAGGTACGGTTTGCCGTTCTGATCCCAAATCGTGCAGCCGCTCGCGCGCACTTCGACCGGCGATCCCGAAATCTTCATAACGCGCGCCAACGGCGGGTTCACGAACTGTTTGTAGTTCTCGAACGTCTCGGCGGCAAGCTCGCCGGGGGTCGCGGGAGAGGGCTGGGTCATGCGGCCGCCGCCGCGTTGCCCGACTCCACCCGATCGATCGTTTCATCCAGAACGGCAAGCGCATCGTCCGCGCGGTCGAGGTGCATGATCCGCTCGCGCAGCGCGGCCGCACCCGGGATTCCCTTGAGGTAGAGCGCGACGTGTTTGCGCATCTGCGCGACGGCTCGGGCTTCGCCGAGTTCGTCGACCATCGTCCGGTAGTGCACGATGCAAAAGCGCAGACGATCGGCCGGAGACGGGGACGGGCGGGCCGGCCGGCCTTCCATCAAATCCCGAATCTGGGCGATCAGCCAAGGATTTCCGAGCGTCGCGCGACCGAGCATGATCGCGTCGACGCCGCTGGCGCGCATCGCCGCGAGCGCCTCGTGCGGTTCGCCGAGGTCGCCATTGCCGATCACCGGAAGATCGACGCTGCGCTTGAGCCGCGCGATGTGTTCCCAGTCGGCCCGCCCCCGGTAAAACTGTTTGGCGGTCCGCGCGTGCAGGGTCACCGCCCGAACGCCGGCGGCTTGCGCGCGCCGCGCGACGTCCACGTAAACGAGATGCTCTTCGCTCCAACCCAACCGCATTTTCATCGTAACGGGACAGTCGACCGCGGCGACGACCGCGCGCATGATCGCTTCGCAACGGTCCGGATCGCGCAGGCAAGCCGAGCCTCCGTTGGTCT
>DASXDV010000147.1:0-27684 GCA_036490465.1 Candidatus Tumulicola sp. | reverse complement strand
ACTGCTCTTCCATGCTCATGCGAAAATTGTACCACAATTGCTCGCTGCAAGCTCGCAGAGCCGCCCTTCGACTTCGCTTCAGGGTGACACGGAGCTCGCGACCCTCGCTGAATAAATCAGACCTGCCCTAGATCTTTGCGCCGTCAGGAAGGCGAGGATTCCGGAAAGGTCCGTCGCCGTGGGAAACGTCATATACCGTGCGGCTTCGGGATCGGAGGCGTAGCTACGGAAGATCCGATCGGCATCGTTCACTTCCATAAGCCTCAGATGGAGACGCTCCGTTCGCAAGGAGTATTCCATTAATTGAGCGCTTTAGCTGCATCCCGACGTGGCGCCGCAGGAGTCGCATTTTTCGCAGGCTCCGTTGCGGACCATCGTGAGCTGACCGCACTCGGAGCAGGCGTTACCGGTGTAGCCCTTGGCCTTCGATTCGCTGACCGCTTGCGTTCTCGAGAGCGTGGCGGTCGCCGTTCCCACCGGTGTCGCCGAACCGTACGTTGGGCTCGCGGGCGTAGAGATGGTGGCCGCCGATGCGACCGGCGATGCCGAAGAATCTTGGCGAGGTTCTTGGCCGGGGTGTAAGTGCGTGCTGACCGGATGAAGTTTCTCCGAAACGCCGGCCGGCCGTAACCGGACGCCGCCCTCTTCCTCGGCGATGAAGTCGTCGTTGGGTTCGGGGCCCATCGCGTCCATCTGCATCGACGGTTGCACGTGGGCGAGATCGTAGCGCGAAAGATAGCTGACCGCCAGCTCGCGGAAGATGTAGTCGAGGATCGAGGTGGCCATCTTGATGTGGTCGTGTCCGATCACCGGCCCGTTGGGCTCGAAGCGCGTGAACGTGAAGGCTTCGACGAACTCCTCGAGCGGTACGCCGTGCTGCAGCCCCAGCGATATGGCGATTGCAAAGTTGTTCATCAACGAGCGGAAAGCGGCGCCTTCCTTGTGCATGTCGATGAAGATTTCGCCCAGCTGTCCGCCTTCGTATTCGCCGGTGCGTAAGTACACTTTGTGACCGCTGATCACGGCCTTCTGCGTGTAACCGCTGCGGCGCTCGGGCATGCGCCGGCGTTTGGCGATGTAGCGGTAAACGATCTTCTCGGCCACTTGCATCGGCGTCGCGAAATCAGTCTGCGCCGCCGCGGGTTGTTCGGCCGGATCGTCGCTCCCCAGATCGTAGCTGGCGGCTAGCGGCTGCGAGAGTTTCGATCCGTCGCGATAGAGCGCCACGGCCTTGATCATCCGCTCCCACGAGTAGCGATAGGCTTCCTTGACGTCGGCCAGCGTCGCGCTTTGCGGAAGGTTGATGGTGTTGTGGTTGACGATCCCGTTTCCGACGAACGCGTGGGTTGAGGGGACGGAAATGTCGTAGACCGGGCGCGTCCCGGCGTCGGCGATCATTTCGACTGGGCTGAAGTGGAGATTCCGGTTGACGATTTCGTCAAGCCACTCGGGCAGCTCGATGTGTTCGCCGAGGCTGCGCACGGTCTCCCACGAGACGTGCTTCGTGCGGGGATCGAGGAGGTGCGAGAATGTCGTGCGCACCCGCGTGCCGTCAGAACCGCGGCCGGCGGTTCCCCGCGGGATCATGCCGTAGAGGATTCGCCCGTCGACGCCGGGGACGACGTCGGCGGTGCTTTGCGCGTATTCGGCGCCGAGCACGCTCCCGGAACGCGCCAGCTTCGCCGGTTCCGGGAACTGCACCATGCGCAGCAGCTTCTGCGCCTGCCGTCCGCCGGCGTAGACCTCGCCATAGCTCTTGTCGTACTGCGCGTTGCGCTTTTCGATGCGGCTATGGACGATCCCAAGGTTTGTTAGCACGGCCTGGAGATCGTCGAGTAGATCGCTCGAATCCAGGCAAATGGCCCACTTCGCCATACCCTCGGTAGTCACGTAGGCATCGAGGAACAGACCGGTGAGGAACGCCAAGACGTGCTCGCGCGGCGAGCCGAGTACGGCATCTGGAATGCGTTTGACCCATGCGCGTGCACCGCAGCCAAGGTATTCGAGAAACTCGACGAGCGTTTTGGACGCAAAGGTAACGTTCGGACATTTGCCGGGGTGACGGACGATGCGCCCCTCGATGCCGAACGTTGCGCGGGCGGATTCGAGCACGCGCTCAAGCACCGTCTCCACGGAATTCGTGATGGTCACGGTGTAGGTCGTGCGCGACGTGTGCCCCTCGGAGGCATACGCGCCGAGGAAGAACGCGAGGTCGGCGGTCATGGCCTCCGGCAGAGTCAGGCTCTTCCGAGAACCATAGGGCGCCGATGGCCGGAAGTCGTCGAAACGCGCGGGCAGCGACGACCACATGTCGTCACCGTATTGCGTGGCGACGTACTCGCCGGGCTGGATGTCGGAGAGATAGCGCCAGACGAGCCCACCGTCGCCGCACGTCAGTACGCGATGGTTCGGCGTACCAGTGACGCGGTGACCCGAGCGTAAACGGACTTCGCGCACGGCGCGTTCGCCGCCGTAGTAGAAGGCGTCGGTCGTCTGGCGGCCGTCGAGCGAGGCGACGCGCATCGCGTGCTCGCGGAACGTGTCGGGTGCCTCGTTACGATGCAGCGAAGCGATCCGAATCAAGCCGTTCTCCGTCGTGAGCAGCGTGTTGCCGACGACGCACTTGCTAATGGCTCCGCTGACGAACGGTTGGGCGGCGGCCATCATGTCGACGTGAGCGAGCGGCCGAATGTAACGGGAGCCGTAACGCCCGCACGGGGTGGCACAGTCGAAGACGGCGAGATGCTCGTCTTTGAGATACGGCGCCCCCTCGACCGTCATTCTCCCGCAGATATGGGCCGAGGCTTCCTCGATCTGTTGCGTCGAGAAGCCGAGGCCGTCGCGCAGGATCGAAAAGTTCCAATCGTCGAGCTTCTCCGCGGCGATGCCAAGCTTTTCGGTACAAAACTCGGTGCCTAGCACGAACTTGTTGAAGACGAACGGCAGCTCGAACGCGCTCGGAAGGACCGCCTCGACGCGGGCGATGGTGTCGTCGTCAAAGCCTTTGGCTTTAAGCGTCGCGCGATTGACGTGGGGAGCCTCTTCGAGCGTCCCCGTGCCCTTCGCGTAGGTTTCGATCGCCTCGATTTGCTCTTCCGAATACCCGAGCTTGTGCAGCGCCGCGTCGACCGACTGGTTGACGATCTTGAAATATCCCCCGCCCGCGAGCTTCTTGAATTTCACGAGCGCAAAGTCCGGCTCGATACCGGTCGTATCGCAATCCATCACCAAGCCGATTGTATTGTGCGACACGAAGCCATTGGCGATGTACGTGACGTTGGCCGGCACGGACAGATCGTATGTCAGCTGCTCGCCGCCGTCATCATTTGCCGACACGGTGTCGTAATAGAACTCGAGCGCCGATTGCAGGCGCGGGGATTGCACGATACTGCCCGTGCGTTCGGCAACGTGCCGCGAGACCGCTCCGGGGCTACGACGATGCGAGTTGTACAGCGCGGCTTTCGGAAGACTTCCAGAAGCAACGAGTTCGCGACAGGCGATCTCACCAATGTAGACGTTATCGCTTCTGCGCCCCAGCCAATCGAGCCGCTGCACGATCTTGCCAGACTTGCGCGAGCCGATGAAGCCCGCAACCTTGGCGAACTTTGCGCAGTAGGACATATTGAGCAGACGCGTGCAGTAGGTCTCCGAGCGTCCCCAGGCGCTAATGTCCGTCTTGGTCGTGGTCGGAATGCCGAGCATCAGTAACAGCGACTTGACCTCTTCCACAAAAGAACGCGAGACCGTGGTCCAGGCCGGCACGCCGCCCGTGACGGTACCGTCGGCTTCGAACAAGCCGCGAACAAATGCGCCATAGACGGCCGGATCGTTGGTACCAAGTACGGCGTCGGGAATGCGCGGGATGTAGCCCTTGCCGCGATGGTTGTTCGACGGGGCCAATTTGCGGAACCCGCACGCCTCCCACCACATCGTGAGCGGAACCGAGTTGACGGACACCTCGATGTAGCCGTTCTTTTGCGTGCGAACGGCCGTCAGGCAGAAGAGCGAGTGGACGAGCTCGCACAAACGATCGGCGACGTCGGCGTCGGTGTTGGCGACGCAGAAGCGCAAGCCGCGGCTGTGGAAGGAGCCGTCGCCCATGAAATAGCCGACGAGTTCGGCGAGCTCCGGTGTGACCGTACGCGGTACGACGGTGGTGTAATCGCCGGTCCAGTACTCTTCTCCGATGTCGGGAAGGGCAACGACGTGCGGAGCGCCCACAAAGGCGCCCATCGACAGGGCAACGATGTCGCCCGACGTTACATCCGCCATACGCTTCCAGGCGAGGTCACCGCTCTGCGGATCGACCACCTTGATGCGGTGCGTCGGCGTCCCGGCAATGGTATAGCCGCGGCGCGTGACGATCTTTCGCGTGGGCTCGATGCCGTTAATAAAGAACCTCGACGCACGCTGCTCGCCGTCGTCGGTAAGCACGCGGAAATCGACGTCCTGCCACTTGGCGCCATCGGGATTACCGAGGCGATTGAGTCGCGCTAGTCCGCGGTCGGTTACGACCATCGAGTTCCCGGTGAGGCAACCCGTCGGAGCGATGACAACGGTCTGTGCGTTGCGGAAGCCGGCGACTTCACCGATCGAGAGTGCGTCGTCCCACATCGAGCGCGCTAGCGCCCAGGTTTCTTGCGTGAAGAGCGTCGGCGCGTGGGTGACGGGTTTGATGCTGAGCCCTTCGTACGCCGAGTCTTGCGCGTTGTACGCCGCTCGCCGATGGTTACGAATGACGCGCAGCATCGCGTCGCGATTCGGCTCGAAGCGCGCGAACGGGCCGAGATTCTGCGCCAATTCCGCCGACGTGCGATACGCCGTGCCGGTCATGAGCGCGGACACTGCGGCGCACCAGCCCAGACCCTCTTCCGAATCGTAGGGCAGGCCCATGCGCATGAGCAGCGTTCCGAGATTCGCGTAGCCGAGGCCGAGGGTCCGGTAGCCGTGATTCTTCTCCGCGATGCGACGCGACGGCATTTGTCCCATCGTTACCGAGATCTCGAGCGTCGTCGTCCAAACTCGCGCCGCTTCGGCGACACGCTTCGCGTCGAAGTTGCCGTCGTCGTTAAGGAACGTTACGAGATTGAGGCTCGCGAGATTGCAGTTGTGCGCGACCGTCCCTTCGGCGATGACGGAATGCGTGACGGGTTCGGTGATGTCGTAGACCATTGCCCTTCCCGCAGGGACGATGGTCTTTACCTTCGGCGCGCGCGGGTTCTTCAGAACACCGTTGAAGGGGCGCGCAAGGATTTCTTTCGCCTTCGCTTCCTTCGTTTGAGAGCACGGGAAGCCGACGAGCGACAAGAAGTTGCGAGCCTGCTGGTTGTAGAGATGTAACTGCCCCTGCGGATTTTTCCGGCCGTTGGGATGGTGCCATGCAATCCGGGACGTCATCCCGAGATCGGAGAGCACCAACTGCACGGACCGGAGGAGTGCCCGCGAGGACGACGCCAGCATGACTTCGGGCTCGGCGGCCCGCGCGTCGCAGCGCAACGTCCCGTCGGCGGAAAAGAGGCCTTGCAGATAGGCGACCTTGAGGTCTTCGGGCACGCGATGCAGGAGCGTCGGAACATCTTTGCCGAGTGCCGTCGATTGATGGAACCCGTAGTACCGCTGCAGGTGGTCGACGAGGGATCGCTGCGACGCGTTGGTCTGCATGACGCCGTTCGATTGGAAGCCGATGACGGAAGGACGCACGGCACCGGACCCGGCAGCACCGGCGGCAACTGCCTTGAGTTCGTTGAGCTCCGGGACAAACGCCTCAGCCGTTCGACGCTCGCTGGGGCCGAAAATGAGAGCTACCGTATCCTTATTAAAGACGCCGTCGCCGGTGAGCCAGCCCAGCATCTGCCAGCGCTTTGCTTCCTGCGGGGAAGAACAATACGCAATCGTATTGCCCACTTCGCGAATCGCTATGCGGTCGACGCCGGGGACGAGTTCGTCAAGCCGGATCCAGCGACCGTCGTTGGTGAGAAAGCGGTGATCGCCCGTCGCGCGAATTTGGCGGCCGTCGGCAAGCGTCAGTTCGAACACGTCGCGCTCGCCGACCTGGGTCACATAGGCGCGGCGGTGAGCGGCGATGCGGCAGTGATCTTGTTCGGAATGCAGATCGGTCGTAACGTAAATTTCGCCGCCCATCTGTTGCGACTTGAAAAGTTCCTCGACGGTGCGCAAGCCTTCGGGGGTGCTGATGCGCGTCTCGGGGGCAAAACAAGCGGTATCGTCGATGAAAACATATTCACTGCACGGATTTGTGGCATTGATGCGTTCGTCGTTGGCGCAGGTGTGCCACTCTTGAATCGTATCGTCGAATTGCAAACCGGGATCCGCGGACTGCCAGGCGGCCATTCCGATCTGCTCCCACAGCTCGGCGGCCTTGATCCGTTTGACGACGTCGCCGGTCGTGCGGGCGGTGAGATTCCAGTTCTCGTCGCGGTCCAGCGCGTCGAAGAACCGATTCGTCAAACGAACGGAATTGTTCGAGTTCTGCCCGGATACGGTGATGTAGGCTTCGGAATCCCAGGCGGTGTCGTATTGCTCGACTTCGAGGCGGGTGTAGCCCTGGCGCGCGTAGTCGAGCGCGTTTTGGGTCGCGCCGGTCGGAATGCCCAACGATAACGCTTCGCGAACGGCCGCGCGCAGGCCGGCGTTGAGGGCCGGATCGAGCCGGGCGTGTTCGGGAACGCGCGTGTCGTGCGCGGCCGAAATAATCGCATTGATGTATTTTTCGAAGATCCGCGATCCGACGACCAGATCGGCGACCTTACGCTCCTCGCGGACTTTCCAGCCGACGAACTCTTCGATGTCGGGATGGTCGGCGTCGAGAACCACCATCTTGGCGGCGCGCCGCGTGGTGCCGCCGGATTTGATCGCTCCGGCCGCGCGGTCGAAGATCTTCAAGAACGACATCAGGCCGGAGCTCGTGCCGCCGCCGGTGAGCTTTTCGCCCGCTCCGCGCAGCCGCGAGAAGTTGGCGCCGGACCCCGAACCGCCTTTGAAGATTCGCGCTTCGCGCAACACGCCGTCGAAGATGCCGCCTTCATTGACGAGGTCGTCTTCGATCGAAAGAATGTAGCACGCCGAAACCTGCGGGTGCTCGTAGGTATTCGGCGAGGCCTCGGCCACGCCGTCGGCGGGATTGACGTACCAGTGTCCCTGCGCCGGTCCGGAAATGCCGTACGCCCAGTGGAGCCCGGTGTTGAACCATTGCGGCGAGTTGGGCGCGCCGACTTGCCGCGCCAACATGGCGCACATTTCGTCGTGATAGACGCGCGCGTCGGCTTCGGAGTCGAAGTAGCCGTGCTTCCAGCCCCAGTAGGTCCAGCAGCCCGCCAGCCGGCCGAAGACTTGGCGAGAGTCGCGTTCGGGTCCGAATTGCTCGCCGCGCGGAACTTGATCGAGCGCCGCCTCGTCGGCGGCGGAGCGCCAGAGCCACTCCGGCACGCCCTCTTCGGCGACGCGCTGGACCGCCTTGGGGACGCCGGCTTTGCGGCAGTACTTTTGGGCGAGCACGTCGACGGCGACCTGGCTCCAGCCGGTCGGCACCATGACGTCCTTGGCCTCGAAAATCACCGACCCGTCGGGGTTGACGATCTTCGAGGTCCGCGGCTCGAAGGCAACCCCGGCATAGGGGTCTTCTTGGGTAGAATACGTGCGTTGGAATTTCATGCGCGGCGATGCTCCCTTGCCTAGCCCGAAACGGCTCTCGTGGGGACCGGTTGACTTCGACGCAACGATAGCGAACACCTGTTCGATAAAGCGGAGCCGACGTCAACGGCTGGACACCTATTGTGCCACGCCGAGCCGATTACCACAAGATATTGGGGTCCGGCCGGTTGTTTCCTTGTGCTTGGCTTGTGGGTACCGACGAAAAACTGCGAATAACCCCGGTCGCCGCAGAGCCCCCGTGGATGGCGTGTGGAGAAGGTCCGAGGATACGGGGGATAACCGGTGCAACGGAGGGCACGATGCTGGGTCCCGACCGGTTCGCTCCACGATTACACGACGTGGCGCACGAGGAGCTCGAAGCGGTGGGAATCCGCGGGCTGATCGTGGACCTCGACAATACGCTGGTCGGCTATCGGGAGACGGAGCTCGCTCGCGAGCACCTGGATTGGGTGGCTCGCGCCCACGACCGGGGCTTTCGGATCGTGATGCTTTCGAATAACTTCTCGTCGCGGGTGAGCACGATCGCGGCGCGTCTGAACGTTGCGTGCATTCCTAACGCGCTCAAGCCGCTGCCGTTCGGATTTCTACGGGCCGTCAGAGATTTGGAGCTGCACCGCCGGGAAATTGCGGTCGTCGGAGACCAGCTCTTCACCGACGTGCTCGGCGGAAAACTGTGCGGTTTGTACACCATCCTCACCGAACCGATCGAATCGAAAGATCTCGGACTTACGACGGTGTTCCGGTTCTTCGAACGGCTGATGCTGCCGGGCCGCCGTACGCGATGAAGCTAGCCGTCATCGGGGATCCGGTCGAACACAGCGGCAGTCCGCAACTCCATCGCGCCTTTCTGGAAGATTCGGAAATCGACGGCAGTTACGTCGCGATCCGCGTCGGTGCGGGTCACGGCGCGTCGGCCATCCGCCGGCTGCGTTCCGAGGGCTACGCCGGCTGCAACGTGACCTATCCGCTCAAGGAGGAGGCCGTCGAAGCGTGCGGGCGGCTGACCGAACAAGCGCGCCGCGCGAAAGCGGTGAACACGATTTTCTTCGGGCGCGAGATCGCCGGGACGAATACCGACGGAATCGGTGCGCGCAGTGCGATCGAAAGCCTGATCGACGAGCCGATCGCGCTCAAGCGGATCGGCGTTTTGGGATACGGCGCGACGGCGCGCGCGATTTTAGGCGAACTCCACGACAACGACGCATACGCGTTCGTCTGGGGCCGCGACGCGGCGCGCGTGCGCGGAGTCTGCGAACGATTCGAGGCGCTGCCTTGGCCGGCCGACAACGTTCCCGAGATCGTGGTCGCGACGCTGCCTCCCGATGCGGTGCTGCCGCAATGCCTCGTGGAAGAGCTGCGGACGCCCGACTTCGTGATCGATGCGAACTACGGGAACCGCGCGCGCTTGGCGCAGCAGCTCGGCCGCGAGGTCGTCGACGGGGAGGCGATGCTGGAAGCCCAGGCACGAGCGAGCTTCGACTTTTGGCTGGCGCATCTCGACGAGATCTCGGCGTGACGCGCGCGCTAAGCCGCGGGCTGCCAACTGGAATTCGGAGAGGGGGAGATTCGAACTCCCGAGAGGCTCAACACCTCTGCTCGCTTTCCAAGCGAGTGCATTCGACCACTCTGCCACCTCTCCGCGAGGCCCGGCCCGTTTTCGCGCATCGGGCCGGAGCCGCCTTCGGAAACCGCACGCCGTCGCGAACGGTTATGCGGTTCGCTTAGCGCTCGTCTCAAATAAGAAAGGACCAATAGTGACAACCAGTCAGCCGTTTCTCAGCGACGTCAAGGAACTGCGCCGGCGCGCTCGAGAGAATATCGAGCGCGGCGCCATTACCGATAGCTACGGACTCGATGCCAACGTCGTTTGCGACATTCTCAATCAGGCGCTGGCCACCGAAATCGTGTGCGTGCTGCGCTACAAGCGGCATTATTTTATGGCGCGCGGCTTGAACAAGGACGCCGTCGCGGCGGAGTTTCTCGATCACGCCAACGACGAACAGGGACACGCGGACCGGATCTCGGAGCGGATCACCCAGTTAGGCGGTTCGCCCAACTTGAACCCCGACGGATTGGCATCGCGCAGCCACTCGGAGTATAAGGAAGGCTCGTCGCTCGTCGACATGATCAAGGAAGACTTGATCGCCGAACGCGTCGCAATTGAATCGTATAACGAGATCGTGCGGTTCCTGGGCGAAAAGGATCCGACATCGCGGCGCTTGATGGAAGAAATCCTGGCGGTGGAAGAAGAGCACGCCAACGACATGAGCGACTTGTTGGCGAAGGTGAAGTAGCGGCGATTCAACTCACGCTCGTCAGGCACGGCGCGACCGTCTGGAACGCGACCGGGCGGTTTCAAGGTACGAGTGACGTCGAGCTCTCGCAGCGTGGATACGATCAGGCGGCCGCGCTCGCGCGACGCCTGGCCGGCGAGCGGATCGACCGGATCTATTCGAGCGACCTGGTGCGCGCGCTGGAAACGGCGCGCGTCATCGCCGAACCGCACGCGCTCGACGTCGCCTCCGACGACCGTTTGCGCGAGTTCGCGTTCGGGGAGTGGGAGGGATTGACGTGGCCCCAAATCGTCGCAAATCGTCCGCACCTGGCCGAGGCCGGCGCCACGGCGGCCGCGGACTACGCTCCCGAAGGCGGCGAAACGTTCGCGCAGGTGGCGGCGCGGCTGCGTTCCTTCTTCGACGAGTTGCGCGCTCGCAGCGACGCACACGTCGTGCTGGTGACCCACGCGGGTCCGCTCCACGCGGCGCTCACAGTCTTGGACGTCGCAGCGGATGCCGCCGGCGCGGCCTTTTCGCCGGCCGGCGTCACGCGGATCGCCATGGAACCCGCGGGTGCGCGCCTAATCTCGCTCAACGATGTTCGACATCTCCATTCCCCCGGTTGATCGCGCGGCCGCGCGCGCCGCGCACGAGCGCATCGGACAGCTCACCAAGCCGGCCGGCAGCCTCGGCCGGATCGAAGAACTGGCCGAGTGGCTCTGCGCGATCCACGGCGGACCGCCGCCGAATCCGTACGATCGCCGGGCGATCCTGATCGGTGCCGGCGACCACGGCGTAACGGCCGAGGGCGTCAGCGCCTATCCCAGCGACGTAACCGCGCAGATGGTCGGCGCGTTCGTCGGCGGATTTGCCGCGATCAGTGCGTTCGCGCGGGTGGCCCGCGCCGAGGTTTTCGTCGCAAACTTCGGCGTTGCGGCAGAGCTGCCGGCGCACGCGCGCTTGTTCGATCTGGCGGTCGGACGTGCGACCCGGAATTTCGCCCGCGAGCCCGCGATGCCGGTCGGCGAGGTCGAAGCGGCGCTGCGTGCGGGGATGGAGGCCTTCGAACGAGTCCGCCGGCAATGCGACCCGCAGATCGTTGCATTGGGCGACATGGGCATCGGGAATACGACCTGCGCCGCCGCGATGATCTGCGCGTTGACCGACTCGCCGGCCGAAGACGTCGTCGGACGCGGGACCGGGATCGACGACGAAACGCTGCGCCGCAAACTGGCCGTCGTAGAGGCGGCCGTTACGCGAGTCCGCGGCGCCGATTGGGAGCGGGTCGCCAGTGAAGTCGGCGGTTACGAAATCGTCGGACTCACCGGCGCGTTGCTGGCAGCTGCCTCGGCGCGCGTCCCGATTCTGCTCGACGGTTTTATCGTCGGCGCAGCGGCATTGCTCGCGCGCGCGATCGCGCCGACGGCGATCGAATATTGTATCGCCGCCCACCGTTCGCGCGAGACCGGCCACGCGGTGACGCTGCGGACGCTTGGCCTGATTCCGCTGTTCGACCTCGACTTGCGTTTGGGCGAGGGCAGCGGCGCGGCGCTGGCGTTTCCGTTGTGCGAAGCGGCGGCCCGAATGCTCTGCGAGATGAAGACGTTCGCGGAGGCGGGCGTCGCGACGGCCAACGAACCGCTTCGCGCGTGACGCGCGCGCTGCGCGGCTTGGCGGCCGCGTTGGCATATTACACGATAATCCCGATCGGACGACGCGCAACCCACGAGGCGCCCGGGCCGGCCGCGCTCGAATGGCTGCCGCCGATCGGTGCGGCGGTCGGCGCGGTTGCCGGGTGGGGCGGATACGCGGCATTTGCGTGGCTGCACGTCTCGTGGGGTTTCGCGGTCGCGTGGGCGTTAACGATCGTGCTGACCGGCGCCCTTCACGTCGACGGCTTCCTCGACTCTTGCGACGGCTTGTTCGCGAGCGTCCCGCCGCAGCGGCGGCTGGAGATTCTCAAGGACCCGCATCACGGGTCGTTTGCGATCGCCGGCATGGCAATAGCGACGGCGTTCTGGCTATCGGCGCTAGCCGCGATCGCTCCGTCCCGATATCCGCTCGTGCTCGCGTTCAGCGGCGCGCTCGCGCGCTATGTCGCGGTCGTGCAAGCCCGGTTCTTTCCGTACGCGCGACCGGCGGGACTCGCGGCCAGCTTCGTCCGTCCTCCCAACGCGCTCGCGCTCGTCGCGATCGGTCTCGCGATCGAAGGCCTCGCGTGGTGGATCGCGCCGTGGACGCTCGCGATCGGGCCGGTCGCATTGCTCGGTGCGTGGCTGGCCGCGCGCTGGTCGAGCCGCCGGCTGGGGGGCGGGCTGACGGGAGACGTGTACGGCGGCGCGATCGTCGTGGCCGAAATCGGCATCCTGCTCGCCGTCTGCGTTATCGTTCGGAGGTAATCGGCGAAGACGTTTCGAGCAAACGGGCGAGGATTTCGGCGCTGTCGACGAGGCGCGGACCGGGCCGATTGAAGTAGGCGTTCCCGTCGATTGCAAAAATGCGGCGTTCGCGATACGCGCGCAGTCCCGTCCACTGCGGGACCGAATCGAGCGCCACGAGCGCATCCCGAGCGTGCGCGAGGTCGAACCCGCACGGCGTAACCACGACCACGTCGGGCTCGCAGTGCTCGATCTGCCGCCATTCCAAACGCTGTGAATTCCCGCCGGGCTGCGAAAGGACCGGCGCGCCGCCCGCCAGCTCGACCAAACCGGGAGTCCAGTGGCCGCCGCCCATCGGCGGATCGGTCCACTCGAGTACGAGCGTCCGCGGTCGAACGCGAGCGCCCGCGGTCCGGTGGCGCAAGGTCGCGATTCGGCGCTGCAGCGCATCGACGAGATCCGCGGCACCGGTTGCGTGCCCGGTCAACTCGCCGAGAAACGTCACGTTCGCCAGGACGTCGTCGAGGCAGGACGGTTCGAGGGAGACGACGCGTAAATCGGTGCGCAACCTGCGTGCGGCGCGTTCGACGATCTCGTATGAAACGGCGCACACCGCGCAGAGTTCTTGGGTGACGATGAGATCGGGAGCCAGCGATTCCAGCAAGCCGGAATCCAGATAATACAGGCTCGAGCCGGCGTGCAGACTCGATCGAACGTGCCGGTCGATGTCGCCGGGCGCATCGCCCGGCGGCAGCGCCGACGCCGTGAGCTGCGGCAGCCGCCGAGCTTCAGACGGAAAGTCGCACTCGTGGGTTACGCCGACGACTTCGGCACCGGCGCCGATCCCGAAGAGAATTTCCGTCGCGCTGGGCAGCAGGCTGACGATGCGCACCGGCTCGTTCGACCGTCACTCGCCTTGCGCTAACGAATATCCGCGCTCGCCGTTGAACGTGTAGAGCCCCTCGGTTTTGATCGCGTCGAATCCGGCGCGATCGACGGCCTCCAGCAGTTTCACCACGTGCGCGGCGGTAAACGGCTCGCTGCCGTCGCTCTCGAAACGGCACGACCAGTGGTCGCTCCAGTAGGTATCGGGATTGCCGTTCGGCCACACCTTCGTCCCGCGATTGCTGATGACGGTCAGCTTAGTACCGGGAACCTTCAGTTGTTCCAGGATGCCGGCGATGATGTCCGGATTGCCGTCGCGGCGGTCGATGAAGACGTCGACGCCGGCCCGAAGTTTCATCGGGGGCTTACCGGCGGGGCGGATCGCGAGATTCATATGCGCGTTTTTGGCGTATTCGACCGGCTCGAGGTGCTGCGGGCGTTGCCCGAGTCGCGCGACGATGGCGTCGGCGAACTCCTTGGTCCCGACTTTTTCCTTGGAGACGCCTTCTTTGTATATGTCGTACGTGTGGATGCCGTCCTCGATGGTTCGCAGCCAGGCGTTATGGGCGTTCTCCGCGGCCTCGGGTTGATCGACGTGCACGAGCATCAGCAACGCGCCGTGGAGCAGGCCAGACGGATTTGCCAAGTTCTGGCCGGCCCGGCGCGGCGCCGATCCGTGGATCGCTTCGAACATCGAGCAGTGATCGCCGATGTTGGCCGAGCCCGCCAGTCCGACCGAGCCGGTGATTTGGGCGGCCACGTCGGAAAGAACGTCGCCGTAGAGATTCGGCATGACGATGACGTCGAAGGCTTCGGGGGTGTCGGCGAGCTTGGCGGCGCCGATATCCACGATCCAGTGTTCGTGCTCGATCTCCGGGTACTCCAGGGCGATTTCTTCGAACGTGCGATGGAAGAGACCGTCCGTGATCTTCATGATGTTATCTTTGGTGAAGCACGTGACTTTCTTGCGATTGTTCGCGCGGGCGTACTCGAAGGCGTAACGGACGATTCGCTTGCTGCCCGGGCGCGAGATCAGCTTGAGGCACTGGGCCACCTGATTGGTCTGGCGGTGCTCGATGCCGCCATAAACGTCTTCCTCGTTCTCGCGAACGATGACGATGTTCATGTTGGGGTGCTTGGTCGAAACGTAGGGATGCAGCGACGCGCACGGCCTGACGTTCGCGTACATGCCCAGCGTTTTGCGCACGGTCACGTTGAGGCTCTTGAAGCCGCCGCCTTGCGGGGTGGTGATCGGAGCCTTCAGAAAGACTTTCGTGCGGCGCAGGGATTCCCACGACGACGGCTCGATTCCGTTGCTCAAGCCCCGGTTGTAGATGCTCTCGCCGATTTCGATGCGTTCGAGATCGAGCCGCGCGCCCGCAGCCTCGATTACGCGCAGGGTGGCGTCCATGATCTCGGGGCCGATGCCGTCGCCGTAGGCAACCGTCACCGGCACCTTCTTTGCGGTGGCGATAGTCGTGGTCACTTCGTGATTCTCCTCGCTAGGTGGGGCCGGAACGATTCGACGGCCTTTAGTAAACCCACTCCTGGGCGTTCCAGCCCTCGCTGATGCCGTTGGGGGTGAAGTTTTGCAGCGAGGCGGCGTGCGCGTAGCGCAGCGATTGATAGTAGAGGAAGGCCGCGGGCGCGTCGCGCAGCAGGAGCGCCTCAACTTTTGAGTAGGTTTTCTTGCGCGCGCCGCGGTCGAAGGTCGAAAGCGCCGCGTGCTGCAGCGCGTCCATTTCGGCCGAACAGTAGCGCGCGGCGTTGTTTCCTCCCGGCGGGATCGCGTTACAGGTCCATTGTGAGGAGTCGTCGGGATCCGCTCCGGAGACCCAGCCGTACATCCCCAAGTCGAACCTGCCGCCGTTGAGGATGCCGCCGCTTTGGGCGGCCGCATAGAGCGTCGCGTAATCGTACCCTTTGAGCTGGAGCTCGACGCCGAGCGGCTTGTACATCTGCTGGATTTGGGTGGTGATCGTTCGAATAAGCTGACTGCCCTGACCGTAGACCAGAAGCAGCGAGAGCCGGGTGCCGTTGCGAACGCGGATGCCGTCGGACCCCGGATGCCAGCCGGCCGCGTCGAGCAACGCCTTCGCACCGGCAACGTCGTACGGAATCGGGTGCAGCGACGGGTCGAACGCCCAATAATACGGCGGAAGGTCGGCTACGGCAACCGTGCCGGTGCCGTACGTATCGTCGCGGACGATGCCCTCACGATCGATTCCCATCACCAGCGCGCGCCGGACGCGCACGTCGGCGAGCGCCGGCCGCGTGACGTTGAAGATCATCGAAGTGTACGACGGCGCCTGCGCGAGCTGCCGCACGACGCCCGGAGCGGAGGCGAGATCGCGGTAGGCGGGCGCCGTTATTTCCAGTCCGAGATCGGCTTCGTGCGAGCGCAATTGCGCTTCGGTCGTGTTGTCGTCGGGAATCATCAGGAGCGTTAAGTGCGCGATCTTGGGAGCGCCTCGGAAATAGTTTGGATTGGCCTCGAGCAGGATCCGGTCTCCGCGCAGCCACTTGACGAACTTGTAGGGGCCGGTTCCGACCGGGGCGGCATTAAACGCCACCTGATTGAGGTTGGGGTATTTCGCCAGCAAGTGCGCGGGCAGGATGCGCAGGATCGTATCGCTCTCGCCGAAGATCGTGTCGATCGCGGGCGCAAACGCATTCTTCATGTGCATGACGACGGTATAATCGTCGGGCGTGTCGAGAGCGGCGACGCGATCGTACCCTCGGCGGGACAGCACGTTGTTGGACGGGTTGAGAATCGCCTGCCACGTAAACTTGACGTCCTTGCTGGTGAACGGAGCGCCGTCGTGCCACTTGACGCCGTGGCGCAGGTGATAGGTGATCGTCAAGCCGTCGCGGCTGATCCCGCCGTTGGCCAACGTCGGGACGACCGATGCCAAGTCCGGGACTTGGTTGTGATGGGCGTCTTGGGTGACCAGCAAGTTGAACATCAAGCCGTCGGTAAAGTTCTCGATGGTGTTTTGGGGCAAGATTGGATTGAGCTGCACCGGATTGATCGGTAAAGCAATTCGTAAGCGATCGATCCCGCCGGCGTTGCGCTGACCGGTCTTCGAGCAGCCGGCGAGCGCCACGGCGACGCACGCCAGCAGCGCGGTCGCGCGCCACCAGCCGGTCATCCCGCGCAACGGAACTTCGCGTACATGAACGGGTAGTCGTCGTAGAACCAATTGCGAAAGCTGCGCCGGATCAGTTCGCGGCCGGTCACCGGGGAGGCGCCTTTCATCACGTAGTGTTTCCCGTCGAAGAAGTCCGCCGAATATTGCGGGTACGACGCCATGGGCCCGAAGCCGGCAAGCGGCGCAAACGGCGTCGCCGTCCACTCCCATCCGTTACCGACCAGATCGTGCACGCCCCAGGCACTGGCGCCGGCGGGATGCGCGTCGACCGGTTCGGGATCGAACCGCTGAAAATCGAAATTTCCGAAGGCTGGTGCCGGCGGCGCGTCGCCCCAGGGGAAATCGCGCTCGCGACCGTCGGGTCCGCCGAAAGCGGCGCGGTGGTACTCGGCCTCGGTGGGGAGCCGGCCGCCGGCCCAAGCGGCGTACGCCCGCGCCTGACGGTGAGTGACGTACACCGGCCACGACTTGGGAAGCGGCAACTCCTCGAAGACCGCGCGCAGGTGCCATACGCCGCTGCGCTCGATCCAGAAAACGGGAACCGGTCCGCCGTCGGCTACGAATCGCAGCCAATCGCCGTTCGTCACCGGATACGCCGCGATCTCGAAGGCCGGAACGTCGACCGTTTGGCGTTCGAACTCGTTGTCCCAGCCAAAGGCAATCTCGTCGCGCCGCGCGCCCAAGGTGGCGGCTCCGGCGGCGACGGCGCGCATCGAGTTGGAAACCGGGGTTGAATCGCGGTGCTCGCCGCCCCCGCCGGATTTTTGCGCGTCGTCGAGTTGATGCAGAATATAGACCAGCGTTTCGTGATGCATTTGCTCGTGCTCGAGCACCGTATAAACCGCCTGACCGCGGATCAGGCGCGGAACGTCCGAATCCTCGATCCGCGCGACCGCGATCGCCCGTTCGACGCGCCGGTCGCACTCGCGGGCGAACCCGCGCACCGCATCTCGCGTCGGCCAATCGGAACGTTCGTGGCGGGCCGCGTCTTGGGAGGATGCCGGGTCGATGCCACGCTCGAAAAGTTTCTCCAAATCCGCATCGACCGGCGCCTCGCCCAGCGCGCGCTCGTTGAGGGTCAGAAAGCTAAACGCCGGGATGTGCCCCTCGTAGAACGCGAACGGGTGCCGAAGCGGGATCGGACGCAAACGAAACGCGCCTTCGGCGACGGTCGCGAACAGCCGAGCCGAACGGCGTCGATTGCGCGCGTACCAGTCGTTGAGCGCCGCGCGATCGAGAGAACGACTCGAGGCGTGCATGTTCCTTACAGCGTTCCGCGCTTTTCTTGCTCGCGTTCGATCGACACGAAGAGCGCCTTGAAGTTCCCCTTCCCAAAGGAGAGGCTACCCTTGCGTTGGATGATTTCGAAAAAGACCGTCGGCCGGTCCTGGAGCGGCTTGGTGAAGATCTGGAGCATGTACCCCAAGTCGTCGCGGTCGACGAGGATCCGCTGGTCGCGCAGCATCTCGGTCGCCTCGTCGATGCGGCCCACGCGTTCCCCGAGCATCTCGTAATACGAATCGGGCGTGTCGAGAAACTCGACGCCGTTGGCGCGTAACGCTTGGATCGTCGCCGCGATGTCGTCGGTGCGAATCGCCATGTGCTGGACGCCGGAACCGCGATAGAAGTCGAGGTATTCCTCGATCTGTGACTTCTTTTTTCCCTGCGCGGGCTCGTTGATCGGGAACTTCACGCGATGGCGGGCGTCGGTCATGACCTTCGACCGAAGGGCCGTATATTCGGTCGAGATGTCCTTGTCGTCGAACGAAACCAACTGCGAGAAGCCGAAAACGCGGCCGTAGAAGTCGCCCCATTCGTCCATTTCGCCCCAACCGACGTTACCGACGCAATGATCGACGAAGAGCAATCCCGGTTTGCGCGCGGAGGCCAAGCTCTTACGGGCCTCGACGAAGCCCGGCATAAATATTCCGCGATAGCCGTCGCGTTGCACGAAGGAGTGAACCGTGTCGCCATAAGTGGCGATTTGCGCGCGGACGACTCGACCGTGCGCGTCCTCGTAAACGGTCGGGGCGAGCAGCGGGCGCGCGCCGCCCTTGACCGCCATCTCGAAGGCCGCCGACGCGTCCTCGACGAGGATGGCCACGTCTTTGATGCCGTCGCCGTGGAGCATCACGTGCTCGGCGATTTCGTCGTCGGGCAGGAGGCTCGCGGTGAGTACGAACCGGAGGTCGTTCTGTTGGAGGAGATAACTGACGCGACCCTTGACGCCGGTTTCGGGACCCGCATACGCCACTTGATCGAACCCGAACGCCGACATATAGTAATGGGTCGCCTGCTTCGCGTTGCCCACGTAAAACTCAATATGGTCCCAATCGATGCGGGCTAGCGGGTGGCTGGGCGATTCCGTGGACGTGCTCATCGCTTGGGGCTTTGCGAAGCGTCCGAGGCGCCCCTGTTCGCATGCGCGAAGACTCGCCCTCGCATGAGCTCGCAAGCGCTGCCCACAGTACGAGCGGCATTTACGGATCTGATCGACTACGCCGGGTTGTTCCCGCCGGCAAGGCTGGCGACTTCGGACGCGCTGGCCGAGTACGCCGCGGCGCGCGCGGGTTCGGCGGCCTGGATGCTGGGGCGATTCATCGTGCCGGCATCCCGTGCTGCGGAAGCGGTCGGGCAGCAGTCGAGCGCCGGTTTCGGGCGTCTCGAGGCGTCCGTGATTGCCGACGTCCCGCTGGACCCGTATCGGTGGTTCGAGGCGATTCGCGTGCGCCTTACGGAAATCGCGGCGCTGCGCGCGGACGACGAGTTGACCGTCGGGTCGATCGAAGTCGCACTGCCGCCCTTGGCCAGCGCGCGCGAAACGTTTGCCGCGCCGATCGCGCAGCTCGGCGCGCTGATCGATCGCGCGGGCCTGCGCGACCTGCCGATCTACGTGGAAATTCCGCCGGAGGCATCGGTGCGCGGTTTACTCGGCGAAGCGCTAGCCGCGCTCAACCGCGCGCGCCTTCGCGCCAAACTACGTTGCGGGGGGTTGACGGCGGAGGCGTTTCCGTCAGTCGCCGCGGTCGCCGAGTTCGTGGAAGCGGCCGTGCACGAAGGTGTGGCGTTCAAGGCCACGGCCGGGCTACATCATCCGGTGCGGCATCTCGACGCCGCAACCGGTTTCCGGCAACACGGCTTTCTGAATCTCTTGGCCGCGGCGGCCTTCGCGCGGCGTCCCCGATCCGGTGCGCTGGCGGAAATCGTGGCGGAAGAAGACGCGCGCGCCTTCAGTTTCACCGATGCGAGTTTCGGCTGGCGCGGCGAGCGCGTTTCGCTCGACGAGATCGCGGCGGCCCGCGCTGCGGTCTTCACGGGTTACGGAAGCTGCAGCTTCGCCGAACCGGTTGAGGACCTGACGGCGCTCGGACTGCTCGCCGCAAGCGCGCCCGCCGCCACGTGAGCGGGTTGGGGACACCGCGCGAATCGTGGATCGAGGTCGCGCCCGACAGCGACTTCCCGCTGGAAAATCTGCCGTTCGGAGCGTTCGCGCGCGACGACGAACCGGGCCAGCGCATCGGGATTGCCATCGGCGATCGGATTCTCGACGTGCGGGCGGCGGCCGAATGCGGACTGCTCGACGATGCGTGCGACCGTGCGCTCTTGCTGGAACCGAAGCTCAACGCGCTATTCGGCGCCGGCCGCGGCGCCGTTACGGCGGTGCGCGAGCGCGTGGCGCGGCTCTTGCAGCGTGACGGCGATCCCGCGCTGCGCGAACTTCGCAGTTCGGCCGTTTTCACGCCGCGTTGCGACGCACGGATGCGCCTGCCCGTCGACATCGGTGACTACGTCGACTTCTATTCGTCGCTGGAGCATGCGACGAATCTAGGACGTCTGTTTCGGCCTCAAGGCGAGCCGCTGATGCCGAATTGGAAATGGCTGCCGGTCGGATACCACGGCCGTTCGGCGACGGTCGTGATCGACGGTACGCCGATCGTCCGCCCGTCCGGCCAGCGCATGCCGGCCGGAGCGAGCGCACCGGTATTCGGTCCGAGTACGATGCTCGACATCGAGTTGGAAGTCGGTTTTTTTACGGGTCGTCCGAACGCGCTGGGCGTGCCGATTCCGGTGGGGCGTGCGTCCGAGCACATCGCCGGTCTGGTGCTCGTCAACGACTGGAGCGCACGCGACATCCAAGCGTGGGAGTATCAGCCGCTCGGACCGTTCCTGGGCAAGTCGTTTGCAACCACGATTTCACCGTGGGTGGTGACCATCGATGCGCTCGAGCCGTTCCGCGTCGCCGGCCCCATGCAGGACCCGCCGCCGCTTCCGTATCTCCGCAGCGCCACGTTGGGCGGCTACGACATCCAACTGTCGGTCGGGCTTTGCAGTGAACGGATGCGTGCAGCCGGCATGCCGCCGCAGAGTGTTTCGCGCACGACCTTCGGTACCATGTATTGGAACGTCGCGCAACAGCTCGCGCACGCGACGGTCAACGGCGCGCTGACGCGCGCGGGCGATTTGTTCGCATCCGGCACGATTTCCGGCACGACGGCCGACAGCTATGGGAGTCTCATCGAGCTGACGTGGCGCGGACAGCGCCCGCTCACGCTCGACGGCGAGCCGCGGGCATTTCTCGAAGACGGCGACGAAGTCACGATCCGCGGATGGTGTGAAAAACCCGGAGTCCGGAGAATCGGTTTTGGGGCTGCGCGCGGGCGCGTGATGCCGAGCGCCGGCGCCTAAGTCTGGGCCGGCTCCTCGATCCAGGAACGGAAGTACTGCGGGTCTTCGCAATCGAGCGCCGGCTGGCCGAGCATGAGCGGCTTGAACGTGTCGACCATGATCGCGATCTCGTCGGTCGACGTCTTTCCAAGACTCGCTTCCACCGCGCCCGGCTGAGGGCCGTGCGGCGCGCCGGCAGCGTGAAGCGTGACCGAGCCCTCCTCGACGCCGCGACGGCTCATGAAGTTCCCGCTGACGTAGTAGATAACTTCGTCGCAGTCGACGCTGGAATGGTTGTACGGCACCGGAACGGCGAGCGGATGATAGTCAAATAGGCGCGGGACGAACGCGCAAAACGCGGCTCCGGGAGCTTCGAAGGTGGCGTGCGCGGGCGGGGGCTGGTGCAGCTTGCCGGTGATCGGAGAGAACTCGTCGAGGTTGAACGCATACGGATAACAGTATCCGTCCCACCCGACGACGTCGCACGGATGGTTCTGCACGATGTATACGGCGTGCCGGCCGCCGTTCGTGACGCGAATTTCGTATTCTCCGCGCGCGTCGATCGGCGCTTTCAAAACCGGCCCGCGAAAGTCGCGTTCGTAGTAGGGCGCTTGCTCTTCGAGTTGGCCGAACTCGTTGCGGTAGCGGCGGGGAATTTTTACGTCGCCGGCCGATTCGTGCACGAGCAGACGGGTCGGACTCGACGGAAGCAGCCGATACACCGTGCCGGTGGGCACGACCAGGTAGTCCAGCTCCCGATACGCCAGTTCGCCGAACTGGGTCTCGATCACGCCGGTACCGTGGTGCACGAACAGCAGCTCGTCGCCGCCGACGTTACGATAGAAGTACTCCATCGGGCGATCGGCTTGGGCCACCGAAACGGCGATATCGGAGTTTCCGAGCAGCAGCGCGCGCGACTCGATGGCGTCGAGCCCGGGGCGCACGATCGCGTTGGTTTTGAAATGCCGATTGCGCAGCGGGTCGTTCGCTACCAGGCGAACCGGCGGCCGTTGCCACGGGCGAACGTCGAGCGTTGCCGTCGGCGGCCGCAGATGGTAAAGCAAGGAATAGGCGCTCTCGAAGCCTTTGGTCGAGAAGAGCTCCTCGGCATACAGGCCGCCGTCGGGCCGGCGGAACTGAATGTGCCGCTTGTGCGGGAGCGAGCCGGCGCGTACGTAAGCCATTAGCCGGGAGTCTCCTCGGCGATCGCGCGCTGCGTCGCCGTAAAGCCGTTGGTGCGATGCGAACCGTCGCAAAACGGTTTGGTTTGCGAGCCGCCGCAGCGGCATAGCGCGACGTTCTCGCCGGCGATCGTATAGGGATTGCCGTCGGCGTCCGTGAGCGTCACCGGCCCGCGCACCAGATACGGCCCGCTTTCGCGGACTTTGATTACGACGTCTTTGCTCACGCGCCAGGCCTTCGACGCCCGTGCGGCGCACTCCGGTAGCCATGAAGTGGACGCTCGCACCTCTCGTGGCGCTAGCAATCGCCGCTTTCCTCTCGCCGGCACACTCCGGAACGCCGGCGGTCGCGGCGACGCCGACCCCGGCTGCGCTGCAGTACGACGAACTCACCCGCACGGTGCTGCCGCCCGCAACGCCGCCGGCGCCGGGCACGTTCGCGGCGGACTATGCGACGGCCGCCGCCGCGACCCCGATGCCGAAAATGCCGAGTTTCAACCTGACGATGATGCTGAACCCGGCCGCGCAGCGCGCGTACACGCAAGCACTGCAGCAAATGGTCAACGCCGCCCACCTGACGCGCTATACGTTCTACAAGGGCTGGATTCGCCGGGACGACCCGGTCGCACGGACCGCCACGATCGAGAAGTGCGACCGGCATCAATACATCAAGCTGGATCTGGCGAACCAGACGTACTCGACGATTACGCAAGACGCCGCGTGTTCGACCATGCCGGCGCCCATGGCCGGTGCGCCGTCGACCTCGCGGGAGGCTCCGGGTACGGTGGACGTGACCGCGACCACCACCAGCCAGAGCCTCGGTCCGCTTACCCTCGACGGCATGGCGACGACCGGATGGGACCGCAGCGTCGACCTAAAATTGGCCAACGCCACCGGTTCGTGCCGGAATGCGGAATTCAAGATGTCGTTGGAACAATACGTTTCGAACGTTAAGGTTCCGCACCGGTTTTGTCCGCTGCCGCGCGGGATGAACCCGATGCAGGCGGCGGGGGCGATGCAGAACGGCTGCAAACCGACGATCGCCGCGACGGAAAATGGGAACTTCGACATGGACACGATGGGGCTGGATGTGGGTTCGAGCGACAACCTCGTGATGTTTTCGCGTATGTCGGCCGACCTCGGGCGTCAAGGCCAAGCGTTTGGAATGTTCGCCGAACGCGGAAACGTCAAATGGTTTGGCGGTCCGGCGGCCGACGCGCTGTTTACGATCCCGCCGGGGTTTTCGCAAGCGGCAAACCTATAGCTTGCCCTGCCTTCGCGCGTCCCGGCTGCGACTTCCCAGGGTCTCGCCGCCGGAGGCCTGTGCTATCATGGCGAGGCCATGATGGGGGTTGGGCTTCACGCGGCGTAACCCCGTGAACCCCGCCAGATCCGGAAGGAAGCAACGGTAAGCGGGCCCTTACGGGTGCCGTGAACCACCTGACTCTCGTCGTGGTCTCCTTATTGTATGCAGAATATGCCGACCGCCGTCATCCTCGGGAGCGCCGGCGCAATCGCCGTGGCGATCGCGTTGTCGCTCGTCGTGTACCACTTTGGTTGGGTCCGGCCGGCGCTGGCGAAATCGCGGGCCGTGCTGGCGGCCCACGACGGCTTGTTGGGAGGTTCGGGCGGCGGAGCAGCCGACCGGCTGGCGGCGCTTGCCGGTGCGCAAGCCGCTGCCGCCGCAACGCAGAGCGAGCTTTCCCAGCGGGTGCGCAGCCTCGAATCGTTGGCTGCGACGGACGTTTCGCGGATCGGGTTCGTTAGATATAACGCGCACGACGACACTGGATCGGAGTTATCCTACGCGCTCGCGGTGCTCAATCGCGAAGGCGACGGGGTGGTCGTCTCGAGTATCTACTCGCGCAGCGACACCCGTACGTACGGGAAAGCCGTGGCGCGCTTCAAACCGGCCGTGGCGGCCTCGGAAGAAGAACTGCAAGCCATCGAGCGCGCCAAAGCCGCGCCCGCAACAAACGTATGATCGACGATCGATATTATGTAAAAATCGTGCGCCGGCACCTGGCGGCGATCCTCGGAGTCCTCGCGGCGACGGTCTTCGGCGCGCTTTCCTTTGCGGGCGTAGCGGTGCTGCGCGCGCACGCGCAGGTTTCGTCGCTGCAGCGGCAGACCGAGCATCAGCGCAGCACGCTGCAGACCATCGACGCGAAGACCAACGCCTTGCGCGCCCAACTGCAGCACGTACAGAAACAGAACCAGGAGATCCGGGCGCTGATCGGCGCTCCCGGCACGCACGCGCGCGTGCAAAAGACGTCGTGGGTGCGCGGCGGCCCCGTGCTGGACGTCGTCGAGGCGAACGTACGGACGCTGAGTACGGCCTCGGCCTCGATCCAGCAGCAGTCGGACGGCATCAAAAACCTCGCGTTGCGAGTGCTCAACGTACGCCACCTGCGCGGCCTCGTGAGGGCCCGCGAGATTGCCGCGATCCCTTCGCTCGACCCGGTCGACGGCGCTCCCGTGGTCGGCTGTTTCTGCTATCGAACGTCGCCCGACGTCGAGTTTCACGAAGGCGTGGATCTCGGGGCGGACTACGGCCAACGCGTCCGCGCGGCTGCGGCCGGCACGGTGGTCGCGAACGGCTACGACGGGGCGTACGGCATTAAAGTCGACATCGACCACGGCAACGGATACCATACGTGGTACGCGCATCTTTCGCGCGCGGACGTCGCGGTCGGCCAGCCCGTGTATAAGGGTCAGGTCATCGCGGCCGTCGGAGCGACCGGATTTGCGACGGGGCCGCACCTTCACTATCAAATCATGCGCGACGGGCAACCCGTCGACCCGGCACCGTACCTGCACGGCGTGCCATCGAATGTCCTAGCAACGCTTCCATAGAAACGGGTTCCCCGTGAACGGTCTGCTCTGCTACGCGACGGAGATACTCAACTACCTCCTCACCATCTTCACGATCGCCCTGTTCGTGTATGCGGTCGCTTCGTGGTTCCCGGGACTGCGCGGACGCTGGCTCTACTACCTCGCGAGGTTCATCGAACCGGTGCTCGCGCCGGTCCGCCGCATCATCCCGCCGATCGGCGGCCTGGACGTCGCCTTTCTGGTCGTGCTCCTGATCCTTCAGCTCGTGATCCGGCCATTAATCGGTTCGGCGCTGCTCAACACGTGCCGCCCGTTCTAGTGGCGTTCCTTTCGTGAAACCAGAACATCCGCACCGGTTGGAAGTGGCGGCCAACGTGCGCAACTTCTGCATCATCGCGCACATCGACCACGGCAAGACCACGCTTTCGGATCGGCTGCTGGAAATCACGCGGACGATCGAGCTGCGCAACCTGGAAGAGCAGCAACTCGACGCCATGGATTTGGAGCGCGAGCGCGGGATCACGATCCGGATGCACCCCGTGACGCTCAACTACCGCTCGAAAGACGGCGCGGCGTATCGCCTGAATCTGATAGACACGCCCGGACACGTCGATTTCTCTTACGAGGTTTCCCGATCGCTGGCAGCCTGCGAAGGCGCGCTGCTGATCATCGACGCGGCCCAAGGCATCGAAGCGCAAACGCTGGCAAACTATCATTTAGCGCTCGAGCACGACCTCACGATCGTCCCCGTAATCAATAAAATCGATCTGCCGGCCGCCGACCCGGATCGCGTGATGGGCGAGGTCGAAGAGCTTCTGGTGATGGAACGCAGCGAATGCATCCTGGCCAGCGCTAAAAACGGAGTCGGCATCGAGGAGATTCTCGAGGCGATCGTCGAGCGCATTCCCCCGCCCAAGGGCCGGAACGATCACTTACGAGCGCTCGTGTTCAACGCGCAGTTCGACCCGTATCGCGGGGTGGTGAGTTACGTACGAGTCGTCGACGGCGAGCTGGCGGCCGGCACGCGCTTTTTGTCGATGGCGCACCAACGCGTGTACGAGTGTACCGAGGTGGGCATTTTCGCGCCGGAAATGCGGCCGACCGCGAAGCTGGAGCTCGGCGGCGTCGGCTACGCGATCGGCAACATCAAGTCGCTCGGGGAAATCGACGTCGGCGATACGATCACCGCGCACGACAATCCGGCCCACGTGCCGCTGGTCGGTTATCGCAAAGCGGTGCCGATGGTCTATTGCGGCCTGTATCCCAACGAGGGGGTGGGTTACGACGATCTGCGCGACGCGCTGGAGAAGCTCAAGCTCAACGATGCGGCGCTGATTTACGAGCCGGAAACCTCGGCGGCGCTGGGATTCGGTTTTCGCTGCGGGTTTTTGGGACTGCTGCACATGGAGATCGTGCAGGAGCGCCTCGAGCGCAATTACGCGCTCGATCTGATCGCGACGTCGCCCTCGGTCGTCTTTCGCGTTATCAAGAACGACGGCAGCGTCGAAACGATCGACAATCCCTCCAGAATGCCGCCGACGACGGCGATCCGCAGCGTAGAAGAACCCTACGTCAAAGCGACGATCATCGCACCGCCGGATTACGTCGGAGCGATCATGGAGTTGACGCAAGGCCGGCGAGGGACGCTCTCCAACATGGAGTATCTCCACGACGGCCGGGTGATCATGACCTACGAAATGCCGCTGATCGAGGTGATCGTCGACTTCTTCGACGCTTTGAAGTCGCGAACGAAGGGATATGCATCGCTCGACTACGACGTCATCGGCTATCGCGAAGGCGACCTGGTCAAACTCGAAATTCTCCTAAACGGCGAGCCGGTCGACGCCCTGTCGTTCATCGTGGCGCGCGATAAAGCCGCGCAGCGCGGCCGCGCGCTCACCGAACGGCTGCGGGAGTTGATACCGCGACAGATGTTCGACGTGCCGATTCAAGCCGCCATCGGCGGGAAGATCGTCGCGCGCGAGACCGTCACCGCCCTGCGTAAGAACGTTCTGGCGAAGTGCTACGGCGGAGACATTACGCGTAAGCGTAAACTGCTGGAAAAGCAAAAGGCCGGTAAGGAGCGGATGAAGCGGGTGGGACGCGTGGAGCTGCCGCAAGAAGCGTTCATGGCCGTCTTGCGGCTGCAAGATTGATCCCGGCTGCGCCGTGAAGACTTACGTCGCGTCGAAGAACGCGGGAAAGCTGGACGAGTTGCGGGCGATCTTCGCCGGCTCGCCGCTGGAACCCGACACCTATGCGGAGTACGCGAGCGTGCCCGAAGTCGCACCCGACTATCTCGGCAACGCGCGGCTGAAGGCCGAGGCCCTCGCGGGACGGCTGGCGAGTTCCGGGGTGGGGGCCGCGGTGCTGGCCGACGACAGCGGCTTGGAGGTCGATGCCCTCGACGGCCGTCCGGGCGTGTACTCGGCACGCTACGCGGGCGCGGACGCCACCTGGGAAACGCGCCGCCGCCGCCTGCTCGACGAACTGCAAGGCGTCGCACCGGCTCGGCGAGGGAGCCGTTTCGTTTGCGCGATGGCGTTGATTCTTCCCGACGGCGAGATCCTCACGGTACTGGGTACGGTCGCCGGCACGATTACCGAAGCGCCGTGCGGAGCAGGCGGATTCGGGTACGATC
>DASXDV010000088.1:0-57291 GCA_036490465.1 Candidatus Tumulicola sp. | reverse complement strand
CGGCCGTCGCGACGGGTTAGGCGCGGTCGGGAGGACCTGCCGGCTTCTCGATCTCCGGGGTCGGCCCGGGACGCCAGCCGCCGTACGGACCCGGCGGTGGCGGCATCGGTCCGCTCGGCTCCGCTCCGCCCGGCGGTACGTCCGCCCGGCCCGTGGGCCCGAACCGGGCACCCGTGCCGGCGCCGACGGCGCCTAACGAGGCACCGCTGAGCACCGCGGTGATGATCTGGGCGATCCCGACGAACATCGGGATCAGACCGCCCAGCAGCCAGGGCCCGTACACGTAGCGGCCGTCGTGAAAGCCGATGAACGAGAGTCCGATCAAAAGCGCAAACCCGATGCATGCGACCTGAATGCCGCGGCGCAGCTGGGCGTGCGCGTAGTACGCCGGATCGTAAGCGCCCGGAGGAACCCAGCCGGGCGGCGGCACCGTTCCGGGCGCCCAATTCGTCTTCATGCCGTATTTCGCGGCGTGCCGCATCGCGCGCGGATCGGGCGGAGGAGTGAAACCGCGCCGGAGCATCTCCATTCGTTCCTGGTGCGCGAGCACGCGGGAAACGATCCACGCGGCGATCGGCGCACCGATGACGATGAGAAAGAACATGATGGGAACGATGGTATCTTCAGACATGACGGTTAAACCGCTCCGTTGGTTAGTATGTGAATCGATCCGTCGTCGCTGGAAACGCGAAGGTTTCCCGATCCGTTTCCGAGCTTGACGGTGTGGCGCGCCGCGTCGCCGTCGCCGCGTTCGAACGGCGACCCGTCGACGAGTACGCGTCCGTCGGCGGTTGAAGCGTCGACGGTGAGATCGGCGTTGGGCGGGAGCCCCACGCGAATCGAACCGTCGTTGGTGGAGACCTCGTACGTGCCGCCCGGGGCGAACGAGCCGTCGAGCCGAATCGAGCCGTCGCCGCTATGCAGCACGGCATGCGGGGACGCGCCGGCAACCGCGACGTCGCTGGCTTCGATGCTGCCGTCGTCGGTCCGCGCGTTGAGCGCTCCGACCGAAACGTCGCGCAACGAGAGGTGCCCGTCGCCCGACTGCAGCGCTAAAGAATCGCCGTGCACGCGGATCGCCGAGACCGATCCGGAATCGCTGCGGCCATCGACCGTGCCCTGCAAATCAGCCAGCGCGATGCGACCGTCTTGGGAGTGGACGGCGACGCCGCCCGCGATCCCCGAAACGTCGGCGCCGGCGCAACGCGCGATGTCGACGTGCGATCCCGCCGGCGCGTCGATTTCGACGCGACGTTCGATCGATCCGAACAAGGCGAAACCGAATCCGGGCGAATCGGGACGCGAAATCGCAACGCCGTCGAGCGTACGCTTCACCTCGAGTTGGTGCACGTCGGCCCGATCGCTAAAGAGGACGCCACGGTCGCTGGTGAGATCTTTCACGTGTACCAAACCGTCGCTCGACGTGCCGACGACGATTCGCGATTGCGGATCGTCGGCGGAGATGCGCGGCGCGTTGCCGGCCGCGATCGCCGCGATGGGCTTGGCCGTGAAGGCGGCTTCGTGCATCGCGTGAAGGCGTCGGCCGCCGTGCAGCGCGAAGAGCGCGATGCCGACGATTACGATTTCGGCGGCGATCAGCATGCCGACGATCGAAGCGCGCGACATAGATTAGATCCGGGGACCCCAGCCGGTGAAGGTGGGGCGCAGCGACTGAGCGGAGTTCCGCTCCGGCCCGCGTACTGTCGGACGGGCAGATTCGGAAAGCGTGTAGTTCGGGATGATCGTCATGATCGGGTCGAGCCTCCTTGGGGGTTTCTGCCCTAGTTACGGCCGGAGCATCGACATGTTTCGAGCCGGCCACAACTCCCAGGCGCAGGCGGCCCGAAACATCGGCCCCCGCGGCGGCGTACGACTAACGTGCCGGCACTGGCGGAGGCTCCCCGCATCGACCGTGTGAGGGTCGGGCCTGAGGATGGCGACTTGGTAGCGATGACCCTTCGGGGGAACCCCGAGGCGTTTGCTTCCTTGGTGGAGCGGTACGATCGCGCGGTCTATCATCTCGCATACCGCACCCTCCACGACGTCGAGGACGCCCGCGACGCCACCCAGGAGGCCTTCTTCAAAGCCTTTCGCAGCCTGCGAACGTTCAAGCCGGGTGCGAAGTTCTCGACCTGGATTTTCGCGATCGCCTATCATGCCTGTTGCGACCGCCTCAACCGGCGCAAACGGTACAGCAACGAAGAGCTGCCCGACCGAGCCGATGCGGCGCCCGGACCCGAGCAGCAAGCGATCTCCCTGGAAGAGGCGCAGCGCTTGCGCGCGGCCATCGAGGCGCTGCCCGAGAAATACCGCACGGTCATCACCCTCTACCATCTCCAAGGGCGCCAGTACGAAGAAATCGCCGCCGTACTGAATCTCCCGATGGGTACGGTAAAAACGCATTTATTTCGCGCCAAAGAACAGCTACGCAGGCTTCTCGGCGGCGCGGAGGTAACGGAATCATGATGTACGACAGCGACGACGCCCTGGACCGGGCCCTTTTCGCGCTCCCGCTCGAGGAACCGCCGTCGGACCTTCGCGGCTCGATCCTCGCGGCCACCGCGTTTCGGCCGGCGCCGCCGTTCGGCGTGTGGGAAGTCGCCGCGCTGGGCGCGCTGGCGGCGGTCACCCTCTGGCTGGGCGTACTGATCGCGATGGGCGGCGCGGGGCTCTTCTTGCAAACCGTCACCACGATGGCTTCGGCGATCGAATCCTCGCTTTCCAGCGTCACCGTCTTAGCCTGGCTCGCGGCCGGCGCCGCTACCGCGCTTTGGCTCACGTTCTTCACGGGATCGCAGCTGTTCGCCGCGGTCGCTCAACGGTTCGGGCGCAGGAGCGGCAGCGGCACGGTCGACTAGCGACGCCACGCCGCCTTGATCGAGAAACCGGCCGCCCACGAGGCGCCCTATCGCATCCTCGTCATCGAAGACGACGCGGCCATCAGCCGCGTCCTGCAGCTCGAACTCGAACACGAGCGCTATGAGGTCGACGTCGCACGCGACGGTTTGACCGGCCTCGAAAAGGCTCTCAAGGAACCCGACCTGGTCATCCTCGACCTGATGATTCCCCGGATGGACGGGTTTGAGGTGTGCCGGCGCATTCGGGCAAAGAGCAAAGTCCCGATCATCATGCTGACGGCCAAGGACCGCATTCCGGACCGCGTGACCGGCCTCGATCTCGGCGCCGACGACTACGTGACCAAGCCGTTTTCGACGCCGGAATTGCTGGCCCGCGTTCGAGCCCGGCTGCGGGAACGTTCCCCGCAGTCCAACGTGATCGAGTACCGCGACGTCGTCATGGACCGCGACCGGCACGAAGTACATCGCGCCGGCAAAGCGATTGCGTTAACCGCCAAAGAGTACGCGCTGCTCGAATACTTGCTGCTGCACCGGAACAAAGTCCATACGCGCGACGAACTTTTCAACGGCGTCTGGGGAAGCGATTTCCTCGGCGACTCCAACCTGATCGACGTTTACGTCCGTTATCTGCGCGGAAAGATCGACGATGGCTTCGACGACAAGCTCGTGACGACCGTCCGCGGCGTCGGCTACACGATCAAAGACTGACCCTCCGACGGTGTCGCTGAAGTGGCGGATTGCGCTCTGGTACGCCACGCTGCTGATCGTCGTGCTGCTCGTCACGAGCGCGATCGTGGCGTGGCGTTTCCAAGGCATCCTCTACGACCAATCCAAGGCCAGCGTCGCGGCCACGATGCGTACGATCGTGCAGGCGACCCAGCAGAGCGCGCCGATTCCGCTCGGGAACGGAGCGTCGAGCCTGCAGTTCCTCTTTAACAGCAGCAACTTGGCGAACTGGAACTCGGCGACGAGTTTCGTCCAGGTGGATTCGGGCAGCGGCTATCCGCTCGCCAAAACGGCCAATCTCGGCGACGACACGATTCCCGCGAATCCCGCGATCTCGCCCAAACACGACGTCGATTTCCGCAAGGTTACGATCGGCGGCCGGCCGTTTTTGGTCGAAGACCGCTACCTGCACGATGGCGCCGATTCGGCCATCGTGCACGTGGCCGAGCCGCTCGACGCGGTCGACCAAACCTTTCGGCGTGCCCGCGAAGCAATCGCGCTGATTCTCGCGGGCGCGGCCGCGGCCGTCGTCCTCTTCTCGATCGGACTGGCGGCCCAAGCCACGACGCCGATCAACCAGCTCTCCGAAGCGATGCGCGAGATCGGCTCGGACCGTCTCGACCGACGCTTGCGCTGGGAACGCCGCAACGACGAAATCGGAAAGTTGGCCCAAAGTTTCGACGATTTGCTGCAGCGGCTCGCCGAAGCGTTCGCGCGCGAGCGGCAATTCATCTCCGACGCTTCGCACGAGCTTAAGACGCCGCTGACGTCGATCAACTCGAACGCCCAAATGCTCCTGCGCTGGGCCGACCGCGATCCCGCGATCCTGCGCGAAAGCCTCGAAACTATTTCGCTCGAGAGCGCGGCGCTTGCCGACATGGTCAACGGCATGCTGACGCTCGCCAAGGCCGACCGGGGCGACGAAATTCCCAAGGAGCCGGTTTCGCTCGCGCAAGTCGCCAGCGACGTCGCGCGCGCCAGCCTGCCCGGCGCACAAGAAAAGCACCTGTCGTTGGAGTTCGCCCACGACGCAACGCCAACGGTCGAGGGCAATCCCGGGTTGATGCGGCAGCTGGTCGCGAACCTAGTCGACAACGCGATCAAGTTTACCGAGACGGGCGGGGTCGAGGTGCGGGTGGGCGCGGACGAGGCGACCGCTTGGATCGAGGTGTCCGACACGGGCCCCGGGATCCCGCAAGAGGAGCTGCCCCACGTGTTCGAGCGCTTCTACCGGGCCGACAAGGCGCGTTCCCGGACGGTGCCGGGGACGGGGCTCGGGCTCGCGATCGTCCAATCGATCGCCCGCGTGCACCGCGGCCGGGTCGTCGCCGAGCGCGGCCCCGGGGGCGGGACGCTCTTCCGAGCGACCTTTCCACGCCTCGAACTACCGCTCACCGGACCTTCATGATGGACGCCGAGGCGGCCCGATACAATAGAGTCGTGTTCAAAAGATGGGCGTGGGGGGCGGCGGCGCTGCTCCTCGCCCTCGCGTGTCCCCTCCTGGCGCGGGCCGATGCCGACAACGGCGTCCCGGTCGGTCCGACGCCCTGGGTCGACGTGCAGCTCGAGAGCGGCACGCTGACCGTGAAAACGTGGGACCGCCCGCAGGTGCAGGTGACGACCAAAGGACGCGTGGACGTGCGTCACGTCGACGCCGCCCAAACCGACCCGCGCATTCCCCGGCAGTACACCGTCTGGTCGCAGACGGTCCCTACCGAGCACGGTAACGTCACGATGCCCGAAGAGTCGTTCGTGCTCCCTCGGCTCGCCGGCACCTCCCACGACCAGGTCGTCGCGCGGGGAGCGGGCGACACGACCGTGATGATTCCGCGCCGCACCGCCCTGGTAACGGCCGACGTAGGCACCGGCCGGTTCAATCTGCGCAACTACAAAGGCGCCTTCATCGCCCACGTGGCCGATGGCGGCGTTTCGCTCAATCGGGTCCACGGAAGCGGTTACGTCGAAGCGCTTCGCGGTCCGGTCACGGCCTCGAATTCGACGTTCGACCGGCTGCGCGCCCGAACCGCGACCGGCAACATGATTTTTCGCGGCTGCACCTCGCATCAAATCGAGGCGTCCAGCAACTACGGCTCGATCGTTTACGACAACGGCCGGTTCCAGCCGGGCCTCGCGCATTTCGAGTCGGTCCACGGCAACGTTGCGTTGGGCGTACGCGGCGGCGCGCAAATCGGGGCCCGCAGCGGCGCCGGCCACATCGTCTCCAGCTTTCCCAACGGCGCCCAGCTGCGCGGCCGCAACAGCGCGCAGGCGACGGTGCGCGGCGGCGGACCGCTGGTGACCGCCGTCAGCAAGCAGGGCAGCGTCTACATTTACAATGGATCGGTTCGCGCGCACCCGCGCGTTCAGAACGAGCTGCGCCAGGCGCAGGTTCTGCGCCCCGGCGGGCCGTCCAACTATCCGGCAACCCAATATCAAGCGCCGCGTCAATACCAAGCACCGAGCCGGCAATACCAAGCGCCGAACCGTCAGTACCCGCCGCCGCCCCGGGAATATCAACCTCCGCGCGGCTATGCGCCGCCGCCGCCGCGCGAATCGCGCCACGGACAGGTGCAACCGCAAACGGCCCCGCCGGCCGGCGGTCGCGGCGGGGGTCACGGGCACCAACCACCCGGTTAAGCAACCCGGCTCGCGCGATCTCTTCTAGAGAAGAAAGCGGCGCATGGCGGCCACGTCGAGTTTGAACGTGTGCTGCGGCAGCACGGCTTCTTCGCGATAGGCGCACGCTTCCAGAAAGCGCTGCGCGTCGCTGGCTCGCGGCACCAGCGCGCTCATCTTGTGACAGTTATAGTAGCTCGCAACCTCGGCAGCCGCCTCGAGCAGCGCGCGCCCAATCCCGCCTCGGCGGTGAGCCGGGTCGACGATTACCCGTTCGACGTGGGCGAGCGAGGCGGCGATCCGGATGGTCGCGCCGCCGACGACGCTGCGATCGGCGGCAAATGCGGCGAAATCGTGCGTCTGCTCGTGCCAAACGACCGAAAAGCCGTAGAGCGCGCGGAGCGCCGCGCGTTCTTGCTCGCGGTAAAACGGCGCGAGTTCGCCGGCGGCGACCCGCGCGATCTCAAGCGCTGCCAACCGCCGCTACTTCGGTATCGAGATCGAGCGTCAGGCCGTCGTAGGCGGCGATCGCGCGCAAACCCAACTCGTCTTCCACTTCCTGCGCGAGGCGGTGCGGATCGGCTTCCAGCATTTTCGTTCCGAAATGTTGGAACACCGCGACCTTCGGCCGCACGCCGGCCACCACCGCCCGCGCGCCCTCCCAAGTCAAGTGGTCCACCTTGGCTTCGTCGCGATAGCGCAACACGTTGACGATCAGAACGTCGGGACTCAGCCGGGCGTAGTCGGCCGCCAGTCCATCGAAAAAGCGGCCGCACGGCAGATACGCGACGCGCAGTCCGCCGTGGGAAAAGTGCAAGCCGTACGTGAGCACGGCGTGCACGTGCGCTACCGACGTATGGATCTCGACGTCGCCGATTACGTACGGACCGGAGCTGGGTTCGAGCCGTTCGATCCGCGCGACGAACCGGCGCACGTAGGGCAGCACGACCGGTTCGACGTCGAACGCATCGGCCGGGGCGAGCAACGCGCCGCGCCGGCGAAAGCCGCCCGACGTCATCGCTTCGACGAGTGCGTTGACGTCGCCGGAATGGTCTAAATGCTTGTGCGAAAGCACGATCGCGTCGAGATCGCGCGGATTGCACGGCGGAACGTGCGCGAGCGCGCGCACCAACGCACCCGGGCCGGGGTCGACGTGGATCTGGGTCTCGCCGAAGCGCATCCACATGCCGCCGGAGGCGCGCAATTGGCGCGCGACGACGAAGCGCGCGCCGCCGCTGCCGAGAAACAGGACCGAGGAGGACGTGCTCAGGCGCCTTTGCGTCCGCTCGACAAGTCGCGCCGGCGCTCGTAGAGCCGGAAAAACGTTTCGAGGTTGCTGCGATACTGGTCGAGCGCTTCGCTCCACGCGCGCAACGCCGTCTTGCCCGACGAGGTCAGCGCGTAGAACCGGCGCGCCGGACCTTGACCGCTGGGATTCCACCACGACGAAATATAACCGTCGCGGTCGAGCTGGCGCAGCGCGCGATAGACCGAACCCGCGTCGGTGATCACTTCGAAGCGTTCGTTGAGTTCTTTGGCGATCTCGTAGCCGTGCAGGTTCTTCTCGGCAAGCATCACGAGCAGCCACGCCATCAAGTAGTTCTTGGGCGTACCTTTGGGCGGAAGCCCGCTTTCGTGTGCCTTTCCGAAAGGAACGACGCGCTGGGAGCGCATGGCGGCCTACTTGCACCGCCGGCAAAGGCTCACCTGTTCGAGCCCGGGGGGCGCCCGCAGGACCCGAGCTAACTCAGAACGGGGAGCTGTGCGAAGGAACCGTTGAGAACGGTTGCCGACGGGCGCCCGAGCCACCGTTCGAGGACGGTGGCGTACACGCTGCGGAAATCGGTCGTATAGCGAAGGTTGCCCATATTGGTCGCGGCGAGATCGGGATTCGACCCATAGATGCCGCCCTTGACGCCGCCGCCGATCAGGAAGAGCGGCGAGGCCTCGCCGTGGTCGGTCCCGCGGGCCGCATTTTCGGCGATCCGGCGGCCGAACTCGCTGAACGTCAACGTCAACACCCGGCGATCGTTTCCGTGCGCCGCCAAATCTTCGTAGAATGCCGCGACCGCGTTGGAGAACTGCTCGAGCAAGTTATTTTGCGTCGCACTTTGGTTGACGTGCGTGTCGAACGATCCGTGCGAAACGTAGAGCACCTTCGTACCGAGATCGCTGCCGACGATTTGGGCCGCCAACGCGAGACTGCGGCCGATCGGAGTTGCCGGATACGATGCCTGCGTCTTGTATCCCGAAATCAGCCCCGGAAGTTCCTCGGAGCTGCGTTGGGCGTGGTCTTCGATCTCCATGACGTGACGCAGGTAGGGCGAGGTGAACGGCAAGCGCTGGTCGCGCGAGTTCTGAGAAAAAGCGCGGCGCGCCATTGGATCCCGGTCGGCGATCAAGCCGTACTGCGCGAGATTGGCGATCGCCGGAACGTCGGTGCGGTTGGAAACCAGCACTTCGGGAAGCACTTGCGAAACGGCGACGGCATTGAAGAGATTTTTTTCAGGCAATCCGGCCGCGTCGAGATACCGGCCGACCCAGCCGGTGTGCTCGTAACGATCCGGCGCGGCGGTCTGCCAGATCTCGCTGGAACGAAAGTGCGAGTGGTCGGCATCGGGATAACCCACTCCCTGCACGACCGCGACCATTCCTTTGTCGTAGAGCGCCTTGAACGACCGCATCCGCGGATTGAATCCGAGGTTGGCGTCGATCGCTAGGACGTCGCCGGCGGGAATCGCGAGGCTCGGGCGCAGTTGGTAGTATTGCGGATTGCCGTGCGGCACGACGCAGTTCAACCCGTCGTTGCCGCCGTTGAGATTCACCAGAACCAGGCAGCGTCCGGATCCGCCCGGGAGGCCCGGCAACGGCGATTGTGCCAGCGCGCGGGCCATGACGTGATCGCCGTTGGCCACCACCGCCAGTCCCGAAATCGTACCGATGAGAAAGTTCGATCGTCTCACGTTCGCCTCGCTCTCAACTCAGCTGATACGCCGGCATCGCCATGGCGAGATACGCGGCTCCGCTGATTCGCTGATCGTAGTTCTCGGCGTTCAACGCGGCCAGCGCCGCGGAACCGTCGCCGCCGAGGTAGCCGTCGAGCTGCGACACGGCAACCGGAGCCGCATCGCCCTGTAAAATCGTCGACACCAGCGTCTGGGCGGCGGATCCCGGATGCATCGGCACGCCGCGCAGCCACGACGATGCCGCGATCGTTCGCGAATTCAGCGTGCGCTTCAAAAAGTTCTGACGCGCGATCATCGTGTCGCTGGTGAGCCAATTGGCGCCGCCCGGCCACCCGGCTACGTTGGGCGGGTAAAACAGGACCTGTCCCATCTGCTTGAGCGCCGGCAGGACGCTGCCGTCGACTTTTCCCAGCCCGAGCGTGCGATACGTTCCGACCACGAACTCGACCGGCGACTTCACCAGCGCGCGATAGGACCGCTCGGAGAAAAAGACCTTGCTGCGCAGGATCGCCGAGACCACCGGCGCCAGCTCGTAGTCGTGGCGGATCAACAGGTCGGCCACGCCTTCCACTAACTCGGGCTCCGGATCGTCGTACACGAACGTCCGCAGCAGGCTCGCGCCGAAGAACCGCGCACACTGCCGCTGCGCGAAGATGATGTCGACGACGTCGTCGCCGGTAAAGTTCCCGGTCCGCCCAAGGATCGTCTTGGCGCCGTCGTCGTGCAGTTGGCCGACGAAGGCCGCGCTTTCCGTAAATCGATCGTAGCGCCACCCGGTCCACGCTCGCGCCGCATTGCGCACGTCGTCCTCGGTGTAGCGATCGACGCCGAGGGTGAAGAGTTCCATCAGTTCGCGCGCGTAGTTTTCGTTGGGATGGAGCTTGAAGTTGGCGTCGTTGTCGAGGTAGACGAGCATCGCCGGATCCTTCGAAATGGCTCGCGTCAACTCGCGCAAATTCCCCAGCGCGTGGTCGCGGAACAGGCGGTTCTGGTTGTAGGCCATCGCGGGCGAGACGCCCTTCTGAACGACGGCGGTCGTGTAGTGTCCGTGAAAGTACAGCGCCATCTTCTCTTGCAGCGGCGCGGGGGTCGTCAGCATCCGATCGAGCCACCACAGCTGCAGCGATAGAACCGAACCGATTTCGCTGCGGCGGATCTGGCGATTGAACGCCTTGCGGTCCTCGGGACTCATCGCGCGCAACCCCGCGCGACCGTATTGCGACAGCTGCGCGACCGGGCTGTACGCGTCGGGCTCGGGCAACTGCGCGGCCGAAGCCGGAAAGCGTACCAGCGACTCGACCGCGCTTCCAACCGGCATCCCCGCATAGCGGCGCACGTCGTCGGGCGAACCGCCGAAACCGGCTCGACGCAGCAAATGCGCCGCCGAACGCTGGTTCAATGCGCCCGGATACGCGGCCAACGCCGACGCCGAATCCAGGCGTCCTTGCGGACGATTCATTCCACCGAAATCGACCGGCGTCTGGGGGAGTGCCATCGAACGGTAGTATAGCATCGCGGCGCGACGGCACGGCCCGGCCGGCGCGACACTTTAACCCGCGTTTCATTCCCGCCCGGCGGCTCACCGGAACGGACCGGCCAAGCGCCGAAAGCGCGGGGCGATGGCCGTCTTGGAAACTCGCTTGGAACGCGACTCGGAAACGTTCGAGCGGAACGCGTCTCGGATGGAGGGCATGGTTGCCGACCTGCGCGCGCGACTGATTAAGACGCGCGAGGGCGGCGGCGCCGAAGCCGTGGCGAAGCATCGCAGGCGCAACAAGCTGACCGCGCGCGAGCGCATCGACCGGCTGGTCGATCCGGGAAGCGACTTTCTCGAACTTTCGCCGTTGGCCGCCAACGGCATGTATGACGACGCGTCCCCGGCCGCAGGAATCGTGACGGGGATCGGCGTCGTCGAAGGACAGCACTGCGCGATCGTCGCCAACGATGCATCGGTCAAAGGCGGCACCTACTACCCGATGACCGTCAAGAAGCATTTGCGGGCTCAAGAAATCGCCGAGCAGAACCATCTGCCTTGCATCTACTTAGTCGATTCCGGCGGCGCGTTTTTGCCGTTGCAGGCCGACGTCTTTCCGGATCGCGATCATTTCGGACGGATCTTCTACAACCAAGCCCGCATGTCGGGTAAGCGTATCCCCCAGATCGCGGCGGTGATGGGATCGTGCACGGCGGGCGGAGCGTACGTGCCGGCAATGAGCGACGAAACCGTCATCGTCAAAGGCAACGGAACGATCTTCCTCGGCGGTCCGCCGTTGGTGAAAGCGGCGACCGGCGAGGAGGTGACGGCCGAAGAACTGGGAGGCGCCGAAGTCCACACGCGGATCTCCGGCGTCGCCGATCACTTCGCCAACGACGACCCGCACGCGCTCGCGATCGTGCGCGAAATCGTGGCAAACCTGCACCTCGAGCTGCCCCGGCAGTGGGATCGGGCCGAGCCGGAGCCTCCGAAATACGATCCCCGCGACCTCTACGGCGTCATTCCAGCCGACAGCCGCGTCGGTTACGACGTGCGCGAGGTGATCGCCAGGCTCGTCGACGCCTCCGACTTGCACGAGTTCAAGGCACGTTACGGCACGACGCTGGTCTGCGGATTTGCACGCATCGAGGGACATCCCATCGGCATCCTGGCGAACAACGGCATCCTTTTCAGCGAGAGCGCCCTCAAGGGCGCGCACTTCATCGAACTTTGCGCGCAGCGTGGAACGCCGCTGCTCTTCTTACAGAACATCACCGGCTTCATGGTCGGCAAAGAATACGAGAACCGCGGGATCGCCAAAGACGGCGCAAAGCTGGTGACGGCCGTCGCGTGCGCCGAAGTTCCCAAATTTACCGTCGTGATCGGCGGCAGCTTCGGCGCCGGTAACTACGGGATGTGCGGCCGCGCTTACGCTCCGCGCCAACTCTGGATGTGGCCGAACGCGCGCATCAGCGTCATGGGCGGGCCGCAGGCGGCCAGCGTGCTATCGACCGTTAAAGGCGACCTGACGGCCGACGCCAAGGCCAAGTTCGAAGCGCCGATCCTCGAAAAATACGAGCGCGAGGGGAACCCGTACTATTCGACCGCGCGCCTGTGGGACGACGGCATCATCGATCCGCTCGACACTCGCCGGACGCTGGCAATCGGACTCGAAGCGGCCGCCCACGCGCCACAGCCGCGCACCCACTTCGGCATCTTCCGGATGTAGTTCCGCGTCAGCGCGGGAACGGGTGCGGATACCACTGGGCAAACGTGCGCCGCGGCCCGTGTTCGCGCAGCACCGGCGAGCGATCGAACCACGCAAGTTCTTCGCCGGCCCAAGCGCCGGGCGTCGCCTCGGCGGCGGAACGGCACGCGATGCCGCGCAGTTCGGATAGCGCGTACGCCCGCCGGCCCACGCTTTGGCAGCGTTCGTGCGGCACGCCGTACGGATAGCCGCGCGGCAATCCCGCGGCGCGCACGCCTTCCTCGCTGACGACGTCGAGCATTTCGCCGTCGGGGATGCGGACTTCCAACAGGCTCGGACGGCGAGACGGCAGGAGATCGAACAGCCTGATCGCGCGGCCCGCGTGCCGCGCGCGGGCGTTGGCGGCCGCAACTTCGAGCGTCGCGCAGAGATAAATCGCTCCGAACGCCCCCGGCGCATTCCAGCGGCCGCCGCTGGACTTCGAATAGGCGGGATCGAGCGGGTCGCCCCAACCGGGTTTAAAGACGCGAAAATAAATCCCGGAACGGCGCAACGACTTCATTTCGTCAGCCTAGCCGCGCAGTGTGCCACCCGGGCGGCAGCGTCAAACGCCGTCGTACGAAAAAAGGCGGTGCAGGTAGGCGTAAATCGGTTCGGGCCCAGCTTCCCGCACGACCTCGAGCATCGTCCGGCCTTCGAGCCAGGCGTCGGGCGTACGGACGACCTGGGGGATGCGCGACGGCTTGACCTCGCGGCGCAGTACCCGGGCTAAATCGGCCAGGCGCTCGACCGAAGCGCGGCGGGCGGGCGGAATCCCATGATCGCGCCACCCGGCGATCGAGGGCGCACGCACGCCGAAGAGGTCCGCCAATTCGGTTTCGCTCAACCCCAGCGTTTCCCGGATGGCGTCGAGGATCGCTCCGGCGGCCCGGTCGCGATGCCTTACCTGCGCGACGGCTCCCATGGCTCCACTCTACCACGCCCCGTAGGAACCTTCAAGTTGCCTACAGGCTGCTTGGGGACCCCGCTTAGGAGGGTGGCAGCTTGCCGAGATCCATTTCGTAATACCGCGGCGTTTGGGTCCACTTGCCGTTGCGGTAACTCAGCACGGCGGTGGCTTTGACCTTCGTCGGGCAGCACATGGGCGCGGTCGAGTTATAGTACGGGCCGCTCAGGACGATCGAGTCGCGAACGCTGCCGTGCCCGTGGGCGATCGTCGCTCGCAGCTCGCAGCCGTTGCGCAGCGAGACGGCGGGCACCACGTTGCCGCGAGGGTCGGCGGCAAAGATGGTGACCATCGCGGCGCCGCAGTCGGCCCCCGTTTCGTGCGAAGCGACGACCAGTTGCTGCACGCCGGCCTGCATCAGTTCCGCGCTTCCGACGATCTGCATCGTCTGCAGCGGAAACCACATCTTCGCGCCGCCCGGCGCCTGGGTTACGGTCGATAGCGGACCGCCGTTCCCCGGCGAGCGATACTTCAGACGGTACGTGCTCCCGTCGATCGCGTAGATCGAGAGATACCACTGATTGAAGTTGGTCCCAGCCGAGCTGCCCGCGAGCCGTTTGCTCGCGACCGCGCGCCATTGGCTATGCATCGCTTCGCCGCCGAGATACACGAGTTGATTCTGCACCACCGCTCCGGGCGGCGCCGGCGCGAACGTAGTGTGCGCCGGCTCCTGCGCGGCGACCGGAACGACCAGCAACGCCGCCGCTACGAAGGCGAGCGTGGAAAACGAACGCAACCACCTCACGTTAAGACCCTCCCGTTTCGGCTTTCATTGCTCGGGGGCCGAACGCATCCTCTTCATATGCCGGCGTACCACTCGTAGCCCTGATCCTCCCAGTAGCCGCCGTGACCGGAATAGATGTTCGTAAAGCTTGCGACCACCTCGATTCGGGCAACCCACTTCGCGCTCTTGTATCCGAGTTGCGTCGGGACGCGCAGCCGCACCGGAGCGCCGTGCTCGGGATCGAGCGGCGCGTCGTTGAGCCGCGTCGCGAGCAGCGTCTGCGGATGACGCGCCTGATGCAAGTCGAGGCTCTCGTAATAAAGATTGCCCGATCCGTCGTTATCCATGCAGTGGAACACCGCGTAGCGCGCGCCGGAACGCGGCTGGACTGCATCGAGAACGTCGCCCAGGCGCACGCCGCTCCATTTTCCGATCGCACTCCAGCCTTCCACGCAATCGTGCCGCGTGATCTGCGTTTGCTGCGGGAGCGATCGCAGCTCGGCCAGATCGAACGTTCGCGGGCGCGCGACCGCCCCGTCGACGACCAATCGGTAGGCGGCGAACCGGTCCGCCATCAGGTGCGCGTAGTGGCTATCGCTCGGCGTCGCAAAGCCGTTAATGCGGAACATCCGATCGACGTCGCGGTCGCGATATTCGCGCGCCATGCCGCGCGTTCCGATAACCGCGTGATTCAAATCCTCCGCCGTCGCTAGCAGCCGTTGCACGGCGACGTTGCCGTTGAGCGCCGAACCGATCGGGCCGCAGCCCGCGAGCGCCGCCGCCGAAGTCGCCGACGCCAGGAAAATCCGGCGTTTCACGGTCCCGCCCCGTCGCGCCCACTCAGCCGGTACCAGCCGGTGATCATCGCTCGCATCTGATTGACGACGCCTTGCGTCGCGACCTGGAAGATGTGAACCGCGAAAAATCCCAGCAGCAGCAGCATGCCGGCGAAGTGCCACAAGCGGGCGAATTGACGGCCGCCCAACATCACCGTCAGCGGATTGGCGATCGCGTCGATTCCCGGCGAGAGGGCGAGACCGGTCAGCACGACCAGCGGCGCGATGACGAACAGCACGACGACGTACGCCAGCTTCTGCAGCGGATTGTACACGCCGTGAGCGGGGGGCGTTTTGCGAAGCCCGAGATAATAGGCTTGCATCGGCCAGAGTTTGGGCAGATCGCTCGGCCGCAGCAGCATCTGACCCAAGCTTCCTTTGAGCGCCGCCGAGAGCAGCCACGCGAGCCAGCACACACTGCCTACCCACGCGAAAAAGAGATGCCAGCGCCGGCCGTCGGCGAGATCCTGATAGCCCGGGATCGTGATCCACGCCGGAAAGGCGTGTGCGCCGCGCGAGCCCATGCCGTCGTCGGTCCACCCCAACCAGCCCGTCGTCACAAACGTCCGCCCGAAGATCGTGGTGGTTCCGACGCCCTCGGCCGGCGCCGCGATGGCCAGCACGCGCCGCGCCGGATTGCTTTTGTCCGAAGCGTCGAGGTTTGGGGATGCATTGAAAATCTGCAGCCCGCTCGAGACGAGCACGGCAAACGCGAGCACCCAAACCCAGTGGCTCGCGCGGGTGAGCAAGGCGTACCGATAGATCACGTAAGGGAACGATTTCCAGGCGCGATTGGATTGAATCGAGAAGCCGCCCCGAGCATGTCTGAAAACACCGTCTCCCTGACCTTTGCCGACGGGATCGCGCGCGTTACGCTCGCACGCCCCGAGGTCCGCAACGCCTTTAATGCCGCCATGATCCACGAGCTGCATGCCGCCTTCACCCGAATTTCGGCCGCCGACGACGTTCGGGGAGTCGTACTGGCGGGCGAAGGCACGGTTTTTTGCGGCGGCGCGGATATCGGCTGGATGCGCGACTCCCTCGATTTGAGCTTCGAAGCTAACGCGATCGATGCCGAACGCATGAGCGACATGTTTCGCGCCATCGACAACTGTCCTCGCCCGGTCGTCGGGCGCATTCAAGGCGCGGCGCTCGGCGGGGGGGCCGGTTTGGCCGCGGTGTGCGACGTCGTCGTGGCGGCCGACGACGCAACCTTCGGTTTTACCGAAGTCAAACTCGGCATCATCCCGGCGGTGATTTCGCCGTTCGTACTCGCCAAGATCGGCGTGTCGCAGGCGCGCGCGCTGTTCTTTACCGGCCAGCGCTTCGATGCGGCGCGTGCCTGCCGGATCGGCTTAGTGCACGAGGTCGTTCCCCCCGGGGAACTCGATACCGCCGTCGAGCGCGTGTTGGCCGAAATCCGCAGTGCCGGGCCCTATGCGGCCAGCGCCGCCAAACTGCTCGTGCGGCGCGTGCTCGACGCCGGCTATGCCGAGTCGCGCGCGGTAACCACGCAGGCCATCGCCAACCAGCGCATCAGTCCCGAAGGTCAAGAAGGTTTGCGCGCGTTTCTCGAGCGCCGTAAACCGGCTTTCCACGCATGATCGAGCGCCTGCTCGTCGCCAATCGCGGCGAGATCGCCGTGCGCGTGGCGCGAGGCGCTCGCGAGATGGGCATCGTCCCGCTGGGCATCTATTCGCAAGCCGACACCGGCGCCTATCACTTGCAGTTCGTCGACGACGCCCGCTGCGTCGGTCCGGCGCCCGCCGCGCAGTCGTACCTCGACGTCGACGCCGTCCTCGCCGCGGCCCTGTCCATGCGCGCCGATGCGGTCCATCCCGGATACGGATTTTTGTCCGAACGGGCGGCGTTCGCACGCGCGGTTACCGGGGCCGGTCTGACGTTCGTGGGACCGTCCGCCGACGCGATGGACGCGATGGGCAGCAAAATCGAGGCCAAACGCCGCGTCCGCGAGTTCGACGTCCCGACCGTTCCCGGTTACGACGGCGACGATCAGACCGCCGCGACGCTGCGCGCTCGGGCCGAGAGCGTCGGTTTCCCGCTGTTGATCAAGGCCAGCGCCGGCGGCGGCGGACGCGGGATGCGCGTGGTCGACGCACTCGAGCAGTTTGACGAAGCGCTGGCCACAGCCCGGCGCGAAGCATCGGCGGCGTTCGGCGACGATGCGGTATTGCTCGAGCGCTATCTTCGCGACCCGCGCCACATCGAGTTCCAAATTCTCGGGGACGCCCACGGCAACCTCATCCACCTCGGCGAACGCGAATGTTCGATCCAGCGCCGCCATCAAAAGATCGTCGAGGAAGCTCCGTCCGTCGCGCTATCGCCCGAGTTGCGCGCCGAAATGGGCGCCGCGGCCGTCCGCGCGGCGCAATCGGTCGGCTACGTCAACGCCGGGACGTGCGAATTCATGCTGGCCGCCGACGGCGCGTATTATTTCTTGGAAATGAATACCCGGCTGCAAGTCGAGCATCCGGTCACCGAACTGGTTTACGGCGTGGACCTCGTCCAATGGCAACTGCGCATCGCCAACGGCGAGCGTTTGACCATTTCCCAGGCGGACGTTCGCCCGCGCGGGTGGGCGATCGAAGGGCGCATCTATGCCGAGGATCCGGCCAACCACATGCTGCCCTCGACCGGAACGATCGCGCGCTGGTCGCCGCCCGAAGGCCCGGGCGTCCGGGTCGACGCGGGCGTCACGGCCGGCAGCGAAGTCGGCGTCTACTACGATTCGATGCTCGCCAAGCTGATTGTCGCCGCAGCCGATCGCGCGCACGCGGTGGCTCGCTTCGAGCAGGCTCTCGCCGAGTTCGCCGTCGCCGGCATCCGCACCAACGTTCCGCTGCTGCTGTGGATCGCGCGCGATGACGCTTTTCGCGCCGGCGAAACGACGACGAGTTTTCTGGCGCAAAGGCTCGACGAATCGGTGTTTGCCGTGGGCGCCGCTGCGCCCGCGGCGGTGGCGGTGGGCGCGGCCGCGCTGCTGCTCGACGAGCGAGTTCCGTGGCGCGTCGCCGGAGTCGGCCGGCCGCTGCGCCTCCAGACCGGGACGGATTCGCCCATCGAGATCGTCGCCGACGCCACCGGCACGAGCGGCGAGTGGCAGCTCAGCGGCGATCTCGCCGGACGGCTGCAGGCCGTGCGTAACGGCAGCCTCGTGCGCGCCACCCTCGACGGCGCGAATGCAGTGGCCGGCACGGTCGTCTTCGAGGGCGACGGGTTCGTCGTGCAGGTAGACGGCCGCGAATACGCATTCCGGTTCGCTCCGCCGCCGGCCATCGGGATGGCCGACGCCGCTCGCGGCGGCTCGCTCGACGGCCGGGTCGCGGCTCCGATGCCCGGCAAGATCGTCAAGGTTTCGGTACGCGCGGGCGACGTCGTCGCAGAACGCGATCTGCTGGTCGTTCTCGAAGCGATGAAGATGGAGCATCGCATCGACGCGGCCAGCGGCGCCAAGGTAAAGGCGGTGCTCGTCAAAGAAGGGGAGATCGTCGCCGGCGGTACGCCGCTGGTCGAGTTCGAACCAACCGCATGAGCCGCTTGCCAAAAACCGTTACGCTCTTCGAGATGGGCGCCCGCGACGGGCTGCAGAATGAAGCCGCGCTCGTTCCGACCATTGCCAAGGTCTTCTTTCTCGATCTGCTCTCCCAAACCGGGCTGCGCTGGATCGAAGCGACGTCGTTCGTCAGTCCCAAAGCGATCCCGCAGTTCGCCGATGCCGCCGACGTGTTCGAGCGCATTCACAAGGCTTCGGGCGTCCGGTATCCGGTTCTCACGCCCAATCTCAAAGGCTACGAGCGCGCGAAAGCTGCGGGTGCGGATGCGATCGCCGTCTTCACGGCGGCATCGCAGCAATTTACCCAACGCAACATCAACATGACGATCGCGCAATCGCTCGACGTCTTTCGCGAGGTCGTTCGCGCGGCCAAACGCGACGGCATGTGGGTGCGCGGGTACGTGTCGACCGCGTTCGGGTCGCCCTTCGGCGACACCGTCACGCCCGAGTCGGTCGTCGACGTCGCCGTCGCCTTGATGGACATGGGTTGCGACGAGCTCTCGATCGGAGACACGATCGGCGTTGGCGTTCCCAGCCAAGTGGACGCCCTCGTCCCGCTTTTGACCGCAAAGATTCCGCTCGAGCGAATCGCCTTTCACTTTCACGACACCCGCGGAACGGCCCTCGCCAACGTCTATGCCGCGCTCCAGCACGGCATATCCGCCTTCGATTCGTCGGCCGGCGGGTTGGGGGGCTGTCCGTACGCGCCGGGCGCGACCGGAAACGTCGGCACCGAAGACGTGCTCTATCTGCTCGACAATATGGGGATCGAAACCGGCGTCGATCTGACCAAAGTGCGGGCCGCCTCGCGCTACATCGCCGGCATCGTGGGGCATCCGCTCACCAGCAAGACGTATCAAGCGCTCGAAGCCGCCGATTCGTTGGCCGGCGCGGAGACGGAGGTTGGCCAGCCATGATCGTGCGCGCGGGTATTCTCTACGACGGGACGCTCGAGCCGCCCAAACGCAACGTCGATCTCGTGATCGCCGACGGACGCGTCGCGGAACTGCGGGCCGCCGGCGGCGCGTGCGATGCCGAGGCGGCGTGCGTCACGCCGGGCCTGGTCAACGCGCACTCGCATCTCGAGGCGTCCGGCGAGCCCGACGTGATGGCCGCCGTTTTGTCGACGACGCCGAACCAGCGGTTGCTGCGCGCGGTGGAGAACGCGCGTAAGAGCGTTGCCGCCGGGGTGACGACGATTCGCGACGTCGGCAGTTCCAACGCGATCGCACCGGACGTTCGCGACGCCATCGTGGCGGAAAGAATCCCGGGACCACGCATGCGGGCGGCCGGAGCGGTGCTCTGTATGACCGGCGGTCACGGCTGGCCGCTCGGGCGGATGGTGGACTCGCCCTGGGACGCCCGCAAAGCGGTTCGCGAACAACTCTGGGCGGGCGCCGACTGCATCAAGGTGATTGCGACCGGCGGCGTGCTCACCAAAGGCGCCGTCCCGGGGAACGCGCAGTTGACCCCGCAGGAACTCGACGCCGCGGTCGACGAGGCACACCGCCACGGTTTACGGGTGGCATCGCACGCGATCGGAACGCTCGGCATCAAAAACGCGCTGCGGGCCGGAGTCGACTCGATCGAGCACGGACACATGCTCGACGACGAAGCGATCGAGCTGTTCAAGGAACGCGGGACGTTTCTGGTGCCCACGCTGACCGCTCCGACGTGTATTTTGGCGCACCTCGAAGACGGAAGCCAGCCGCAGTACGTGCTTGACAAAGCGCGCGTGGTCAACGAATTTATGCTCGCCAACGTGCGCCGCGCGTTCGAAGCCGGCGTTCGGATCGCGGGCGGCTCGGATGCCGGCACTCCGTTTAACTACCACGAGAACTACGCGTTCGAAGTCGAGTTGATGTGGTCGCTGCTTGGCATGACGCCGCAACAGGCGCTCCACGCCGCGACTGCCGTGGCGGCGGAGCTGATCGGCTTGCACCGTGGCATCCTCGCGGTGGGAGAACCCGCCGATTTGCTGCTGCTCGACGGCGACGTAGGAACGGACGTACGGACGTTGCGCTCGCCCAAGGCGGTCGTCAAGGGTGGAGCGATGGTATGAAAGCGTTTGCGCGCGCGGCCCTCGCGTTGACGCTTGGGACGGGTCTTTGCGCGGAAACGCCCGCCGGACAGCCGGTCGCCGGTAGTCCGATCGCTCACGTGATCGTCGTCATCCAAGAGAATCGCACCACCGACAACTTGTTCGCTTCGTCGGTTCTCGCCGGCGGCGGCCCGTATCCGGGAGCGAACGTCACGCAGACGGCCGAGATCGACGGCCGCAAAATTCCGATGAAAGCGGTACCCTTCGAATATCCGGCCGACCCGCGGCACTCCCACGCCGCGCTGCTAGCCGAATGGAACGGCGGAAAGATGGACGGGTTCGTCAAGGATCCGGTCTATCCCGACCCCGGTTTCCCGCCGGCGCCGCCGAACTTCCCGCTGGCCTATCTGCCGGCGTACGAAACCACGATGTATCACTTGCTCGCGCAGCGCTACGCGTTGGCCGACGAGAGTTTCGCTCCCCGCCTCGTTCCGACGTTTCCGGGCCATCTGTTCTTAGTCAGCGCGCAGAGTCAGGCGGCCGACGATCCCAGCGACCCGATCACTTGGGGATGCGATTCGAAACCGGGCACCACCGTCCCGATCTTCGGTGCGGGCGAAACCGAATTATCGCCCGGCATCTTTCCGTGCTTCGATAACCCGACGATCGGCGATCTCCTCGATCGTGCCCACGTCTCGTGGAAATACTACACGGGAGCGGCCGATGCCGTCGCCGATGCGTGGGTCAACGTTTACGACGCGATCCGGCACATTCGGTACGGACCGGATTGGCAAAACAACGTCGTCTCGCCAATGTCGAACGTGCTGGCCGACATTCAAAACTGCGCGTTGCCTCAGGTCGCATACGTCACGCCGACCTGGATGGCGTCGGACCACGCGGGCTCGCTGAGCAACGCCGGACCGGGCTGGGTTGGTTCGATCTACATGGCCGTCGAGCAGACGGCCGCCTCGGGGGATGCGGCCTGCCGCTATTCCGGCAACACCGCGATCATCCTCACGTGGGACGATAGCGGCGGCTGGTACGATCACGTTCCCCCGCCGCGTGGTCCCGACGCCACCAGTTTGGGATTTCGCGTGCCGATCGTCGTGATTTCACCCTGGGCGCGTTCCAACTACACGCCGGACAACCCGCACTACGCGCCGTACGTCTCGCACACGCCGCGGGCCACCACCGCGATCGTGCGGTTCATCGAGAAAAATTGGGCGCTGGGCACGTTGGGACAGCGCGACGCCTCCGGCGACGATCTCAGCGACATGTTCGATTACGCGCGCCCGGCGCCGGTCCCGCCCATGATCGAATTGGCGGTTCGCGAGCTGATTCACAAGACGCAATGGAATTTGGCGCGCAGCCTGCACGACACGCACGTCGTCGACGCCGACGAATAACGTGAACGCGCAGCCGGCGGCTAAGATGGCCGGTCTGCGGCTGGCGGTATTGGCATCCATTTCGTGGCCGGCACCGCCCGCCGGCTACGGTCCCTGGGAGCAGATCGCGTTCGACATCGCCTCGGGAATGCGGCGCCGCGGGCTCGACGTCACCCTCTTTGCGGCCGGCAACTCGCACTTCGAAGGAAAGCTGGCATCGGTCGTGCCGGTCGGACTCAACGAAGATCCGGCCCTCTCCGGCGACGTATTCGGTGCGCTTCACATCGGCGAACTGTTCCGGCGCGCGTCCGAATTCGACCTCATTCACAACAACTTCGACTGGAAGCCGCTGACCTACGCGCTGGGATCGCAGGCCCCCCCGATGCTGACGACGATCCACGGATTTTCGTCGCCCCAAATTCTCGCGGCCTACTATGCCTGCGCGTGGCGCAGCTTCTACTGTTCGATCTCCGATTCCGATCGGGATCCCGGGCTCGACTATCTGGCGACCACCTACAACGGCGTCGATCCGGCGAAATTTCCGTTCCGCGACACGCCGGGCGACTATCTCGTCTTCCTCGGACGATTCCATCCCGAAAAAGGAACGCACCTGGCCATCGAAATCGCACGGCGCGCCGGGCTGCGTCTAAAGATCGCAGCAATTCCTCAAGACGAAGCCTATTTTCGCGAGTGCGTTCTTCCGCACATCGACGGCGATCGCGTGCAGCATCTCGGCGCGGTCGACAAAACCGAGCGCAACGAGCTGTTGGCTGGGGCGCTCGCGCTCGTGCACATGACCACCCGTCCCGAACGCTTCGGCATGACGCTGATCGAAGCAATGGCCTGCGGTACGCCGGTGCTGGGCGCGCGGATGGGCTCGATCCCCGAAATCGTCGTCGACGGCGTGACCGGTTTCTTGTGCGACGACGTCGCCGGCGCGGTTGCCAAGGTACCGTCGCTAGCGAGTCTGGATCGGCGCGCGTGCCGCACTCGGGTCGAAACCAAGTTCACGGTCGAGGCCATGATCGACCGATACCTCGGCGCGTACGAAACCGCCCTGACCCTAGGGCTGCCGCCCCCGCCGGACGAGCGAAAGCTCGCACGGCGAAGGCACGACTGGTGGGACCGCCCGATGGGGTACACGGAGATCCCGCCGAAACCGGCGAGCTTGCGCTTTTCGTGAAGGCTCCCGAACGCGACTACTCGCACCGCAGCTTGGGTGACAAGCTCGGCGTCGTCGCGCAAGCGCGCGCGGCGCTGGTCGGGCGGCACGATCCCTGGTTCGTCGACACGCTCAACGCGCGCCTCACCAAACCCCCTGCCATCCGGCTGCGCGCGACGTACGACTTAATTTTTCTACGCGTCGATGGACCGCGCGACCTAGCCGCGATCGCCCCGGCGGCAAACCGCCTCGCACCAGACGGAGCGCTTTGGATCGTGCATCCAAAGGGGCGCGGCGCGCTTCCGCGCGACGCCGAGGTGCGAGCCGCGGCGCTTGCGGCTGGTCTGGTGGACAACAAGATCAGCACGTACGGGGACACGCACACGACGACGCGCTACGTCGTCCCGGTAGTGCGCCGAAAGTCGCACGCCGCATCGACGAACCGTCGTACTTAGCCGGAACGAGGCGCACTCGAGTCGAAGCCGGGCACCTTCTCACCATATTCGCTACACTAGAAAGGACTGTGTAGAGTGTCTGGATCCAAGAAGTTCCTGATTTCTTTTCTCGCGTCTTTATTTTTAACGACCTTCGCGACCGCAGCCGTAACGACGGCCGCAACCCCGGCTCCTAAGGCATCGCCGAAGGCGGCGATGAGTTCGAACAAGACGGCCGCCAAGCCGAAGTCCACCGCGAAACCCAAGGCGACGGCCAAACCCAAAACCACGAAACCGGCTCCGAAAGCCACCCACAAGCCGTAAGCGCGGCCCGCACCTCGGCGCGGCGCTCGTCCCAAACGGGGACGGGCGCCGCTTCTTTTATCTTATCGCCAGCCGAGTTTGGCGTGCGCCGCTTCGGCCGCCGCGATCGCGCGCCGGTCGATCGGCCCGTCGACGAGCATCGTGAAATGCCCCATCTTGCGACGTGCGACGGCGTGCTTTTTGCCGTAGACGTGCAAGACGATCGACGAGTCGCGCAACAGGTCCGCGACGCCGGTCAAGCGATCGCCGGTTCCGGCTCCGAGGACGTTCATCATGATGGCATTGCTGAGCATGCGCGGCTGCGCGAGCGGCAGATCGCAAATCGCCCGAACGTGCTGCCCGTATTGCGAGCAAGGCGTAACGTCGATGGTGTAGTGACCGCTATTGTGCGGCCGCGGAGCGATTTCGTTGACGAGCAGCTCGTCTTGCGCGGTGAGAAAGAACTCCACGCAATAGGTTCCCACGATCCCTAGCCGCCTTCCAATCGTCGCGGCCATCCGTTGCGCGCTCGCGGCGACCGGCGCCGCGACGCGCGCGGGCGCCATCGTCATCGCCAAGATCCCTCGATCGTGCACGTTTTCGCCGATCGGGTAGATCGCGACGTCGTCGCCGGCGTCGCGGGTCGCGATCGCGCTGAGTTCGCGCGTAAACGGCACGAAGCGTTCGAAAATGAGCGGCGCTCCCCGCGCGTCCTTCCACGCCGCCTGCGCCTCGTCGAGCGTCTCGACGCGCCATTGACCTTTTCCATCGTAACCGCCGCGCACGGTCTTCAGCACGGCCGGAAATCCGACCGTCTCGGCGGCTTTGGCAACGTCGTCCTCGCAGTCGACCGCCTCGAAGGCGGCCGTCGCGATCCCGCACTCGCGCACGAAACGCTTCTCGAGAATGCGGTCTTGGGTAACGCGCAGCACCGCGCTCCCGGGCGAAACCCGGTGGCCGAGGCGCTCCAAAAGCTCGACCGATTCGATCGCGACGTTTTCGAATTCGTAGGTGACCACGTCGCTGCGCCGGCCGAGATCCTCGATCGCGTCCGCGTCGTCGTAGGGCGCCACGATTTGGAAGTCGGACACCTGGCCCGCGGGCGAGCGTTCCTGCGGATCGAGCGTGACGACGTCGTAACCCATGGCCTTGGCATCGAGGGCGAACATGCGGCCCAGCTGACCGCCGCCGATCACCCCGATCGTTTGAACGGGATCGGTCACTCCGGCGAACTGGCGGCCGCTTCGGCGCGCATCTTCGCGACGTACTCGACCAGGCGTCGCGCAACCTCGGGATCGTGGAGCGCGACGATCCGAGCGGCGAACAGGGCCGCGTTGAGCGCGCCGCCGATCGCCATCGTCGCGACCGGAACGCCCGGCGGCATCTGCGCGATCGAGAGCAGCGAGTCGACGCCTTGCAAGGCCTTCGACCGTACGGGAACGCCGATGACCGGCAGCAGCGTTTTCGCGGCGGTCATTCCCGGCAGGTGGGCCGCGCCGCCCGCGCCCGCGACGATCGCCAGGATCCCGCGCTCGGCGGCACCGGCGGCATAGGCGAACATCTCGTCGGGCATCCGATGGGCGGAAACGACCCGCATCTCGCAGGGGATGCCGAGGGCGACGAGCGCATCGTATGCGGGCTGCATCGTTTCCAAATCGGATCGGCTGCCCATGATGATGCCGACTTTCGGGACGTCGCTGCCTTGCGTCATCGCCGAGCGCTTCGCGCCGCCTTGCGGCGAGTCATCCCCGCTTCCGGCAGAGCGCTCGCGCGCCGAGGGCGAAGAGATGCTGGTGGCGCGATTTCGGCTCGGCATCAACTACTGGCCGCGGAGCAGTGCGATGTACGCGTGGGAGCGCTTCGATCTGGGCGAGATCCGCGAAGATTTCGCGCGCGTCGCCGAACTCGGCTTCGATCTCGTTCGCTTCTTCCTGAGCTGGGAAGCCTTCGCGCCCGAACCCGCAACGATCGACGGCGCCGCCATCGCCCGGCTCGGCGCGATAATGGATGCGCTGGCCGATCGCGGCCTGCAAGCCATGCCGACGCTCTTTTGCGGTCACATGAGCGGTGTCAACTGGCTGCCGCCATGGACGCTCGACCCGCGGACTCCGCACGGACGCTTTCGCACGATCGCCGGCGGAACGACGTCGCCCTATGGAATCGGCGACTTCTATGCAGATCCGCGACTGCTGCAAGCCCAGCTTCTGCTAGCGCGCCGCGCCGGCGAGAGTTTACGCGACCATCCCGCGCTGCTCGCCTGGGACATCGGCAACGAGTTTTCGAATTTACGCGAACCCGCGTCGCCGGCGGATGCCGCGCAGTGGAGCGCGCGGCTGACGCAAGCTCTATTCGAGGCCTCGGGACGCGCGGCAACCGGCGGCATGCACGGCGAAGATCTGGAACGCGACCGGCATCTGCGTCCGTCGACGATCGCGCGGCCGTGGGAGTTCGCTTCCATGCACGGATATTCGGTCTATAGTCCGTTTTCGCGGGGACGCCTCGATCCCGAAGTCGTGCCGTTTCTTTCGCAGCTTCAGGCATCGTGCAGCGGCAAATCCGTTCTCTTCACCGAGCTGGGCGATCCGACGTGTCCGCCCGGCACGGTCTCGCCATACGAGCGCGAGCCGCTGCCCGGCGAAGCGCCGCCGGCGAAACGCCAACGCGCCGGCGCGGCGCCGTTTGCCTGTCTGAGCGAAGACGAGATGGCCGAGTATGCGGACGCGACGATCGACCGGCTGCACGCGCGCGGCGCGCTCGGCGCTCTCTGGTGGTGCTGGGCCGACTACGTGCCGGCGCTCGCGAGCCAGCCGCCTTTCGATCGTGCGCCGCACGAGCTGACGTTCGGAATCGTGCGCGCCGACGGGACGCTCAAGCCGGTCGGCGACGCACTCGCGCGGCTCGCGAGACAACGGCGCGAGACCGTCGCGCCGCCGCCGCCGATCGTCGAAGAAGGCGCGTTCTACGCTTCGTTGCCGAGCGGCATCTTCGATCGCTATCGGATTTACTGTGACGCGTATGCCTGACGCAATGCGCGCGATGATCGTCACCGGTGCGAGCTCGGGAATTGGCCGCGCCCTGGCGCTGGCGGCGGCGCGCGCCGGTTTCGGCGTGCTGATCGTCGCACGCCGCGCCGCCCGCCTCGACGAAGTGGCGGCCGCGATTCGCGCGGGCGGCGGCACGTGTGAAGTTCTCGTCGCCGACGTAACCGCGCGCGAGACGCCCGCGCGGATCGTCGCCTCTGCAACCCACGCCTTCGGCCGGATCGACGTATTGGTCAACAACGCAGGCGCCGGCGCCTACGGCGACTTGCTGGCGCAAACCGATGGCGAAATCGACGCGCAGTGGCAACTCCACGTCGCCGGGCCGCTCCGAATCGCGCGCGCCGCGTTGCCTCAACTCGAGCGGACCGCCGGCAGCTTGGTGTTCGTGGGTTCCGGCCTCGCGCGCGTTCCTCTGCCGGCGTTCGGCGCGTACGCGCCGGTCAAAGCGGCCATTCGCGCGACCGCGACGCAGCTGCGGCGCGAACTCCGGACGCGACGCATCGGGGTCACCTACGTCGACCCGGGAGTGGTCGCCACCGAGTTCCACGGGGCGATGGGCACCCACCGGCCGTCGCGCATCAAGGCGGTTTCGCCGGAACGAGTCGCGCGCGCGATCCTGCGCGGTATCGGCCGCCGCAAGTCCGCGGTCAATGCGGTGCCATGGCAAACGGCCGGGACGATTGCCGGCGAGTGGTTGGCGACGTTGGCCGATCCGGCGATCGCGCGCATGCGACCCGAACGCCGCGACGCACCGCCGACCGAGACGGGCGCGGCGCCGGTCGTTACGCCGGCAGATCCTCAAAGCTTCGATGCGGCGCTGGAGCCGGTCGCGCGCCGGATGGAGCGCGTGAAACTCCCCGCGCCCTTCGTGCGTTCGTTATTGCAGCCGGGGACAACCCTCGAACTCACCGAAGTGGCGCTGCGCTGGGCGGGGATGCCCAATAAAAACGAGCGGGCGGCACTCCACGAAGTCTTCGAAGCGTTGCGCGCTGCCGGATATCTCGAACCGATGGGAGACGAATCGTGGAAGGTCGTGCGAGCCGCCGATTGAGCGGCGCGATCGTTGGATGGACCCTATTGTTGACCGCCGGATTCGCAACCGCAGGCGTCCGCGCGTCGGCCGGACCGCCCAAACAAACCGGCACGTTCGCGCTCTTGAATGCGACGCAGAAAATCGACTCCACGTTCTGGGCCGTCCAAGGCGCCGGCCCGCTTACGGCGACGCTCCACGTGCGGCAGTTCCGCCACGGCTCGAGCAACCCGATCCTCAACTATGACGTCGAAATGCAGAGCACGATTCACGTGGTCGCCATTCGCGACGATTTCGCGACCTTCAACCACTTGCACCCCGCCTTCAATACGACGACGGGGACCTTCACGCAATCGTTTACGAAGCAGCCGAATCACCGCTACTACGTGTACGCCGATACCACGCCGCACGGAATCGGTCACCAAGTCTTTCGCTTCACGATGGAGAGCGACGGACCGGTGTCGGCGACGGCGCCGGCGCTGGAGATTTCCGAGCCGACCGCGACTGCCGGACCGTATTCCGTCGTGCTCGACAAGACGTCGTTCCCGGCCGATCAAGCCTTCTCGATCGATCTGACGGTCGACAAGGGCACGAAATTGGCCACCGACCTCGGAACCTATTTGGGCGCTCCGGCGCACTGTGTGTTCATCAACACGGCGACGCTCGAATACGTGCACGTGCATCCGTCGGTGCGGAATACGACGTCTTCGAACGGGTCCAACCAAATGAACATGACCGGCGCGGGTCCGCGGATGCGGCTAAGCGTGCCCGCCCTTCCGGCCGGGACGTACAAGCTGTGGATTCAATTCCGCGGCGGCGCGTATAAGTTGTACACCGTGCCGTTTACGATTGCGGTGCGCTAAGCGCCCGAGCCCGTACCACGTATTTGACGGCCACCGCAGCGAAGAACAAACCGGTCGCCACCAGGACGATCGTCGCGCCGCTCGAGGCCCGCACGTAATAGGAGAGGTAGAGGCCGCCGACGGCGCTGGCCGCGCCGAAGAGCGCGGCCAACAGCATCATCGGCGAAAACCTCGACGTCAGTTGGTAAGCGGCCGCTGCGGGCGTCACCAGCAGCGCCGCAACCAGCACGATGCCGACCGCTTGCAGGGCGACCACGATCGTAAGCGCGACCATCACCAGCAACGCGTACTCGTAGCGCGGCGCCGCGATGCCGCTCGCCTGCGCGACGACCGGATCGAACGAGGTGTAGAGCAGCCCCCGGAACATCGCGACGATCGCCACGGCGACCGCGATGCTGAGCGCGAGGATCAGCCATAAATCCTGCGGCTGCACCGCCAGAATGTCGCCGAAGAGAAAGCTTTGCAAATCGACCGCGTAGTTGCGTTGCCGGCTCATCAGAAAGACGCCTAGAGCGAACATTCCGGTGAACAAGACGCCGATCGTGGTATCCAGCGAGATCCGCCCGCGTCGCGAGACGAAGCCGATGCCGACCGCGGTCACGACCGCGACGACCGCCGCCCCGATGTAGAAGTTGGCTCCGCGCAGATAGGCGATCACGATTCCGGCAAACGACGCGTGCGCGATCCCGTCGCCGATGAACGACAGTTTTCGCAGCACGACGTACGTTCCCATCGCAGAGCAGATGAGCCCGACGGCGAGCGCGGCGATGAAGGCCCGCTGCATGAAGGCGTAGTGAAACGGCTGGACGAGCGCGTCGAAACTCATCGCCGGACTTCCGGATGGACGGCATGGGCTTCGTGCGCTTCGTGATCGGTCCGCAGGTGACCGTGCGTGTGGGTATGCTCGCGAATTCCCGCGTACGCTCCCGAATCGACGACTTCGGCCGGCGTACCGATCGCCAGCACGCGCCGGTCGAGCACCAGCAACCGGTCGAACCATTCGCCGACGCGATCCAAGTCGTGGGTCGTCATGATCACCGGCATGCCGCCGGCCACCAGCGATCGCACGAGTTCGCGCAGCGTCTCTTCGGTTGCGGCGTCGACGCCGGTCGTCGGCTCGTCGAGCAGCAGCAGGCGCGGCTCCTGCGCGATCGCGCGGGCAACGAACACGCGCTGTTGCTGACCGCCCGAAAGGTGCGCGATATGCCGCCCGGCCAGCGACTCCATGTTCACCGCCTCGAGCGCGCGCAGGACGACGTCGCGGTCGCGCGTCGCGAAGCGTTGCCAAAAGGCCAAGCGCGAAAAGCGCCCCATGGCGACGACGTCCCACACGGTCGCCGGAAACGTCCAATCGACGGCTTCGATCTGCGGCACGTAGGCGATCGAGCCCGGCGGCAATTGACGCGGCTGCGCGCCGAGCACGCACAGTTCGCCTGCCGACGGGAGCAGCAGGCCCGCGAGCGTTTTGAGTAAGGTGGATTTCCCGGAGCCGTTGGGTCCGACGATGCCCAGCGCTTCGCCGAACTGGACCGTCATCGTCGCACCGACCAGCGCGGTGAAATCGTCGTAGCGCACCACCAGGTCGCGCGTTGCCACCGCTTCGCCGACGGCGCAGGTCAGCGGTGCCCTCATCGCAGACCCTCGACGATGATGTCCGTATCGTATTCGAGCATCGGGATGTACTCGGCCACGCGCGCCTTGGTGCCCAGCGAATCGTCGTACAGATCCTGGACGACCTTGACGCCCGCACCTTGCGCGATCGTGACGAGCAGTTTCGGGCTGTATTCGGGCTCGCTGAACACCGCCCGAACGCCATGCTGCTTCGCAAGATCGACTAGCTGCGCAATTTGCTGCGGATTGGGCTCTTGGCCGGGGTTGGGCTCGACGAATCCGAGCGTCGTAATGCCGAAGCGGCCGTTGTAATACTGCCAGGCGTTGTGAAAGACGATCATGTACCGATGCGACGGCGGAAGGGTATCGATCTGAGCCTGAATTTTACTCGTGAGCTTATCGAGCCGGGCGTTGTAGGCAGTGGCATTTTTTCTAAACAGGGCGGCATCTCGAGGATCGAGCGCGACGAGTCCATCGCGAATCTTCAGCACGTAGCGTTTGGCGAGTTGCGGATCCATCCAGAGGTGTGGATTGGCGTTTTTGATCGGCAAACCGTCGGTGCAGACGACCACATGCACCTGCGATCCCGCGCTGGCCAGAAGCCGGTCGAGCCACGTTTCGAGCCCCGCCCCATTTTCGACCAGCAGTTGCGCGCGACTCAGCGTTGCGACGTCCTGTGGGGTCGGTTCGAAGGTTTCCGGCGAGGCGCCGATCGGTACGATGCTGCTGACGCGCACGCGGTCGCCGCCGACGGCATGGACGAACGACTCGAGCGTCGAGATCGTCGTCACGACCTGTATCGGTCCCGCGTGCCCAGGGCTTCCCGCACTCGACCGTCCGGCACAGCTCGCGAGGCACGCTGCGGCGATCAGAACGGCGGCGCGGCCGAGATAACGCTTCAGCGGCACGCACGGCATTTGCCGAAGAACTCCATGGCGTGGCCGTCGAGTCGAAAACCGTTTGCCGAACGCAGCGACTCGGCAAAAGTCTCGATCGCCGCGCAGTCGACGTCTTCGACGCGGCCGCAACTGCGGCAGATGGCGTGATGGTGGTGATAGTCGGGCTCGCACGACATGTAGGTCGTCTCGCCGTCGGCATCCACGCGCGCAGTCACGTCGCCTTTGCTTTGAAGGTGCTCGAGCGTGCGATACACGGTGGAAAGCGAAACCTTCGCGCTGGCCTGCGCGAGCGAACGGTGGATCTCGGCCGCGGAGAAAAAGCGCCGTTCGCGACTGAGGATCCCGGCGATCAGTTCGCGCGGCCGGGTGACGTAATCGGCTCGCATGCCCACCCCGAGCTATTTGAGAACCGTTTGCAAAAATCTTGCTAAGGCGAGGGATAGGGTGATGGCGTCATGGTCGGGGGCGGCGGGACCGGGGTCGGACAGACTTGGACTGCTTGCTTTGCGACGTCCGTCACCTGGTCGCGCCAGTAGGGCGACGTTTCGGTATAGGCCGGCAGGGTGAGCCCGACCGCGGCCGCCCGCGTCTGGATCTTTGGAACGATATCGGCGACCGATTTCGGAACCGTTCCCCCTTCGTCGTTCACGGTGGCGGCCAAGGCCAGCCACGCTTGGGCGAGCATCGCCGCGGGCAACGCCTTCGCGGCCGGCGGACACGAGGCGTTCAGCGTTGCCGCAATATCCGATTGCAGCGCGAGGGCCCAGGCCGTTGCGGCGTTGAGCTGCGCGAACAACGGGGCCTTGTCGGTGTCGTTGGGGCAAATGCTGTCGAGCACGTTGTGCTCCTCACTCAGCGAGTTCAAGACGTCACCGAGGTCGCCTAACCGGTCGTTCAGCGCGCGCGAATCGTTCTTTGGCGGATGCGCGTCGTCGTTGCGGATTTGGGAGTAGTAGTCGTCGATCACCCGAGGGTTGCAGCGGCTCGCCGCCGCGACGACGCGCGACGTCGTGCCGCCCGGCTCGACGGGCAGCGGGACTACGGCTGCCAGGGTCGCAATCGCAAAAATCGCCAGGACGGCACGCAAGCTAATGGTTCTCACTTTTGACAGGTGCCAAGCCGGCCGCGTATAATCCTCCGGCGCTGGCCCGTGGGGATGTAGCTCAGCTGGTAGAGCACTTGCTTCGCATGTAAGGGGTCCGGGGTTCGAGTCCCCGCATCTCCACCACGTCAAAACCCGCATCCCATAAAGGTTTGCGGGTTTTTCGTTGGCGCGGCTTGCCGAAGCGATCCGCCGCATTTACGACAACCTTACGACAATCGGGTTCGAGCGCCGCGAAGATCCGATCGGCCGTCTCGGCCACCCGCTGCGCGCTGTGGTTGAAAAGATGACCGTACCGCTGACCATCGCGACAATCGACGAGGTCGCGGCGGTAATCAGCAAGTGGATCGATCGCTACAACAACGAACGTCCGCACTCAAGCCTCGGGTACCTCACGCCGGCCGCCTGGCGGGAACGTGACAAGGCTCGAATAACCTCACTCAGTGTCTAGTTCTGGCGGGGTCACTTCAAGAATGGGTTTGCGAACGACTGCGGCGAGCGAAGCATAAACTCAAGGAACCGCAGATCGAAGATGTCGGTGGTCTCCGGATATTGCATTTCCCCCGAGCAGTTTCTAGCTCAAACCGCGGACAGCTTGCGATGCTTTCTTCCCCTGCTTGGCGCACGAAGGTACTCGCGATAAATGAACTACGAGAGTTCGGAACTCTACGAACTGGCTTGATTCCAAGACATACGGCCAAAGCGCTAAGGATATAAATCCCGAAATGTTGAGCTATTTGTCACCACTTCCAAATCTCTTCAGCCCTCTCATCATATGCTTGTCCCTCGCTAATAGCGATTAACGCCTTCTGGATCCTTTCCGCCAAACCAGGCTCGAGATTCCTGAGCTCCTGCACGCGCAACAAAACCTCCACGGCTTCCTGATCTCTCTTGATCCGCCACAGAAAAAAGCCAAACGCGATTAAAAATACATCGTATTTAGGCTGGTACTTCAGCGCCTCGCGATAAGCGTGCTCAGCGTGCAGCAGATCACCCTGACTTTCAAAGATATCGGCGAGCTCGTACCAAACCATCCCGCTATCAAACTCCGGAAACTCGGTAGCAAATCTTTCTAAAATGACGTACGCTTCCTTAAGTCTTTTCTGGCTTACTCGCTTCTCCGCATTGGAAAATAGAGCGGCTACTGCATCAGGATCTCGATCAAAAAGGTCTTTTAACTGCGCCATGTTGCCTTCGATGTCGCGGAATCGCGGTTATGGTTTTGCAAATACGTGCTTATTGTAAACACGCTCGTACCGATTTCTTCCGAGTGGCTTAAATCGTTCAATATTCACGTGCGGGCGACTCGTGTTCCCGATATCAACGCGCACCTGGTTGAATTCTCCATTTGCCTCGATAGGTCCTCAAACAATTATATCCGATGTTGATCTAGATCCTCCCTCGATTATTCTTGCACCCGCACCGAGGTAGGACTCGATTGCACTAACAGCCCCGAGAAACATTGTTACCGACGGCGGTCGCCGCGGAGGCGGATGCACCCTGTACAGCACGGCCCACTGCGGCATTTTATTGCCGATACCGCCGATCTAATCGCATGAGCTTCGGCTGCGTTGCCCGTCGCGCTTTCAACTGCGGCCACGTTTTCGGCAACGCTTTCACCTTCCGTCACGACCGCAGCAGCTTCTAGACCGAGCGCAGCTTCGCCGACGCACCCGTCTTCCCCGCAGTAGCCGCTGGGATCTGCGTATGCTATGAGCGCACGTACGCGAAAGGCAAAAGCTTCGGCATAGCACCGGCCAAGTCTTGAAGGGTGCGTGCGCGAGCGTACTCGAATGCGGCGTATATGCTTTCAGCGATAATCTTATCAGGGCTTATTGCTCAGACGACGCCAGGGCCAAGTTCCTCCGTCGCCCCCACGCCGTCCTCAGACACAAGTCAGCCGCTGGCGATATCCTGGCCGACCCACATGAACATTTCCGTATCCTCCGCACAGAACTTTGCTCACTACAGCGGCAACATGGGCAACGTCCTCGTCAGCATTAAGTGCGATGGCACGAAGTCTCCCTTTATTCCACCAACGCCGGATATCGACGGCGATCTCAAAGCTTCGATCATGCATTTTCTCGATCAAACTACAGTGACGCCGGGCAAGCCGTGCCACGGGAAGACGTATGTCATACATTTTGACGTCACGAACGGCTCCGTCACGGAAGACGAGCTGCCACCGCCGCCTGGATAGCGGCAGCGTGCTCGTTCTGTGAAGGGCATTCACGCCACGTAGCAAACGACTCGACAAGCATCACTCAGCTCGAGGCGTGCGGTTTTGATAGGGCGTGCGGTTCTGAAGTGCCCCCCGACGCCAAGCGGTGCGCTTTGGCCGGCGAGTTGAACCAGCATTACGACGTGAGCCAGCGACGGGTAAGTCTTGCCCTGTGCTTCAATCGCTCATCGCTGCAGTATAAGCCTAAGCGAAGCGATGAACGAAGTCCTGCGCGGCCGGATCAAGGAGCTCGCCTCAGCACCGCTTCAAAACGGATATCGCCGCATACACGTGCTACTTCGACGCGAAGGATGGAAGGTAAATCCTAAGAGAGTTGCTCGTCTCTACCGCCAAGAAGGCCTCAGTTTTTACGAGCCAAGGAGCCGAAGCGACGTCGAAGGTCGGCTGCAGTGCGTGTCCGCCTTGCGCCGTCGGCACCAAACCAAGTCTGGAGCATGGACTTCATGCATGATCGACTGATGGGCGATGAACGTCGGCCGTTTCGCTTACTCACCGTCGTTGATATCTTTACCCGCGAATGCCTGGCTCTTGAGGTAGCGCCAGGTTTTAAGGCAATCGAAAGTAGTGGGCGTCCTGGCGCGAGTCGTGGCTGCTCGGGGCGCACCGACTGCGATCTGTCGTGTGCCTGAAAAGGCTCCGGGAATACGCGGAGAATCCTGAGGCCTTGGTCGGATTAGGGTGCGGCGGCGATCGCAGCCTTGAGCCGCGCCTCGGCGATCGCAGCGTCGGCGCTGAGTTTATCAAAGACCGCGTACTCCGCAGCGGTCGGGCGGACGTAGCCTGTATCGACCTCGGCATTGAGGTACGCAATGAAGTTGCGCAGTCTCGATTCGTAGAGGAGTGAGCCCTCGTCCGATTGCGGGTGCACGATGTCGATAACGGTTCCAATTGCCGCATCGAGCTGCGCCGCGACGGCGCCGGACGCCCCAACCTTCGCACGCGCAGCAATCGCGGCGTTGACGGCGCGATCGAGCCGATCTTGCAGTGCGTGGATCTTCAAACCGAGATCGCAGCGCGCCGCCAAATCCTGTGCCGTTGCGGTGCTGCGCGGATCCAGCGCGAGCTCGAGCGGTTGCGAAATCTGCCCGCCGCCGTAGTCGAGTGTGACCGTGTAGTTTCCAGGCACGATCTGTGGTCCCAGCAGCGAATCCTCGAGGCCGCCGCCGGAGCCCGACGGTTCGAAGTGCGTGACTTCGGTTGCATTGGGGTATCGCAGATCCCACTGGAAGACGTTCATCCCAGGCGAGATGCCGGTGAGGCGCGCGTATGCGCGGGACCGGTCTTCCGTGGGGTGATAGCGCTCGCTGGGCGCTTCGGGCGTCGCTCGACTTTTCAGGTGGAGCGCGAACGAGCGCACCATGTTGCCGGCGCCGCCTTTGAACGTGAGCGAGACCGGCGTCTTTCCGTCATACGACCGTGGCACGTAGAAAATCACCGTCGCGCCGAACGGCGGATTTTCACCGTTGCCTGAAACATTCGCCGGGCCACCGAACGCCGGCGCGCCGTACGCGTGCGTGAGCCACGCGCGCTGCGGAACGTAGAGCACCGCGCCGTTCGCATTAGCGTTAGGCGGGCTTGCGAGCTGCTCGAGCAACGTGAGGTTGTCGAGCACCCACATCGAGCGGCCGTGTGTGGCGATCACCACCTTGCCTTCGCGTGCGTCGATAGCGACGTCGCGTACTTGGACGTTTGGCAGATTGAGCGTCAGCGGTTGCCAGTGCGCGGCACCGTCGAAACTCACGAAGACGGTGCTCTTCCCCGTGAGAAAGAACAGATTGGGCGCGTTGGGATCCTGACGAACGGTGTAGAGGTACTGGTCGGACGGGAGGTCGCCGCTCAGCGACGTCCACGTTTTGCCGAAGTCCGTCGTCTTGTAGATGAATGGATGGAAGTCGTCATATTGGTAGCGCGAGGCGGTTAAATATGCAGTGGACTTGTCGATGTGCGACGGCTCGATCGAGGTGATCTCCGCCCACTGCGGGAGGGCCGGCGGTGTAATCGCGCTCCACGTCGCGCCATGGTCGGTGGTCAGATGGACGAGGCCGTCGACTGATCCCGCCCACAGTTCGTTGCCGTCCAGCGGCGAGACCGCGAGCGCGGAAACGTAGGGATACACTTCGGCACTCGATGCGTCGTTATTTATCGGACCACCGCTGGCCGCTTCGCTCTTCGTACCGTTGCGCGTGAGATCGGGGCTGAGCTTTTCCCACATCCGGCCGTAGTCGGTGCTGCTGAGTACGTCCTGCGCTCCGACGAGCAGCTCCCTGCGATTGACAGGCGAGAAGAGAATTGGATGTGTCCAAGCGAAACGGTACTCCAATTCGCCGGAACTCGCGCCTTCGCGGTAAAGCGGATACGGGCTGGCGCTGTTGTACTCGTCCGTGACGGCATCGTGTCTCATCATGATGGTGAAGTAACCACTACCGTAGTCGACGTTCGTATTCCCCGGTTGGGGTGCGATGAACGTGCTCTCACCGAGAGCGGTAGGCTTCCAATCGCTGGTCAGGATCGTCCCGTTCGATGAAGCGCTAGGCCCTTCGAACGAGCCTTCGTCCTGCTGCGCGCCGTAAATGTTGAATGGGAACGCTTCGTCGAGCGCGACATGATAGAACTGCGCGGTTAGCTGATTGTGCTCGCTGCTCCACGTTTTTCCGCGATCGGTCGAAACGGTCGCGCCACCATCATTGCCCTCGAGAATGATTCGGGGATTGTGCGGATCGATCCAGACAACGTGATTGTCCCCGTGTGGAGGGTGCAAGAGCCCGAAGTTCTTGCCGCCGTCGCGCGAAACGAAGAAGCGTGCGTTGGGCACGTAGATCCTGTTGGGATCGGTCGGGTCTGCGTAGATCGCCGTAAAATAGAAGGCCCGTTGCCGCATCTCCATGCTGTTGTTGACGAGTTTCCAGTGGGCGCCCTGGTCCTCCGATCGGAAAACACCGCCGTTCTTCGCCTGCACTATAGCGTAGACGATGTTCGGGTCGCTCGCTGCAACACTCACGCCGATGCGGCCGAGAACGCCGGTCGCGAAACCGGGCTTGGCAGAAATCTTCGTCCAATGCCCTCCGCCATCGATCGTTTTGTATAGGCCGCTGCCGGGGCCGCCGGAGTTTAGCGAATACGGCGTGCGATAGGCCTGCCACATCGCGGCGTAGAGCGTCTGCGGCTGCGACGGGTCCATGACGAGGTCGCACGCACCGGTCGCGTCGTTGACGTAGAGCACCTTACTCCAGTGTGAACCGCCGTCGGTCGATTTGAAGACTCCACGCTCGGCGTTGCTTGCGTAGACGTGACCCATCGATGCGGCGTAGAGGACGTTCGCGTCGTGCGGATCAACGACGATTTTTGCGACGGTATGCGTGTCCTTCAAACCTGCGTAGCGCCAGGTCTTGCCCGCGTCGGTCGTCTTGTAGACGCCATCGCCGGTGACGAAGGTGTTGCGGATATCGGCTTCGCCGGTACCGATGTAGATCGTCTTCGGTTCCGAGGGTGCGACGGCCAGAGCCCCGATGCTATTGGAAACGTTGAGGTGGCCGTCCGTGATGTCCGTCCAGGTGAGACCGAAGTTCGTGGAACGCCATACGCCGCCGTCGACGGCACCGAAATAGAACGTGAATGGAGTTCCCGGCACGGCGTCCACGGCCACGGAGCGGCCGCCGATTCCCGGACCGACGTTACGCCAGTGCAGCGCAGTCACGACGGTCTGCGCGGTGGGCGCCGCGGTTTGCGCGCCGGCCGGAAGCGCCGCGATCGCCAAAGATGCGGCGATTAGGGCGAAGCTCTTAGGCGCGACCAAGTGTCTTCCGAGCTGTGGTTGGCGTACGCGTTTAAGCCCCGCCGTTATGCTTGTCAACTGCGAGATCTTACGCCGGAACTCCGGCAGATAGGTGGGACGTCTTGTCATAACGACCTCCTTCGCCGTATGAACGGAAAGGCCCGGGAAAGCGCCCGGCTGATAAAGGGAAAGTGCCATCGCGTCATCGGCGACGACGGTGTCCCGTTTCGAGAGATCGCCGAAGTGATCGGACGGCAGTTGAATGTGCCGGTCGTCTCGAAAATCCCGAAGAGGCCGCGGAGCAGTTCGAATTCCTTGGCCGGCTCGTCGCGCTGGATTTCGCCGCATCGAGCGCGTTAAGGCGGCAACGGCTGGAATGGAATCCGCCTCGTTCCCGGCTGTTAGCTGATCTCGATAGCGGCCACTACTTCGAAAAGGCAGCAATTGCGTAATTGGAGATCGCTCGCGGGGGGAACGTTCACCCTGGGGCAGGACCTCACGGTCACCCGCATGGGATACGGCGCGATGCAGTTGGCCGGGCCGCACGTCTTTGGACCGCCGGCCGATCGCGCCGCCGCCGTTACGGTCTTGCGTGCTGCGCTTGATCTCGGTATCACGCACATCGACACGAGCGACTACTACGGCCCACACGTCACTAACCAAATCATCAAAGAAGCGCTCTATCCATATCCCCACGATCTCCACATCGTTACCAAGGTGGGCGCGCGCCGCGACGCCGAAGGCGGCTGGCCTAGAGCCTTGGCTCCGGAGGAGTTGCGTCAAGCCGTACGCGACAATCTCAAGAACTTGCACCTCGACGCGCTCGACATCGTCAATCTTCGCGTCGGCGGCTTCAGCAGCCCCGAGCCCGCTTCGATTGCCGAACCGTTTGGTGTGCTGGTGCAGCTGCAACGGGACGGACTGATCAAGCACCTTGGTGTCAGCAACGTCTCCGCCGAACAAATCACCGAAGCGCAATCCATCGCGCCGATCGTTTGCGTCCAGAACTTCTACAACGTCGCCCATCGAGTTGACGACAAGCTTATCGACACGCTAGCCGCGCAAGGAATAGCGTACGTTCCGTACTTTCCCCTCGGCGGCTTCACGCCGCTGCAATCCGATACGCTAAACGGGATCGCCCAGCGGCTCGGTGCGACGCCGATGGGCGTCGCGCTCGCATGGCTGCTCCAGCGCTCTCCCAATATTCTCCTGATTCCCGGCACGTCGTCCGTCGCCCATCTTCACGAGAACCTCACCGGCGCCGCGCTGAAGCTTCCCGCCGACGCACTCGCCGAGCTCGATACGGTCGCGTAATTGCGCTCTCTGCACGGCGCGAGGCGAAGCGAGTGAACGTCCGTACTACCCTGGCAGAGGCGTTGCAGCTTGCAGAGCGGCTGGTTTGGTTGGGATGCGAGTTGGACAAACTGCGAATAGGGTAATGTCGGGAAAACACCTCTTCCTTCGGACGACGGTGGGCGCTATCTGCGTGATTGTAGGGGTCGCTTGGTTTTTAGCCGTGATGCACGGCATCGAGTGCAGCTCCCGCATGCTGTCGGCAACTTCGCAACGCGTCTTTCCGTAAAACGATTCTCGAACCGGCGAGCCGTCGGGTGCCTTCAAGGAAAGCTTCCACTCGTATGTCCCGTTTCTTCTGCGCGAGATTGTGCCTTAGCCGCGAGCGCGGATCGCCATTATGAAGCTTTCCATTCAAGGCGTCGGCCGCGCGGCCTCTTAACAAATTGCTGGACCGCTCGATACTCAATACGACGGTGCCCCGTCTCGTTCTCTACTATATAGGGCAGCAGTCCGCGCTTCATCAGTTCGTACACCTTCGACTTCTTGAAACCCAACAGGCTGCAAACTTGGAGGACCGTCAGAAGGACTGGCAACGTCATAGGCGCTGCACGACCCGCGGACGTGACGGGCTCTGATGGCCGTTCAAGCGGGGCTGCCGTGCTCCAAGTGTTCCCTCAAGCGTTTCAGGTTCCGAGGCATCTCGCTGCGCGCCTCTCGGCGGACCAAGAGTGGGACAAGAACTCTACCTATACCGCGTCCCTCAAAGTCGATTGCAATGGTGAGTTGCGATCGCGTGCCGCTGTCGAGGGGTGCGACCGTAACATTAACGACCGCTCTTATCGGCCCGTCGATGCCGCGTAAAGACCATGTTCTTGGTGGATCGATCTCCGTAATCTCGGATGTCACCCTCCGCGGCTTACCACCGATTCGCCGAACCGTAACGCACTTCGAGCCAACAGTGCACGTGCCGTCCTCCATGCAGCCGTTCTCGATGTTTTCTTGCCACGTCGTGAACCGCGACGGGTCCGTGACATAAGCGAACACCACGTCGGGAGTGCGGGCGATATCAATCGTTGAAACGATCGGCGCCACTTATGTAGCGATCCTTTCAGCGAACTTTTGCAGACAACCAGGCCAACCGCCCTCTGAGCCCAGCTGGCCGCGCATCTGCTCCCAGCCTTCCCCGTGGCGCTCGAGGTAACGATGCTCCAGCTGCACTCGCGTACGATTCTCCGCTTCGGAGATGAAGCGCACCTCGACCTCACTGGCATTGGCGTGAACGGTTTCGATTTGCCATCGGGGGCTGATGTCCCAACCGAGCACTACTCGTTTGGGAGGTTCGTAGGCTAGAACGTGTGCCCATTGGCACTCGCTCCCGTCGACCCCCCGATCGTAGACGCGCCCGCCAACCCGTTGCTCGAACACCCGATCAGCTATTTGAACCGGAAGAAGGTTGTATTCGGGCGGAAACCAGGTTCCGATTCCTTCGGTGAATACTGCAAATGCGCGCTCGATCGGCGCGTTGGCGACGACGACGGCGCTAACGGTCGTGTCCTTCGGAGGCAGGTTTGTTCATTCTATGTCTCCTTGCTGTTCGACCGCGTCCTTATACGCAGCCAAAGTTTTCTTCCAGAATCGATCGAGATATGTGCGGAGGGCGTTGACGCCGTTGACGTCGATTCGATACATGCACCGGTTGCCAGTACGATGACCGAACACGAGACCGGCCCTTTGCAAAACCTTGAGGTGTTGAGAGACAGCTGGCCGGCTAATCGGCAAATTGCGCGCGATTTCTCCCACAGCGCGCGGACGATCGGCAAGAGTTTCGAAGATCGCTCGTCTGCTCGGATCAGCCAGTGCAGCCCAGACCTGTCAAATCATCCATCGATGGGCGCGAGCCTCAAGCACGGCTCGAGAGTGCGCCGCGGAACAGTCGTCCTGCATAAGCGGCGTTGGATGGCGCCGCAAAGCTCTAAGCCCACAGCACGCCAGAGCCATGGAATTGGCTGCCGGATCGGCCGCTTTGCCGATTGAGCGGTCTCGTTGCCGAGCTAGCCCGACACCCTCGTACATACGCTGTCCCAGTTGAGCTCCCACGTTTTGCCGTTGTCGTTGGAGTAAAGCTGTTCGAAATGCGGGTGGTTTCCGGGAAGAACGCTCCATCGGTAGCGAGAGACTACCGGAATGCCTCTGTAAGTGTAGTACGTATCGAAGACGCCCACGCCCTCCGATCCAAAATGACCGACTTGCGGCGGGCCGATCAAACTGGTCGTGTCGCTTGCCCAATAGAGAGACCACTGATGGGTTGAGGCGTTGTAGATGCGGACAGTAATGGTGCTCACAGGCTTAGCTCCCGGGCAGCGCATGGGGCCGACTTCGAGCTGACCGCCGCCGTTCTCGAATGCCTTGGTTGCGATGCTGGCGTAACAATCTTTCCAATCGTGGCTGTGCACAAAGAGCTTGCTTAGTATTCGAGTGTGCACGTTCCACGTACCGATCATAAAATCAAAGTCTTTACTCCCATCTCTTGTGGTCGGAGGAACCAGCGGCGTTGCTTCTGGAGTCGGTGACGCGGTGGACTCCTGAGCCGGTAGTTGGAGTGCAAGAGCTAAAACAATTGCGATCGATATAGTCTTCACAGGGCGATGGTATCATAGCGTTAACCGTGACGTCTAGCTCAACGCGGCCCTTCCCTATTAGTCTGCAGATCACGATTCCGATGGCCAAGTCTATGCTTAGGACGATCACTGCCCGCTGCTGTGTTCTTCGCGAGAGAGCCGCGCTGGACGATGCACTCATGATCGCGACTGCGCTGACGCTCCTCGTCTGGAGTATTGCCGCTGCCGTTCACGCTGGCCACCGAGCCGTTCGCGCACCCCGAGGTCGTCAGCGTTCCGCCGGTGCCGGCGCAGAAAGAAGGGCGCCGCCAACCGGCGACGCCCTCCTTTGCACCAGCAGTACCTACGGAGTGAGTTCGAAAATCGTTCCGCAGCCGTTGCCGCCGCAAAGCGTTCCACCACCGAGATACGTCGTGCCGTACAACTCGCCGTGAAAGTCGACAACCGGCGACTCCGGGCCACTTCCATCGTTACCGCCGCCAAAGCTATAGAGGACCGTTTCACTTCCTCCGGAGATTGGCGCTTCGAAGACCGTTCCAAAGCCGCCCGTTCCGCCGCCGTTAGTCGTTCCGTAGAGCTTGCCGTTGTAGTACAGCAAATCCGCGTCCGGCTGATTACCGTCGGGGATGTCGGTGAATGCGTAGAGTGAGTTCTCGGTGCCCTTCGTCGTGATTGAGAAGATCACGCCGGAATTCTTCGGACCGCCGCCTTCCGTCGTACCATAGAGAACGCCTTTCACCTTGATGAGGCCGTTCGGATACGCTCCGTCGGAAGTGCCGGCAAACGTGTGGAGAATTTTTTTCTTACCGTTTTTGCTCAGTTCGTACACCGTACCGCAACCGGTCGAGCCGCAACCCGAACCACCGAGGAGCGTCGTGCCATAGAGCCTCCCGTTCAGCGCGACGACGTTCGAATAATCGCGCTCGCCGTCGGCACCGCCTTTGAAACTGTAGATGACGCGCTCGACACCGGCCGTGGTCGTTTCGTAGACCGTTCCGCATCCCGCGCCGCCGCAGCCGCTCCCGCCGCCGTACACGGTCGTGCCGTACAGGTCGCCGCCGTCGTAGGTTAAACCGCCTTCTGGACCTTGGGCGTCCGTACCGCCCTTAAAGCTATAGATGTTCGTTTCTTGGCCACTCCGTGTGACACTAAAGATCATTCCGGCTGAGTTCGCGCCGTTGCTCGACGTCACGCCGTACATGACGCCTTTGAGGTTCGTTACCGGCCCGAACGGCCACGAGCCGTCCTCCGCGCTGTTGAGATTGCCGCGAAAGTTATAGACGACGTGCTCTTTTCCACTCTCATTGACGGAATACACGGTGCCGCATCCGAGATAGCAGCCATTATTGCAGCTTACGGAGCAATAATTTTTCGATCCGTTGAGGGTCGTGCCATATAGCTTGCCCTTGACGGCGATCAGCCCGGCCAACGGGCTGGCGCCGTCGGGAGTTCCTTTAAATGCGTATAGCTGATGATAACCCGAAGAAGACGCGCGATGCGACGCGGTTTGTGCCGCCGCGGTGTTCGTAACTGGGTTCAACGCCCCACCAGATCCGCCGCATGCAGTGAGAAGCGTCGCGGACAGAATGATACCAACTAAAGTACGCAAACGGGTCATTCCAGTACCTCCAAGAGAAGAAGGGAATTTATTGGGTTACAAGCCAGGGAGGCGCAGGATGCGACAAGCCCTGTTACCTGAAGGTAACCAGCTCTCAGGTACCTGTTTGGCGGCCCGAGATGACGTGCCACTTTCCTACGTCACCCCGCGGATCAGGACGAAACCTGCAGACCTAGTGGGGGGCGTAGGTTACCCCGACAACGTCGAGAGTTTGGGAGAGGCCGCTATTGAAGCTGCCGACGTAGTTTACAATCGTCGGCGTATAGGTATAGAGATCGATCTGGCCATGCTGATAGTCGGCAACGGCCAACATGTCGTGGGTTTTGTTGAGATGGCCATACGCCGACGTGCCGGCCATCGAAAACGGGCCGCCGGCGAGCTTGCATCGCGGGTTACACCCGCTATAAACGTACAGCTGGGCGCTGGCGCCGCTGAAAGAGACGAGGTTGCCGGCGGCGTCGAAGTCGAGCCCGCCGAACGCCGGATTGATGAAGCCCTTGGCGGTTTCACCGCTTCCCTTACAGCCCTTGAAATAGGTTAGGTTAGCGTGACTGTTCGCGTCTTCCGCGGAAGCCCAGCAATCGCCGCCTTTAGACATAGCGACGCCCGTGACTTCGTACATGTTTGGATTCGTCAGGTTCGTCGTGCAGCCGCCCTTGAGCGAGCAGAGCGAGATACTGCCGTTGGTACGCTGCGGCCCGAAGATGTTGGCGATTGCGATCGTATCGCTCGCGGCGTTCACGCTCGTCGCATCGGCGGGCTGGCCGTACGGATCGGGCACGACACCCAAAGCGGCCCCGCAGTTCGGGCGAAAGACCCGCAGCTCCCGGCCTCCGCCGTCTGGCTCGATGATGTCGCCTTTAGCGTCGGATGCGAGGTCATTGACGGACGAAACGCCGCTGATGGTGCACACCGCGGCTCCTTTGCCGCTGCGCCGAAATCCGTAGACGCTGGTACCGTAGAACTCGCCCACGTACAGACCCGCTTTGGCGGCGCGAAGGAGGCTGCGTCCAAAGAGCGAGGTCGGCGCGACACTGGGGGCTTGTCCGGTCGGCGCCAGTCCAGGCGTTCCCATGCTGCAGCCGGCGGTGAGTATCGCGGCCGAGATACCCAATAGACATAAGAAGCGTTGCGCCTGCATCAAACTACGCCGCGGGCCGTCAGGCCGGTGCAAAGCCGGCGCAGGGTCCGCGACGTCGCAGCGACTTCACGTTTTGGCCACGCTGATCGCAGTGCCGATTGGAACCTCGAACCCGCTGATGATCTTCTCCTGCTCGCCCCCGCCGGGATACGGCCAGTACATCACCTGACCGCTCGTGGCGTTGGGGCCCACTACGGTCTTGCCTTTGATGAAGAATTGGACGACGTCGCTCGAACCTTGCGTTTCTGTTTGACCGGCTTTCGTGCCGACGTTACCCGTAACCGTAAATTGATAAATCACGGGAGCTTCTTGATCGGCAATCGCAACGTACTTGCCGTCCCATTGAACGCCGCCGGGCCCCGCGATCGTTTGGTTCAGGGTGACGTTCCGCAAGCGCTTTCCGCCCTTGGGCAGCTCGGCGAACACGAACGCGAAGGTCGCGGGCCTTGTGCCGTCTACGAACAGGTTGCCGGCGGCGTCGTAGCCGCAGAAGTAGTCGGCGATCATTTGCGGGTCAGTGTACTTCTTCGGCGTGCCGCGAGCTCGCCGGTAGACCGAAAGGCTGCCGTTGCTGTACGAGTCGTCAAAAATGTTCGTCGCCGCCAGGTCTCCGTTCAGCCGGCTGATCGCACACCCAATCGGGTGTTCGTTGGAGTCGGTGAGCGTCGCAATTGGAGTCGTGCCGCCGTGCGCGTATTCCAGGATTTGCGCCGCTCCCGAATTCGTGATGAAGATGTCGCCCGCCTTATCGACGCACATGCCTTGAGGCGTTTGAAACCCCGTCAGCGTCCCGACGAGCTTGCCGCGCGGATAGGAGAACACCTTAACGACGTCCGCGGCCGAATCGGAGGCGTAGAGAAGTGCGCCTCTCTGCGCGCTGGGATCCATCCACGAGACGCCAGCGGCGAGCGCACGCGCCGTGCTCGACGCAGCGGGCAGGGATTGGAGCGAATTCCCGCCGCAGCCGGCCAGAAGTGCGGCCGCCGCGAGCGCGCCGGCGCCGCGCGCGAACGTATTTGCATTCTTCATAGGAGCAAAAGCGTAATCGGCTAGTCCGCCTAGTGTCAAGACGGGTGTGAGAATACGCGCGCCGAGTGAGAAAACGGACTGCCTACACCGCGAGTTCGATGCCGATCTCGCGGGCAAGGCGTGCGTAACGCCGTTCGCCGGTGATGACGGCGGCGACTTGGTAAGCGTGCCCGAGCGAGAGGAGGCTCCCGCTGCGATGCACGGTGTCGATCGAGGCTCGAATTTGTTCGTGCGCGAGCATCTTGCTGCCGATCGCATTGGCGCTGGAGGCGATCACGCGCTGGAGGCCGCCGCAGATCCGCGTGAAACCCGCGGCGCGCGCGAGCCGTTCCGATGCCGTCGCAACAACGATGCTCCGCTCGAGCTGCCCGATCTTTGCCAGATAGATCGCCTCGAGCGCTTTGCAGAACAGCCAGTTGTAGCTGCCCTTTGCGAAGGCGTCGCCCAGCGTCGGCAGCATGGCTCCGGCGAGACGCCAGAGCGAACCGCCGATAAGCGCGTCGGTCATTTCCAGTCGCGCCATCGCAGCTAGCCGGCGGCCGCGAAAATCCGCGGTCAAGCGCAGCGCGTTCTGCGAATATAGCATCGCCGTCGTGTAGTCACCCAAAACAACGTGAACGGACATGAGATTCAGCAGCGAGCGCACCTCGTTCTCGATCGAACCGCTTCGGCGCGCCAGCTCCAAGGCCGAATGAAAGTTCTCGAGTCGCCTAGCCACGTTCGGGCGCTCTTGCACGCCCGGCGCAACCCACTGCAGCCGAGATAACGTGCGCGCGACGAAGCTTTTTTGCGGAAAGGAATCCGGCAGCGAGCGCGCGCGTTCGAAGGCAAGCGCTGCGAGCGTTTTGGCGCGCTCGAAATCGCCAATCGCCTCATGCTGTTCTGCGCCTTCCGCGAAAAGGTCGACCACGACCGCTTGCGAAGCCGTATCGCAGATCGATTCCTCCGTTGAAGCCCGCCGGATGGCATCTTCTAAGATGGGTAAGCCTTTACCGGATCCGGGCTCGTCGAAGGCCAGCCGAGCCGCCCAGACCTCGATTTGACATTCGCCGACGAGCGCATCGCGGGCCGCCATTTCTATGCGCCCTGCATCCAGCACCCCTCGTGCCTGGGTGAGCCACGATCGCGAGTGCGTGAGGTCGCCGCGCTCCCGCTCCACGGAAGCCTTGAGGCACAGCGCCCGGATTCGCGCCAAAGCCGAGGGCGCGTGCGCTGCGACGTCGTCGCAGATCTGTTTCGCGCCGGAAAACTCTCCAAGCCCGGCGCGTCGCTCCGCGAGCTCGAGCCGCATGGACGCAAGGTCCGTGAAATCGTGAACCAGGCGCGCCGAGCCCTGCGACATAATGCGCGCTATGCGAAGGCACAGTTGCTGTTTTGCCCGGTAATACTGTTGAACCGAAAGGCCGAGCGCGTTCGCGGCGACTGGATACGGGCCGTCCCGCGTGCAAACCTGTTCGAGGAGACGACCGTTGCGCTGCGCACGGCGGTGCAGTCCGGCGTCCCGGTCCTCGCGCTCGCACTGCTCGGCGGCTTGCCGGACGGCGCGACGTATCGCTACCATGGCATCGACGTCGGTGCGCCGCTCGAAATAGTTCGTGACAATCGGATTACGGCGCAGCTCGGCCGGCTCATCGAGGTGGCGAAACAGATGCCTGGCGGCTACCTCGATCGACTCAGACGGATTCGCGCGCGGCATGACGCTTCGTCGTTTTCCGACATACGCTAGGCAACCCTGCCAGGCCCTGGCGCGCTGGCTTTGCCGCAATCCAACCAGCCTGCGACATGCGTCCCGCGGTCAATATTCGTCGCGGTCACCGAGCCTATCAGCAACACCCGGGAGCGGGCACGTATCAAGCTTCCGCTTCAACCATCGGTTAACCGCGCGTTGATGGCATGACGGCCGAACCTACGTCAGGTTGGCTGAAAGCCGCAGCGGATCGAGGCTGCCCTCGTCAGAGGTTGCACCGCTGGGCGCTCCACTCGCGGGCGGCCGTCTTCCACGAATACTCCGTCACTCCAGCCAATGCAATGGCTTGGAGCTTCTCAGCGTCATCGGGTAGCCCTTTCGCCGTGCCGATCAATGCGGCGTGCCTGTGGAGGCGTGGCCCCGATTTGGTCCGAGCCTCCTTGCGGACATCGCGGCGCTCGGCAAGACGATAGGAGGCTCCGACCCGCCGCGTTAGGCAACGCGTACCTTTCTGCCATAAAAGGGCCGCAGATGCGGAGCGCGCCAGGGCGTCGAGCGCACGAAGCGACAGAACTGACCAACTTTTTCTCAAGTCTTATCCCGGAGGTCAACCTATGCCGATTCGTTTCGCCCGGGGCGGCGCCGTCGTCGCGCTCGCCGCCCTCGCCGCCTGTTCCGGCGGCGCGTCCGTCAGCACCACGCCCTCGACCGGCGGCCAGTTCGCCGGCGTGAATGTGGTTCGCGGCGAGCACATCGTCCGGGTCGGCGGTCAGGTCTTCCGCTTCGGCAGTTCCAGCCCGCGGTACGCGCACGTTCGCGCAAGCTGGATATCGCCGGCTGCCCGCGTGCAAGCGTTGCTTTACGGATCGTCGTACGACGGCGGCTTCATCAACATCTATTCGCAGAAGGGTTCGAACCAAGCACCGATCGGCCAGCTGACGACTGGATTGCTGACGCCGCAAGGCATGCACGTAGACTCGAAACACCGGCTCTGGGTCGCCAACACCAATGCATTTACCGTCGTCGGATTCAACAGAAGCGCCACCACGCCGTTCATCACCCTGCAGGACCCGAACTACTATCCGCTCGAGGTTGCGGTGAACAGCCACGGCACCGTCTACGCGTCGAATGCCGAAAGTACGACCGGACCACCCGGGAACGTAACGGTCTGGACCAAGGGTCACAAAAACCCCACCGGCACGCTGACATATGGAAACTTCTTGATCGTGCTTGGCGTCGGTGTGGACGCCAACGACAACGTCTTCGTGTCGTACATTCCGACCAGCGGACCGCCCGCGATGGTCGAGTTTCCAGCCGGGTCGCAAACCGGTCAGCCGGTTGGCATCCAAAACGCCAATGAAGGCGAAATGACGTTCGACTCGGCAGGCGACCTTCTGATGGAAACTCTGCAGAACAACCTCGGGATCTGGGCTCCGCCGTTCGACAACAATCCAACGCGAACAATTCCCGCCTTCGGCAACGAACCGACGCTCAACAAGGCCGAGCATAAAGTCTGGCTCGCCTACGCCAATTACTCGACCCCACACATTTTGGAGTATAACTACAAGACGGGCCAGCTGCTCGACACCATTAGCAATGGTTGGAGCAACACCGCCATTCCGTACGGCGTCGTGCTCGACCCGCCTTCGCCGCTCTAGTCGGCGATCGTCGCGTTCATAATATGGCCGAGCACCGCGCGTGCTTGGCCATAAACGTGGGCGCTCGAAAAACGGCGCGCACAGTCGAGGGCTTCTTCGATCGCAGCGCGCGCCGCGCGCCGATTTCCCTGCGCCAAGTGCGCCTGCGCGCTGATGCGCTGCGCCAGCGAGACGATTCGGGCGTTGCCGTCGCCGCGCGCCGCGTCGGCGGTTAATTCTGCCTCCGTTCCGGCCTCGGCAATTCGCCCGGATCGCAGCAGCGCGCCGGCCGCCAACGCGCGCGCCGAGAGCGCTTCGTACGGGTTAGTCGCCAATCTCGCCGCTTCGTGCGCAGCGCGCAATGCCCGCTGCGGATGGCCGATCGCCACTTCGATGTCAGCCGCGCAGAAGGCCAGCGACGCACGTAATCTCGGCGACAACATGCGGTCAACGTGCTCCGTAAGTCGCCGATAGGCCTGCGCTGCGCTCGGAACGCGCGAACGCATCCATTGCGTCGAACGCAACTGATGCTCGGCGTATGCTTGGCGCCCTCGCAGTCCATGCTCGCGCGCCAGCGCGATCGCTCGGACGAGCAGCCGTTCACTTCGCAACGGATCCTCGTCGGTGAAATCGGCCAGCTCGGCTTGTAGCGTCAGCAGATCGACGGCGTCGTCGGCAGCGAGCGGCCCCGCCGTACCCGCGCGGCGCAGCGTCCGCGACGCGTACCCCGATTCGCCGCATCGTAGCGCGGCGGCCGCCCGTACCAGCAAGGCTCGGCCGCCGGCGCTCGCGCTCTTAACGCTCTCGACATCGCGCTCGATCGCCATTGGGCCGAGCTCGAACCATCGCAAGCTCAAGGCGACCGCATCGTGCGCGTCCCGCAGGGCGGCGCGACGATCGCTTGGCACTTGCGCTGCCGACAAGAGCGCCTCGGCCTGTTGCAGCCGGCCTCGTCCGCACCCGAGCCGATGCGCCCGCGCATCGATCTCCGCCAATCGAACCAGTGCCGCACACTGCAGCTCCGGCTGGCCGCTGCCGACGACATCCTCCAAAATCGCGCGGGCCGAGGACGTCTCACCAGAGTCAGCTAAACCGCCGGCGCGCGTGAGGAGTTCTTCGGCAAAATGGTGCCTGGAAACGACGAACGCCTGAGCGATGGAGCGAAATGCCGTTACGAATCGGTTGTGTGCGGCGCGTCGCTCGCGATGAAACTGACGAACCGAAAGCCCTAAATCGGCGGCGACGGATAGGGGACGATGACGCGCGACATCGATGCGCAGGAGGATAGCGGCGTGACGCCAGGTTTGCCGACGACTGCACTGAGCATCTTGGGCGTCCATGGCCGCCAGCGCGCGCGAAACGCGCTCCCTGACTGCGCCCGTTGCCAGCTCGGTGTCGTGAGCGAACGCGTCGCGCGCGAGTGGATTGCGCCGCAGTTCCCGGGCGTCGTCGAGGTGACGCAGGAGATGACGCGACGCGCAATAATCCGAGCGCGCGGGATCGCAGCGGGCCATGGAGCAGGCGTTCCATGAGAACTAGAGAAAGCCCGCCGTAACGCCTTCGACGGCAAGTGTAGTTTTGCAGATCGCCCGAAGAGCTTTCCCAGTACGGCACACGCGACGACACGTGGCCAGCCCAAAAAGGAACTCGGCGATTTAGCTGCAGGCGCAAAGCGCGTCAAGGCTGTCCGGGACCGCCGACTGCACCACCGTACTTGCTCGAGAGACGGCTGAAGGTATAGGCTCAAGCCTATGGCGAGATTGGTTTTTGCGATGATGCAGTCGCTCGACGGTTACGTTGCCAGCACGGATGGAATCCCGTTACTGCCGCCCGGCGAGGACCTCCATCGGCACTTCAACCATTACGTGGGCGAACTAGCCGGCATGTTGTACGGGCGCCGCATGTATGAGGTCATGCGGTACTGGGATGAGGACCGCGCGGATTGGGCAGCACACGAACGTGATTTCGCAGCAAAATGGCGGAGCCGGCCCAAATGGGTCGTATCACGGACGTTGAAATCGGTCGGCCCGAACGCGACCCTCGTCAATGGCGATCTCGAATCATTTCTCCGCGATCTCTGCGCGCGAGTCGATGGAGAAATCGATGTAGCCGGACCCGAGCTCGCAGCCGGTATCGCGAATCTGGGTTTGGTCGACGAGTACCGGCTCTATATCCGGCCGTTCGTGCTCGGCGCCGGCAAGCCGTACTTCGCCGGCGCGCGCCCGCCGCTGCATCTCGCTGGTTTCGAGCGCGTTGGTGAAGACTCGGTCGTGTTGAGATACTCGCCCGCCTAACGCAGCTCGGTTACGACACGCGTACGATGCCTTCGTTATGGATTGTAGGTCGCGACTTGCGCCGCCGTCACGGCGGACGCGTGATTGCCGCTAAGCGAACCTCGGATATACGTGACGACTGCAGCCGCATCGGCATCTGACAGACTGCCCTTCCACGGCGGCATCGTTCCGTTATACGTCTGCCCGTTGACCGCTATTGCGCCATGCAAACCGCCTAGCACAATGCCGATGACCGTCTTTGGATCGCCGGTGACGACCGTATTCTCAGCGAGCGGCGGAAAAGCCCCAGCGACGCCTTGACCTTGGGCGCCATGGCACCGCGAGCAATTGGCTGCATATATCATGGCGCCGCTGCTGGTGACTGGCGCAACCAGCGCCGGTTTGGCGGCGAGCACCAACGACTCGGGCGGCGACGGCGGACCGGCCGTCTGACGTCGCACAATGCCGACCTGCCCGAAAATGGAGAGCCCCAGGATCGCGATCAACGCGATGGCCGTCATCCATAGAACGCCCCTCCGCGAGCCGAAACCGCGCGCTTTGCTGCGATCGAACCATGGAAGCAGTAGCACAATAATTCCAAAGACCGTTGGAACGATAATCGTCGCGAAGAGTTCGGTGCTAATCGTAAGCGGCCCAAGGTGCACGTTGGGCGGTACGACCGCGAGTAAGCCGAAGAGCGACAGAAAATACCACGCTGGATAAGGCGTGAAATTTGAGACTGTCGGATTGGCCTTTGCGTCGAGATAGGGCGGTACGAAGCACGCAAGCAGAACAATTATAGCAAACACGATCAACGACACCGCGCCGTCCATGAAGAGCTGATCCGGCCAGAAACGTCCAGGCGGCGCGAGCCGACGGTCGCTGGGTACAGGTCCCGCCGGGCCCTGACGGCGGAAAATCACCAAGTGCACCCCGACCAGGGCGAGCAGCGCCGCCGGCATTAGCCAAACGTGAAGGCCAAAGAAACGATTGATCGTCGCGGTGCCCATCGCGCTTCCCCCTTGCGCGACGTTTTGGATAACCGAACCGCCGGGTGCAACGCCGACGATGTTGAGCGAAACCTGCGATGCGAAATAGGCATTCATGTCCCAGGGCAACAAGTAGCCGGTGAGACCGAGCACGAGCGTAACGAGCAACAAGAGAACGCCGACGACCCAATTCAACTCGCGCGGCGCCTTATACGCTCCCCAGATCAACACTTGCAGCAGATGCAAGACCACAAGTGCGATCATTGCCGAGGCGCCCCAGTAATGTAATGAAAGCAGAAAATGGGTCCATGGATTGAGGTATATTGCGCGCGTAGATTCCCATGCGGTCGCCGTTGACGGCGCGTAAAAGAAGGTCAACAAGATGCCCGTGACGATCTGCACGATCATCGCAAATAGTGTCACGCTGCCGAAGACGTACCAATAACTTGCCCCGCCGGGAATATCTTCGGTCAGGAAGTTCTGCGTGATCGACACCAAGCCGGTGCGCTCTTCGATCCACTTCATCGTCGTATTGAGCATCGATCCTCCAACTCGAACCCGCTCCAAAATCTCTTTTAGGCGAATCGAATCGTTAATCTGGCCCGGACGCCCGCTGCGGGTGGGCTCGTATGAGTTTCAACGTCGCTCGCTAGGCGCAATCGTAGGCTTATCCTAAGCGGGTTTTCGTGCTGTGGAAAAGCCACTATAACGATCTCGACCTTGCCTACGGGGTGCCCGTTGGGCAGTTACGTTGCTACCGGCACGGCGCTAGCGGCCGTTTCGATGAGCTTACAAACTTCGTCCGGGTGAGAGACCATCGCCACGTGGCTCGAAGGCACCTCAACCGTGGTCGCGTTCATACGTTTTGCAAATAGGCGCTCCGCATCCAGAGGAATGACCTGGTCGTTTTGCGCGACCAAGAACCACGAACGTATCGCTTTCCACGAAGGAACGCCCATCACGTCCGAAAAGGCCGACATCGGAAACGGCTGCTGAACGGCGTACATCACCTTGGCCTTCACCGGATCGACGTCGGCCGCAAAGTGACTAACGAAGTCGTCCTTTGGTAGCCACGCAAAACCCTCTTTATCGACGTCCACATGCGCCAGTGCGGGCGTTGGCGGTCCGCCAGCGAGAAGCGCACCGATTGATTCGCCTTGATCGAGACCGAATGCAGCGATGTACACGAGGCCGACGACGTTTGGCGCGTCGGTTCCAAGCGCAGTCATAATCTGACCACCGTAAGAGTGCGCGGCTACGACGGTAGGGCCGGTCTGACGAGTCAAGACTTCGCGAAGTCGCGCGACGTCATGTTCGATATGGTTCAACGGAAACTGCGGTGCGGTGACGTTATAGTTTTGCGCCTGCAACCGTTCGATAACGCCACTCCAACTGGAACCGTCAGCCCACGCACCGTGCACCAAAACGATATTCGGGAGGTCGTTCATGATATTTAACCTTCTCCTTTTTCGGTACCCAAAGACGGGCTTTACCCTTACAGGGTAGCACCGCGCGCACGTTGCGGCCGCTTGCCAGGCCGGACGACGGGCGTCGATGGCTTTTGCTTCGAAACGAGCGTCCGCAAGGTTGTTGATCATTGCAGAACGGATGGATAGGCTAGAAGTTCCCTTGGCCCAGCGTTGCAGCAAGTTGAGGAGGAAAGCCGTGAAGATCGTCGTCGTCGGCGGCACCGGGCTCATCGGCTCGAAAACCGTCGCCATCCTACGCCAAGGCGGCCACGAGGTCGTCGCAGCCGCACCAAACACCGGCGTCAACACCATCACAGGAGAGGGGCTCAGGGAAGCTCTTGCGGGTGCGGAAGTCGTGATCGACCTCGAAAACTCGCCCTCGTTCGACGACAAGCCGGCGCTAGAATTCTTCGAAACTGCCGGCGGCCATCTTCTCGCAGAGGAGGCCCCGATTGGCGTCCGACACCATGTTGCGCTCTCGATCGTCGGCGACGACCGCAACCCAGAGATTGGGTATTTCCGCGCCAAAATCGCGCAAGAGAATCTGGTCGAGGGTTCCGGCATTCCCTACACCATTATCCGCTCGACCCAGTTCATGGAGTTCCTCCGCGGCATCGCCGATTCGAATACGAACGGGAGCGTAGTTAGGATCTCGCCCGCCTTGTTCCAGCCCATCGCGGCGGACGACGTTGCCGTCATCGTTGCCGATGTGGCCCTCGCGGCGCCGCGAAACGGCATCGTGGAGATCGGCGGGCCGGAACGAGCGCCGTTCGACGAATTCGTCGCCCGCTATCTCAAGGCAGTTCGCGACCCGCGTGAGGTCGTGAGCGACCCCGACGCGCGATACTTCGGAGGCCGGGTCGAGGGACGTTCCCTCGTGCCGTTGGGAGATGCGCGCCTCGGCCACATCGGTTTGGACGAGTGGCTACGCCGCTCACTTGTAAAAACCTGACCCCGACATCGCCGATTTTGAAAGAGGCGTCTCATGGCGCGCAGCTCTTCGGATGACACCATGTTTCATGCGATCGACTTACGGACTAACGAGCCCCGCAGCGCTCACGAGAAGCTCGGAGACGTAAAACTTCTGGCGCGCGTCATCGATAAGGGTCGAGCCGCTCTCACTGGAACCCTGGGCGCATACATCTTCTTTGATTGTCCGCTGGATCGCTTGTTTTTTGATTTGGTGAATGTCTCCCCGAATGACTTTCTCGAAATGCTGCGCGAGGCGTATATTTCGCAACTGCCGTACAACGCTGCTGCGCTGGCCGATCTGAGGGAGTCACTGGAGTCTAAGCCAGAGATCGTGACGAACGTTTCCTAGCGTTTGCGGAGGCGCGCGACGCGGACAACGCCGCAGTGACTTGGTTGCTCGAACAAAAATGCATCCCAGCAAGCGTTCTCGCCGCTATTAATGCCGCCGTCGACTGTTTACCAACAGAAGACTTCATCGACTGGACAACGGAATCTTGATCGCGAATCCTCGGCCTTACATTGGCAGCGAAGCGAGCAAGCGGAGGCGCTTTTGATGGGTGCCGTTCTTGGGCGGCCTTTAATGAAAGGTGAGCCACTCCCGTAGGACTAACCCTTACGTCCCATTTTGGAGCGCTCATGAAAGGTCGATGCAGTGAATTTTCCACGCCTAACCGCCATTGCGGTTCTTTCGGCTGCCTTGTCGGCGTGTTCCAGTTCCACGCAATCTTTACCGGCGACTGGAACCGCCGCGAATCCCGCAGTCGGCGTTGCTGGTAGTCTGGCGTCTTGGCGGAATTCGCTCGCTCAAAACAAACTGCCGAGTGCCGGATGCTTTAAAGCAATGTATCCGTCAACTCAATGGCAGCGCGTTGCTTGTACGACGCCTCCTCGTACGTGGTTTCCGATTCCGCGTTCGGTCCACCCGAAAATAGGGCAGACGGTGGGTGACGGCCACGATTTCACCGCCGACACAACGCCGCACCTGATTTCGATGGCGATCGGCGCGTTCCCGAAAGTCAAGGGCGTCCAGACCGTAGTGAGCGGCGGCAGATCGGACGCTTACACGCTGCAGATTAACTCGAATTTCTTTCAAACGGCCGCGTGCGGGACCGTTCCGAACTGCGTCGGCTGGTCGCAGTTCGTCTATGCAAATCCTCCAGGCTCGGGTCAAGGCTCGCTGTTCATTCAGGACTGGCTGGTCGCCACGACTCCGTCCGGCTTTAAAAATTGCCCGCCGGGTAAGGGCTGGGAAAATCTCGGCATCGGCTGCGTGCAGAATAGTCCGTTCGGCGTAAATCTTCCCAACGTCAACGTCACGCAATTGGGCAGCGTGATCGAGACCGGCGATGCGGATTCGAGCGGCGACAGCGTTTACATTACGGTCGGCACGGCCGAGTACGGCATGAAAAACGTGCAAGGCGACGGCATCACGGATCTGTCTCAGCACTGGCAAGGCACCGAGTTCAACATCATCGGTGACGGCGGCGGGGATCAGGCGAACTTCAATGCAGGATCGAAGATCACCGTGAGTATCCAGGTGAACGACGGCGTCAAGAAAAAACCGACTTGTCCCACGAACAGCGGAACGACCGGCGAAACGAACAACCTGTTCTTTGTGAAAGCGCCCGCCCAGGCGCCGAAGTTACAGTATCCCTCGATCGAGTTCAAGATGAGCTCGCAAGCAGCCGGCACACCAACCTGCGACGCGCGAAAAGCTGCGTAGTCGACTCGTTTCCCTGCGGCGACTCTGTGGAGGCCGGCAAATCCTTGCCGGCTTCTATCGCATGACGGCATACCGAGGCGTTCTCGTGCTCGCGCTTCTCGTTGCTTCGCTGGTGATGGCGCTAGTCGCGCGGGCCGCCCCTCCGGAAATCGTGCCGCGCTACGATCCGGCGCCGTGCGCCAAAATCCAGGGAGTTGACTGGCTCGACCACGCGAGCTGCGGCTATCTCATCGTCCCGGAGGATCGCAGGACGCCGAACGGTCGCACCATCCGGCTGATGGTTGCAAAATATAGTGCACCGTCTTCGGAAAAGCGGCCCGACCCTATTCTCTACCTGGAAGGCGGCCCCGGGGACATCGCTCCGCTTGAAATCGACGAAATCATCAGGGCGAACTTCCTTCGCGACCGGGACATCTGGGTCGTGAGTCAGCGCGGCACCTGGTCCTCAAAGCCGGCGCTGATCTGT
>DASXDV010000082.1:0-20399 GCA_036490465.1 Candidatus Tumulicola sp. | reverse complement strand
CGCACGCTCCGCTCAGGATGACAGGGGTGCGCCCGCAGTGCTCCGTCTAGGTGACAGGCGGGATGTGGGCGTGGGGTGGCTAAGAATGGGGTGTGCGTGGTTGGCTTGTTGCCTTGTGTGGCGTCATGGTGGCCGTTGCGGTTGGATGCTCGGGCTCTTCACTGACCGGCGGAGTGCCGAGTGCCGGCGTCCCACACGGCGATAGCAGTAGTCAAGGCAAAATTCAGCACATCGTCCTGATCGTTCAAGAGAATCGTTCGTTCGATAATCTTTTCGATTGCTTTCCGGGAACGGATTGCGTTAAAACGGCGCCCGGTCCCGGCGTTCAGCCGGGTCCGCACACGTCGCCGAGCCCTTGTCCCGACGCGGTACCGACGCCGAGTCCGGGGCCGACATCAACGCCGATCCAGTTGCAGTTCGGAGTTCCGTTGTACGTCGCGGATCCCGACCATAACTATTGCCCGGCGTTCCGAACCGAATACGACGGCGGACGCATGGATGGTTTTTATTGGGTCGGCGGTATTTTCAAAGGTAAGCCGTCCAAGCTCTACGTTTACCGAGTCACCGATCCGAAGCAGATTCAGCCGTATTGGGACATCGCGCAGCAATACGTGTTGTCCGACCGGACGTTTCCGACGCAGTCGAGCGGCAGTTTCACGGCTCACCAAGACTTGATTCGTGGGGATACCACGCTACGCAAGGGCTGGAGCGCCGTCGACTTTCCGTGGAATAAAGCTAACAACGGGCTAGGTTCGAGCAATTGGGGCTGCGACGACAACGCGGGATCGCACACTCCGGAGCTCAGCTCGACATTGAAGTTTCTCAGTAAAGGTCCGTTCCCGTGCTTTAGTTATCAGACGATTCGCGATTTGCTCGACGCTAAGGGCGTGACGTGGAAATACTATACTCCGCCGTGGGGGAAAGACGGCGGCGAGCTTTGGAATGCTTTCGACGCGATCGACGCCGTTCGTCACGACAAGGGTGAGTGGCCGAACAAGTCCCTGAACTACAATTGCACGGAGAGCTGCGTTTCTTGGCCTCAGTCGAACGTTCTTTGCGACATTCGCGGATCGACCCAGGGTGATTGTCCGGCGCCTAATCCGCCCGGCACGGTCAAGCTACCGGCGGTGAGCTGGGTCATTCCCGACGGCGAAGAGTCCGATCATTTTGATGGCATGGGAACGGACACCGGCCCGGACTGGGTCACATGCGCGGTCAATTCGATCGGCGAAAGCAAATACTGGAAGTCGACCGCGATCGTGATCCTCTGGGACGACTGGGGCGGGTTCTACGACCACGTCCCGCCGCCGCAGCTCGACTATAAGGGTCTCGGCTTTCGAGTGCCGCTGATCGTCGTGTCACCGTACGCTCGCAAAGGCTATGTCACGCACACGCAGTACGAGTTCGGCAGCCTCCTGAAGTTCATCGAAACGACGTTCGACCTGCCCAGCCTGGGCACGACCGACGTTCGCGCCAACAACATCACGGACGCTTTCGACTTCAGCCAAAAACCGCGGAAGTTCGTAAAGATCAAGCCGCTGAACAAGCAGCACGACTGCAACTACTTTCAGAGCCGTCAGCCTTCGCGAGTGCCGGTCGACTCGGAATAGCTCGGCGCTCTTTCGTCCTTCGCCCTTCGACTGCGCGCCGAACTTTGTTCGGCGCTCCGCTCAGGATGACAGGGGTGGGGGCAGCCCTTGCGCGGATCCGCTCTGTCCTTCGACTGCGCGCCGAACTTTGTTCGGCGCTCCGCTCAGGATGACAGGGGTGGGGGCGCGGGCTTTGCACGCTCCGCTCTGTCCTTCGACTGCGCGTGCTTTGCACGCTCCGCTCAGGATGACAGGGGTTGAGGCGCGACTTTGTTCGGCGCTTCGCTCAGGATGACAGGGAGAGTTCTTGTAGGAGGGTGCGTTCGTCGGGGTTGGATAGGCCGGCGTGGCGGGGCTGCGATGAGTCGCGCGTGAGTTCCCAGGCGAGCGTGTCGGCGAGCGTTTCGTCCAACGGACGATTGCGCAGACCGCGGGAGCGCGCGGCGCTGTCGTCGCGGGCGCCGAAGCCGGCGTATTCCGGTCCGGGAAGCCACAGAGGCAGCGAACGCTCGCCCATCCATGGCTGTACGCCGTGCGCTTCCAGCCACGCCGAGCTTGCCGCGACGATCGGACCGGCATGCCCGGCCACAAGCCGTGCGACTTCGAGATGGTGCGCGAGCGAAAAGGACTCGCCGAACGCGTTGTACGTTCCGCTCGTTGCGGTTTCGGCGGCGGAAGCGATCCACAGCGCGAGGTCGCGAACGTCGATGAGCTCGGTGAGGAGGCCGGGTTCGTCCGGCACGAGCACGCTGCCGTCCGAGGCCGCCGGACGAGCGAAGCGCAGCGGCCAATATCCCGAGCGATCCGAACGGTCGCCCGGGCCACCAATCAGCCCAGGTCGTACGATGAGGGAGCGCTCCACACCAAAAATCTCGACGACGGCGCGTTCGCAAGCAACCTTGCGCGGACCGTAGCTCTCGACGTCGCGCGGATCGTCGCCGTCGCCCGGTGCGACCAGCGGCGCCGTTTCGTCCTGGCCGGCGACCGTGTCGTCGGCATAGACGCTGGCCGACGAAACGTACGTGTACGTGCGAGCGCGTCCGACGAGGGCCGACGAGGCGGCGCGAACGTACGCGGGCAAGCTCGAGATATCCACGACCGTGTCCCAGGCATCGCGCGCGACCGATTCGAACGCGCGCGCGTCGGATCGGTCCGCTTGCACGAAACTCGCACCCGGCGGGACGGCGCCCGAAACGCCGCGCGCGAGGCAGGTAACGGCGTAGCCGCGCGCAATCGCCGCTTCCGCGATGCGCCCGCCAAGCCAGCCGGTGCCGGAAAGAATCAGCAGCCGCATTACGGGGTAGCCGGCGCGTCAGAAGCGAGTTGCAGTGACGTCTGATAGATGGTCGACGCCGTGGCACCCGAACCGCGCTCCTCTCGCTGCGTCACGTACTCGTCGATCGCCAGTGGAATGCCGCGCGCGAGGTCGTAGCGAATTTTTGTTTGCACGCCGGTCGTGACGTTGCGAGCACCGGGCTGCGTGAGCGCGCGCGACTCGGTAATCGACAAGATTCCCCCATTTTCACTCTGGATCGTGTAGTCGGCCTTGACGTCGACCCCGCCGGTCTGCTGGCTGACGCTCCAGTGGCGATGGGCGTCGAGCCGATTTACGTCAACGAAATTCGCGCCGAGAAAGCGCAGGAGCGTGTATTCCTCGGGGTTGACCGTCACGTTGGGATCGCAGATGGTCGCCGTGTTGCCATCGACGACGCATTCCGCTGGAAGAGCCGTGCGGGTGGCCTCACCCTGTTCGCTAATGACGACCACGAGGCCGCCGTCGGGCTGCTCGCGTCGCACGTCGACGACGATCGTACCGCGGTCGCCAAGCGCGCCTTTGTACGTGCTGATGCCCGACGTCGCGTGAATCGACTGTCCGCTCGGGTTGTTTACGTCGAGTTCGGCCGCATCGCGCGCGCTAACCGTTTGTTGGTTCCCATAGGCAAACGAATATACGAGGTGCCGGGCCGCGGGCACCGTCGTCACGACGACGATGGACGAGAGCATCGCATACCGTCTTCACTTCCCGCGAAGACTTTCCCCACGCACTGCGAATTTGATATTTTTTGAGAATTTCAGCCTTTTTTAATTCTTTTGTCGGAGAGTAGCCGAAGCAGCTTTCGGCATTCCGACAGGGGGCTTTGCATGCACGCTTTTTGCGTATTGAGGGGATCGACACTGGGCTTCGTGACAGTCCTTGCGGCTTGCGGCGGCGCGCGCGACGGCGGCGCGATTCCGGCCAGCGCTCCCATGAGCGTGGTCCGAAATGCCCACAGCGGCGCTCCCGGCCCAATCCTTACGACCTCCGACGGTGGCCAGATCTTCGACTTCGACATCGATCAACACGGTAACGACGGCATTCTCACGTCGAACAGCTCGTCGCGGATCTCGGTGCAGACCTTCGACCAGCGGACCGGCGCGATCACTAAGACCTTCGGCGTTCATACCGGCACCGGTCCGCGCAACGGCGACGGTTACGTCGCCAACGGCATCTTTGCGGGCGACGTCGCGCTGGTCGACTACCAGAAGGCCGGAATACCGGGTCAGACCCCAGCCCACGATACGTACCGCGTCATCGATCCGGCCGCCAACGGCAAGTTCACCGGGAAATGGAAACCCTCGGCCAAACTTTTCAACGTTCTCCAGCACGCCGTAAATCAAGGCACCACGACGAGCGTGCTCTTCGGATATCAGCGCCTTGGATCGGACCCGACCGAACTCATCGTTTCCGACATCGCCAACGGCATGGGGACTAAGGCGATCGCGCTCGATCAGCAGTCGTTCTTTCTTTCGGACAATCCGCAGTTGGCGCAGGATACCGTTCACAACCGGGCGATCATGGCGACTTCGCCGAGCGCCGGCGCAGCCGGCGGACCGCCTCCCGTGATCGTGATCATCGATCTCATGTCCGGAAAAGCTTCGCAGTTCTCGGGCGTCAGTTGTCCCGGCATCGAGGGATGCGGTTACGCCAACGGAATCGGATACGATTCCAAGACGGGCCGCGCGTGCACGACGACGGAACTCGACGGCGGCGCCGAATTCTACGACGTGGCAAAACAGACGGGGATCCGCGTACCGCTGCCCAACGATGCCGGGCAGGTGGGGGCCGGCAGTTACGTTGCAAGCGATTCCGTCCATCAGCTTTTCCTGATCGCGCAAGAATTCTCGAGCACCGGGCCGCCGAGCACGAGCAGCATTCAAGTCTATCGCGAAGATGGGACCTTCGTGGAATCGATCGACGGACTCAACTTCACACACGCCGGCTTCGACGTCATCCCGACCCGAATCGCCCTGAATCCCCGCAAACGCATCGGCTGGGTCAACGCCGCGAATTTTAACCAGCTCCAGCAGTTTTCGTACTAGACGTCGAAGGGCTCTCCGCCTAGGAGGATACTCTATGTATGGATTCCCGTGGCTGCTTGGGTCTCTGCTCTTACTGCCCTATGAATTTGTTCCCGAAGATTTTGATAAATGCGCCGGACAGCTCGTGCCGATTGGAGACGGCACGCTGTTCAAGTTGCTCGGAACGCAATTTGGAGGCGACGGCACGACCAATTTCGGGCTACCCGATCTGACGGATAAAGAACCGCTCAAGGGATTGAAGTACTGCATCGCAACGAAGGGAGCACCGCCCTCATGAAGCGCCAATCGTTCATGCTCAGCGGCGCCGGCGCCTTACTTGCGGGTTGCGCGGCTCCCGCCGTGCCTACCGGCTCGCTCATCGGCTCCAGCACGCAGCCGGCAGTGCGACGCCCGGACGGGAATAGCGACGAAGTGTTACTCGGATCGCTCATGCTGGTTCCGTACGACTTCGTGCCCGAGCACTTCGAAGCGTGCGCCGGCCAGACGATCCCGATCGGATCGAATCCCGCACTCTACTCGCTGATCGGGAATAAGTTCGGGGGCGATCAACAACGGGACTTCGGACTGCCCGACATGCGCAAGCACGCGCCGATCAAGGGCCTCACCTACATCATCGCTATGCGGGGGATTTATCCGCGGCGCGGCGGGCTCGAACCGCACTACTACGGGACACTGCCGCTCCTCGGGCAACTCACGTGCGTGGCCTACATTCCCAAATTCGTTCCGCCGCCCGGTTGGGATGTGTCACGGTCAGCTGCTCAACATCAACAAAAACATCGCACTCTACAGCCTGCTGGGCCCCAAATTTGGAGGGGACGGCCGGACGACGTTCGCCCTACCCGACCTACGAGAGCACGAACTCCTAAAGGGCGTTTCGTACGTCATCGCCCTAAACGGCAAGTTCCCTTCGGCACACTAACCCACTGATCTGTCCTTCGACTACGCGCCTCCGGAACGGAGCTTGTGCTGAGCGGAGCGCCGAAGGCGCGTAGTCGAAGTGCTCAGGATGACAGGGGGCGCGCCTTCGGAACGGAGCTTGTGCTGAGCGGAGCGCCGAAGGCGCGTAGTCGAAGTGCTCAGGATGACAGGGGGCGCGCCGTTGGAACGGAGCTTGTGCTGAGCGGAGCGCCGAAGGCGCGTAGTCGAAGTGCTCAGGATGACAGGGGCGCACCGTTTGGAACGGAGCTTGTACTGAGCCGAGCGCCGAAGGCGCGTGTCCTTCGACTGCGCGCCGTTGGCGCTCCGCTCAGGATGACAAGGCGCGCCGTTGCAACGGAGTTGTGCTGAGCGACAGGGGGGTTAGCGGGAGCGGAGTTCGATGGCGAACGAGGCACCTGGCATTGGATACCCATTGTAGTACGCGTAGCGTGCGCCCAACAAGTTGTAGCCGCGCACGGCCAGCACCGCGCGGGGCGCGATTCGGTATGCGATAAACCCGTTGAGGGTCGTAAATGCGGCGCTCTGGGCGTAGTAGGGGAGCGATGCGTCGGGGCTCTGTTGTCCCCACGAGCGCAGGTCGACGCCCCATCCCCCGAACCGCTGCCAGGCGGGTGGATCGTAGCGCACGGTCGCGGTCGTGGCGAACGTTGGGCCGCGTCCGGGCAGACGTTGCCCTGCGTAGGGGTCGACGTTCGGATCGGTGTCGAAGTCTTGTGCGCGATAGAGATTCATCACGGCGAGCGTGCCGACGAGACCATGATAGACGGGCGTCCTCCCGGTCAGCGTGAAGCCCTGAATCAATCCGTGGCCGACGTTTTCCGGAATGAAGGTCACGTCGTCGAAGATGATCAGGTTCGACCCGCTCGTGGTGAACCACCCGAGACTCACTCCGCCCAAGAGCGACGAATCGGTCAACGTCACGTCGCCGACCTGCGTCCGCTCGGGGGCGAGATCGGGGTTGGAAAAAAATGGATAGAACAGATCCTCGGCGGTTGGAGCGCGGAACGCCGTCGCGGCGTTGAGTTTCAGCGACAGCGACGGCGCGAGCTTGAGGATTCCGCCGATCGAGGGCGAGAGTGCACCCCCGCTCGCGTTACTGTTCTCCGTATAATCGTTCTCCCCGCGCAATCCAACGTAGAGTTCGTTGCCGTTGCGACCGAACCACTGCTGCTGCGCGTAGGCGGCGGTCTGCGCATAGGCATTGGCAACGGCGGCCGGATCGCCCGTTCCGCCGTCCACCCGAGCCACCCCGCGCAGGAGATCGATGCCGTACACGAGGCGCTGCCGATCGTCGCCCACCGCATTGCTGACGGCGGCCATAACGTGTATATCGCTGACGTACTGCGAATAGGGCGGCGGCGTCGGTGCCCCGGGCGCGGGCGTAGGGTACGCGTTGAGACAACTCGCATCGTCGGGCGTATTGCAGTTGTACGACAAATTCTGCGTGGACTCACCGAGCGAAGCCGAGAGCGTCGAATGCGGCCGATGATAGTCCGCCCGCAGGCGTAGGTCGTTGGCATTGGTCGCCTGCCAGCTGGTTGCCGAAGAGAACGCGATCGATCCCGGGTCGCGCACGCCGGCTTGGCTCAGGTCGCCGCTGAACGAGAGGTCGACCGGCCCGAAGGCGTGCTCGTACGCCGCGCGCGCGGCAGTGAGTCCGGCGTTGGCATTTTGCCGCGTCGTGCCGTCGGGAAGGCCGAAATCGTTGGTGGCGTACGTGCGCTGAAACGAAACGTAGGGGGTTTGCACTTGGTACGTTTGCTCCCCGAACGATCCGGTGGAAAAGACGGCCGCACTTTTTTCGGGTTGTTTGCTGATAATATTGATCACGCCGCCGATGGAACCCGAACCGTACAGCGTGGAGCCTCCGCCTTCGACGACCTCGACGCGATCGACGCCCGCGACCGGCATGCCTTCGAGCTGAACGTTTTGGATTTGCGCGCCGGCAACGGGCAAGCCGTCGAGCAGCACGAGAACCTGCGCCGTCGTGCTTCCGCGGATGCCGAAACTCGTTTGCGCACCGAACGCGCCGTAGCGGTCGATTTCGACGCCGGGGACGTTCTCCAGAGCGTCGGCTATGGTTCGATCGCCATCGCGAGCCATTTCGGCGGCCGTTACGACGTACGTCGTGCGCGCGGCGTGTGCGGCCGGCTCGGTGCTGCGGTCGCTGGTCACGACGTGGGCGATCACGGGCGGGGGTGTGGGCGAGGGAGACGGAGACGGCGTGGGCGTAGCAATTGCCGCCACGACTGCCGCAAACAGAATCGTCATCGCAATCCTTTCCCTTCATGCGAGGGGGATCGGGTCTAAAGGGCTTGCGTGGTATCCTGACTCGCGGATCGTTGCCGTTTGCTCGGGCCTTCCCGTCCGAATCCGGACAGTGACCTCGAGCGGCTTCCCGCATACAGTGGCGCGACCGTGCCGGCATCACACCGGCTTCCCGCACAAACCTTCCTGCGACTTGGCGGGGCGGGCGCGAGGCTCCTCTCGGGGCGGGAGACCGGCTCTCGAATACGGTAAGGAGGCCGCATGTACAGACTGACCGTTGCGCTTTTGGTTACAATCGCGATCGCGCTGAGCACGTCTTCGTCTTCCGCGGCTCAGGCGAGCGATCCGAATTTGATGGCCGCGTTGCAAAACGCAATCAATAATTACGTCTCGACGCGGGCGAAACCGGAGCATATTTCGGCCGCATCCTTAAGCATCAGTCTGAAGGGTGCTGCATCGAACATCAATCTAGCGGCCGGCACGACGAAATACGCGGGCGCGGGTACGAAGGTCACGCCCGCCGACCTCTTCGAGATCGGCAGCATTACGAAATCGTTTACCTCGGTCGCGATCCTTCATCTCGAGGCCGCCGGCAAACTGACGATCGAGGACAAACTCGGGAAGTGGCTGCCTCAGTACCCGGCCTGGAAAAACGTTACGATTCACCGGTTACTCGACATGACGAGCCCGATCCCCGGCTACGACAACGAAGCGTCCATCGCTAAGATGATGGGGAACGATCCGCTTCACGACTTTACGCGAGAGCAGCTAGTTGCGGCGTCCTATCCGCATAACGGGGTGCCGAAACCGGTCAGCGGTTGGACCTATTCGAACACCAACTATATTTTGGCCGAGATGATCGTCGAGAAAGCCGGCGGCCAGCACTACACCGACGTCCTGCGCGCGCTATTCGACCGAGTCGGGCTCAAGAACACTTACTACGAACCGAGCCTCTATCCGGCGACCATCACCGACCGCATGGTATCCGGCTACTTCTTCAACCACGATGCCGACAATGCGCTGCTGGCGCCCTTGCTCGGGCACGACGTCAAAAACGACAGCGTCTCTTGGATGCAGGGAGCCGGCGGCATCGTTTCGTCGATGCAGGACGTTTCTCGCTGGGCGCGGGCGTTGTACGCCGGGCCTCTACTGGCCGACAAGCAGCGCCGCGAGCTGATGACCATCGTTTCCGACAAGACGGGTAAACCGATCTCCAGTCCGTCCCAAGAAAACCTCGGTGCGTTCGGTCTCGGCGTCGGCGCCGGTTACCGCCCGACCATCGGAAAATACTGGTACTACCAGGGGATGACGCTGGGCTATCGCGTGCTCTACGCGTACTTTCCCGCAAACGGAGCGGTGATCGTCATCGGTCTGAACAGTCAACCCGACGCAAAACAGAACCTCAACGGCAAGCTGCTGGAAGACGTTTTCGCGATCCTGCACAAGGCCGGCAAGACCTAGCCGCGGGTTCGAATGGCTTCGTGGGCCGACGTCCGGCGGATTGCGCTCGCACTCCCGGGTGCAACCGAGAAAGTCTCGTTCGACAACGCGGCTTGGACCGTCAACGGAAAACTCTTCGTTTGGGAGCGGCCGCTCCGACGCTCCGATTTGGCCGCGCTTGGCGCGGCCGCGCCAAAGGGAGCCATCTTAGGCGTCCGCACGGCCGATCTCGACATGAAGGAGATTCTGCTCGCGCGCAACCCGCGCGTATACTTTACGACGCCGCATTTCGACGGCTACCCCGCGGTGCTCGTTCGCCTCGGAACGATTACCATCAAGGAACTAAGGGATCTCATTCTCGAGGCGTGGCTGGCACGTGCTCCCAAACGCGCGATTGCGGCGTACCTCCGCGAAAACGCGGGATCTACTTCTCGCTGAAGATCTGTTTCCAGTCGCGGCGCATACTGATAACGACCCAGCCATCGGCCTTCGCCTCGTCGTAGAGGCTTTGCGAAAACGTTCCGACCTTCGAGTCCGGCAGGCCGGCCGCGGGGCCGTAGGCGTATTCGCGCGCGGCATCGTCGTGCAGGACCAGCATCATTAGCCTGGCGCCCGAGCCGTTTTGCGTATATTCCAGCATTTTCCGGTCCCCCTCACTATTCCCAAAAGCCGCAACCGGGCGGCGGCCGAGGAACAAATAGATGTCTTGCGGTTTGCCCGAGAGATTGTTGTTCAGCAGCAGTTTCGGCGTTTTCATAAGGACCGAATCGCCCGCCTTGGTGTAAGAGAACTGGGTTACGCCCGCCGAGCCGATGACGTTTTCCGGCGGGACGCCGTAAGCGTTGCCCGCAATCGCGCGGACAAACTCTTGTCCGCCGCCCGTTACGATGTATGTTTAAAGCCGTTTGCGCGCAAATATTGCATGACTTCCAACATCGGCTGGTAGACGAGTTGGGTGTAGTGCCGATGCCAACGTGAATCGCGAGCTTGGGAAAACCACTCCTTCACGACGGAGCGAAACGCTTCGACCGGCATTCCCGAATGGGTCGCGGCCACGATGGCCTCGAGATCCTTTGTGGTGAAGGCTGCCATGGCACGCCGGTCACCGGCCAGAATCGCCTTGAACGGGTTGGTCGTCTTCCAAGCCGGATGCTGCGGCGCCAGCGCTGCGACGCGCGCGAAGGCAAACTCGAGTTGGGTGTAGATCGGATGCTCGACCCAGAGCGTTCCGTCCTGATCGAACGTTGCGATCCGCTGTTCGGGCTTCACGTACTTTGGATTTGACGGGTCGACGCTTGCGTGGACGAAATTCTCGATGGCCTGCTTTGCGGGACCGTCGTTCCACGACGGGAGCGGATCAGTGGGCGCGTTCGATCCCAGTCCGATCAGCAAAACGGCGCAAAGCGCGATCGCTCGGGAGCGATTGATGGCAACGCGGGAAAGCATCGACCCTCCTCTCAATTCGAGGCCAAGCGCTTCTGCGCTGCGCTGCCGAGTTCCGTCCCTCGACTTCGGCGCTTTGCGCCTCCGCTCGGGATGACAGTGGCGTAGCCCACTATGCTCGGCCCCTCGACTGCGTTCGCTTTGCGCCTCCGCTCGGGATGACAGTGGCGCAGCCCACTATGCTCGGCCCCTCGACTGCGTTCGCTTTGCTCACTCCGCTCGCCATGACAGTGGCGTAGCCCACTATGCTCGGCTCCTCGACTGCGTTCGCTTTGCTCACTCCGCTCGGGATGACAGAGGGCGCAGCCATTGTGCTCGGTGCCTCGATTGCGTTCGCTTTGCTCACTCCGCTCGGGATGACAGAGGGCGCAGCCACTGTGCTCGGTGCCTCGACTGCGTTCGCTTTGCTCACTCCGCTCGGGATGACAGAGGGGGCGGAGATGGCGAAGCGATATTGGTTGGATGGAGGTCGGCGTGGCGAACATTTCCGCTGGCAATGGTCTTGTGGTTACCGGGATTGACCGGAGTGACTATATGGTTGAGGATCTCGACCGGGCACTTGCGTTCTATCGTGACGTTTTGGGTTTGGAACCCGCGAGCGCCGATGCCGAAAAGGGCGCGGAGTTCGAGCTTGCCGATGGGAGCGTGTTCGGATTGTGGATGGGCGGCGCCGACGTGCCGTTTCAGCCGAGCAACGGCGTCATGTTTGCGATAAACGACTTTGCAACGGCGCTCGCCGAGGTACGGTCGCGGGGCGTGGAGGTTTTAGCACAGTTTGAGACGGCGCATTGTTCGATCGCGACGTTTCACGACAGCGAAGGCAACACGGTCAACCTGCATAAGCGCAAGAACTGAGGTGTACCATGAAGCTCTTACGATTTGCTCTCGCGATTGTGGCTTTGCTGCCGGGACCGGCGGCGGCCCAGCTCGCGCCCACGAACGGATTTACCGACGCGGACGTCGCACGGTTCCGAAAACTCGATGCAACGTTGGGCCATTGGGTGTGCCAGGACCGTCCGACGAACTCAACGCCGGACTCGACGTCCGACACAATCGTGACGACCCGCGAGGGGAACTTTTACGTTTCCCGCGAGGTTAACGCGGAGCCGCACACGACGTACACGCGCTGGAGCCACGCGTTGCAGCGTTACATCGCCACGACGCTGTACGATGCGGGCGGCACCTTCATCTTCACCACGACCGCGGACGACCCCAACAATGCCACCTGGAGCGTCGCATTTCCGACGCCCGGCATGATGCCGGCGACCCAAATGCCGCAGGGCTACACGATCCGGACGGCGGGTAATACAATCACCGAAACCGAGCAGTATTACGACGCCATGCAGACGCTCAAGACCGGTTCGGCCATCTGCACGCGCTCGTCGTAAAACCGCCTTCGGAAGTCACAATCGTGCGTTCGCCGGCGTTGCGGTAGGCGAGGAGCACGAAGCATGAAAAGACGCTTGGCCGCTTTGGTCTTTGGATTGGCTTTGGCATCCGCCGCGGTCGCGCGCGCCGACGAAGGCCCGACCTTTACCGGTCCGCTGACGCCGGCGGAGACGCAGTTCGTCGATTCCGTTCGGCAAGATCTAATGGCGCGCTTTCCGCACGTCGGCGACGCCGAGAAGGCCGGATACGTTCGCTATACGAGCGTGGACAACACCGGCGCGATCAGCTATGCAAACCAGCAATGGAATGCGGATCCCACGCACCCCAGCCAGCTCTGGTACGACCAACAGGGCAACCTCATGGGCGCCGACTTTTCATTCCCGCGTCCGCACGGCGAACCGCGGCCGCAGCGCTGGGGCGTCAACCCCGGGCGGTGGTACGAATTCAACGGCCACGTGCACTACGTCGCGCAGATGCCCGACGGCAAGACGTACTACGACCAATGGATTTGGAACGACGACTTCACCCGCGCCGGCGGCAATCTCTCAAAACCGTCGGCCGATACCGTTGCCAAACTGGGCAAAGTCGACGATCCGAAGTACATCACGACGATTTTCGAGTTCCCCACGCAGTGGGATTTGATCGTGTGGCTGAAGCCGCACGCTGCGGGAGCGTTTCGCTGGTAGCGGGCCTAGCGATGCGGCTTGGGCGTCGGCGTGTGGAGCGGAGCGATCATCGTGCTGTGCACGCCCATAGTCTGCCCCGAAGCGACCGCGCCGAACACTTCGAACGCCAGCGCGACCGCCACGTATGCGACCGGAATTAACGGCAGGCCGGCGACTACGACGGCGCTGCCGGTAGCAAAGCGCGATCGCGTGCGTTTGCGCCACGCCCAGACGATCCACGATCCGACGATCGCAGCGACGCACAGGCAAGGAAACGACACGACGATTAGCGCGTTCGCCCAAGCCACCGGGTTATCGATCGAGCCGGGGGCGTCGAAGAACATCACCGAAAGCGCGGCACCGGCCAAGCCCGGCAGCAAGAGCGCGCCCCATATCACGCTGACCACGATCGGAAGCGTCGGGGCGGGCTGGCTAGGATCCGCCATGCGTTCCTTTCCGCGCTTCATCTGACGTTACCGTGGGATGTACGCCGGGCCGGTAGCCGGCGCGCAAGACGGCAACGATCGCGCGCGGTGTCAGGACTTCGAGGTCGCCCGACCCGCGACGAGGACGCCGGTCCGCATAGCCCCGATCCGTCCACTCGTATAGATCGTCTCCCCAGACGAGCCATGCTCGTCCATCCAAAGCGACGTACGCGCCATCAGGCAGGCCGGCAAGGTCGTCGCGGTAGGTTCGCTTCTCACGGCCGGCGAGCCGCTGCGCATGCAGCACGTCGTCCATCGCATCGGCGTTGCTGGGTTCGCCGTGACGCGTTTTCCACAACTCGCGGAAGCGCCGATAATCGGCGTTGCGGCACTCCGCGCACGGCCGGTGCCCGGCTGCAAATGCCGACGCTTCGTCGAGAAAAAACAGCTCGGTGTAACGGTGCGGCTGCATCACCGCACGCCGTCGCCCCCGAAACTCGGTTACGCAGGTAATCCAGCGCCGGACTTGCCAGGGCCGGACGATTCGGCGCTGGTCGTCGTGCAGAATTCCGCGATTTCCCATCATGGACCCGCGGCCGGCTAGCGCGGCGATCGCGCCGAAAGGCGTTACCCGATTTTGCAACGGCATCTAAAGAGCATTATATAAAGGAATCGCGGGATGTGGGAAGGGACTTGAAGCCGCGTGAGCACATCGGCCGACCCGGCGAAGCTCGTCGAGTTCATCGGATCCGCCAAGTCGCACGGCGCGGGCGATCAGTTTCTGGTGGCGCTCCTACGCCAGCACGGCTGGTCGGAGCGGCGAATCTTCGCCGCGTTTTCTACCTACTACGAAGGTGCGACCGGGCTGACGATACCGTCGCGGGGCACCCGGACGGAGAACGCCCGCGACGCATTTTTATATTTGCTGGCATTCGTCACGCTCGGGATTTCGACGGTCGCGTTCGTCTGGCTCGCCTATATCCTGATCGATCATGCCTTTCCGAGCCCGCTCGACTATGCGTACAGCGCAGGCGCTTCGTTCCGCGAAGGCGTCGCCGGGCAACTGGCAAGCCTCATCGTCGCCTTTCCGATCTTCATTCTGGTCAGCCGGGCGATCGTGCGCGAAACCCGTCAACGGCCCGAGTCGCTCGATTCGGGCGTTCGCAAGTGGCTCACGTACATCGCGCTGGTATTGACTTCGCTCGCGCTGCTGGGCGACGGTGTGTGGTTTCTGCAACAGTTTCTGCTGGGCGATTTGACGCTGCGGTTCGTCGTGAAAGCGGTGACGCTTTTCGCGGTTGCCGGGGCGATCTTATGGTATTACCTCGGCACCGTCCGGGCGGCCGCTACGCCCGCATCGCGCGACTCGATTTTCGGTTGGGTGGCCGCGGCGGCCGTCGCGATCGCGGTGGTTCTCGGGTTCACCGGTGTGGGCACGCCAAGGTGGGAACGCTCGATGCAACTCGACGCAACCCGCGTGAGCAATCTGCAGTCGATCGAAAGTTCTATCAACTCCGACTACCGCAAGGACAAGGTGCTCCCGAAGGCGCTGCCCGGGGACTCCGACAGCCGGCTCGATCCGGTAACGAAAAGCCGTTACGGCTACGTGCCGCTTGGGGGATCGCGTTACCGTCTGTGCGCGACCTTCGATGCGGCCGATAGCGGGGAGCCGAACCAGGAGTTTTGGAAGCACTCCGCCGGCGAGACGTGCTTCACGCTCGACGCAACCAAAGACGAGCAGTAGCCGCGAGGCCTCGAATCTTTAGCACGCTCGAAAGCATTTGTTAGTGAGCCTTGCGGCACTCCGTCGCAACGGGCACGATCAATAACGCTGCCGCATTTTCCGACGCCTGCGTCTGGAGCTGCCCCACCTGGATCGCGGCCGCAAGGTTCCCGCCCGGGGTGCTGCCCGCCAAACCAGCATCCTGCGCAAACGTCGGCGGCACCGGGGTCACTAACGCTTTGGGCTGCAAGTTCAAGCCGGCGTCCGTAATGTCGCTGGGAGGCGACGTCCCCACAGCATTGACGCTCGGACCGCCGCTAACATTTGGATTGTAGTCGGGCACGTCGTGCTGCATACTGCTAAGCGCGAACGTTTCGGCCGTACCGTTGAGAACGTTGAGCTCCGCGCGCTGTCGATCTTCCACCGCCTGCAGCGCCACTTTTAGCCGGTCGGCCGTGCGCTCGTCGTCCGTCCCCGGATTGGCCTGAAAGCGCGTCGGATCGTCGAGCACGCGATCGATCACGGCCAGATTGTGAACGATTGCGGCCACGACGTTTTTGATAGCGAGAAGGTCGATATCTCGCGCCTTCGACTGTCGCACTTCGTCCCAGCCGAGTTTGAGAAACTCGCGCCGTCCGGACTCAATGTCGTCGTCATTTTTCATAAGCCCGACCAGCGTCACCTGGACGGAACTGCCGAGCGTTACGCACAACGGCCGAACTTTGATGTCGATAATCTGCTTCAGCGGAGACGGCTGGGGCGAAGGAGCGCTCGCGACTTGCGCCTGAGCGGCCGCCAGTGTCAACGCAAGGAACGCCGCGCGAATCACGTTGCCGTCGCTTCGTCGAACCGGCGGAGGAAGCGCATTGTGTCGTCACGCGACAACCGGTAGGTTTCGATAATCATGTCGATTGCCTAGACCAAAATCGCCGTGCGGACTGACGGCACGGACCCTGACATTATCAGGGACCTTCTGCAATCGATCGAAGTCACCCCGGGCATCTTTGACCCACGGCGCACAGTTTTCATCGCCGATTCGGCAGTCCTGGGAGCTTCTGCGAGGACGGCGAAACGCTCATTAATGGCCGCGAGCGTCTCGCGTGTGTCGTTACGGCAACTGCAGGCACCGTCTTCTTTGCGTACATTGGTGGCTTGCTGCCGCACCTGTTCCGCTAGTCTATTTAAGCCGATTCTCCTTCGCTTTTCTCGCGGGCTACCGCGTTATGCGTCCGGTGCGGCTTTGACAAGCGCCTGGGCAAAGGGCTTGGTGGCAGAATCAAAAAAAGATAGGCGTTGGGGTCGCAGCCTCGCACTGCTTGCTTGAGGAGACTGGTTATGACGGACGAATTCGTTGCCGCAATCGTGTTCGATCTGCTGCCGGCGAGTTTCGAAGGCGTCTCCCGCGAGGCTGCGCAGTTCGCACAAAGCGCTACGCCGAGGATTTCAGGCCTGATCGAAATCGCTCTGCTCGGAAACGAAGGGCGGACTCGGATCTTGGTACTTTCACGCTGGCAGAGCAAGGACGCGTGGGCCGAGTCCCGCTGGGATCAAGAACTCGGCAAGACGATGGTAACCCTCGTTCAAAGTTCGACAGCCTTTAACTCGGAAACGTTCGTCCCGATTGCCATCGACTTTAAGAATCCGCCTTCCACGTAGCCCAGCAGCACGGCGCGTTTTTGGCTTCGCAAAATCGCTCTTTTTTTGATTCCGTTTCGCGGCGCTCTCGCCGGCATTCCACGTCCGACGTCGCTGGAGGTCTGCGCCTACAGCTTATGGGAGGGCGGCGGCCTTTGCAGGCGTTCGCGTGGTTGTAGGGCCGACAAGGCGGATGGCTAATCCTTACGCCCTATGGTTGCGACCCACGAGCGGTCAGGCGGATTCTTTCGGCGAGCGCGTCCGCTCATAGGCTCGCTACAACCGCGATGTAGACGAGTGAAGCCGCAGGTAATACGTCGTGCATTGGCTCGATAACTGGCTCTGGGGCCTGCCGCTAATCGTCGTTACGGTTCTCGGTCACACGTTTGCGCTCTTTGCGATGCGCAACCGCATGGTGACCGTTCTGGCGAGATATTACGACGATAACAACGTTCGTATTTTATTTGTTTTGGCGATGGGTTTCGCCGTACTGCTTGTAACCGCTCTCCTTGCAGTCGAGGCGGCGCTATGGGGTGCCGTGTATATCGCGCTCGGAGCGGCGTCCGACCCGGCGCATGCAATGTTATTCTCTCTGGAGGCGCTCACAACGTTTGGTCACGCCGACGTTTATTTAGCGGCACAGTGGCAGTTTTTAGGCGCGCTGGAGGCGCTAAACGGAGTAATCCTCATAGGGCTCTCGACCGCCTTCATATACTCGCTGCTTCGGGGTGCCGAACTTCGCCAAAAGGAGCTTCGGTAATGCCTTCCATTACGTACTCTGTACCGGATTACACAAAATCTGCGAGGAGAGCAACGATGAACATTTCTCACGTCAAGCCCTGTGTACTAGGACTTCTTGCCGCGATACTGGCGAGTTGCGGAGGTGGCGGTTCGCCGGGATCGGCGCCGTCCTACCCGACGGCGCTTGAAGGAACGCACGCTGAGGGATCGTGGATGAATGCGGCGGCGGCGGCCGGAAAGGCCACGTTGCTTTACGCGGCCGACGTCAGTGGCGACAAGGTGTACGTGTACGACTACCGCAGTGGAATGTTGGTGGGAACGCTCAAAGGATTTAACGAGCCCGGTCCTGGGTGCGTCGATCGTCGGGGCGATGTGTTCATTACCAACTACGGTAATGGCAAGGTCTTACAGTTTAAGAATGGCGGCACGGAGCCCGTCGGCCGCTACGACGCCGGCGCATACGCCGTGGGTTGTTCGGTCGATCGCGACGGCGATCTCGCCGTTTCGGCCGAGCCCCCACCCTCCGGCGCCGCCCAGATCTGCGTCTGGAAATCGGGCGGCGGAACGAGGCTTTGCTATTCGCAGGCCGCCTGCGGCACTATGGGAGCTCCGGGCTACGACGATCGCGGCAATCTCTACCTCGAAGGGTTTTATGCCGGCCCCGCGATTTGCGAGCTGCCCGCCGGCGGCAGCTCCCTCAGACCGGTGGCGATCTCAGGTGGTACGTTGGGAACGCCCGGCGGCGTGATGTGGGACGGCAAGCATTTGACGTTTAGCGATCCGCACACAGGTCCGGACGGGCACGAAACCACGATCTACCGTGCGCGAGAGTCGGCTTCGGGCGATCTTACCGTCGTCGGCGCAACTCTACTCACCGATCGCTGCAACGATGACTATGCGTGGATCGACGCACCCTTCATCGTCGGACGGAAGAATACGCCCGTCAACGACCGTCAGGGCAAGACGGTCGTCGGTCCAAACAACGTGTGCGATCCGGCGCCGATCGACTTTTGGCCGTATACTGCCGGTGCGAATCCCTCACGCGTTTGGACGCAAGGCTACAGCGCGGGCTCCGCCATCGTCAGTATCGGGAGCTAAACTCCCGGCCGGCGGCGGATGGCCCGCACTTCGGGAGGCGGGTTAGACCCGCGCTCCTCGACCGGTTAAGAGATTGATGACGATCATAATCACGACGATCACGAGGATCAGATGGATTAGTCCGCCGCCGAAATGTAGTAAGAAGCCGAGTAGCCACAGCACGAAGAGCACCACGATGATCGCCCAGAGAAGTCCAGCCACGTTCGTTCCTCCACGGTATGTTAGCTAGCGTGATACCCCGCCGAGCGAACTGCTAAACTGCCGCGCTATCCGCCTCGGCCAGGTCGACGATCAGCGCGGAATGGTCGGTCAGGCCTTCGGTGCGAAAGCCGTGGTCGTAATCGGCGCGGTGGACGCGGGGCAGCGCCGCGGGCGAAACAAACGCCTTATCGATGCGCCATCCGTTGCGGCGTTTTGGCCCCGGTACTTTGCGGAATGGATACCAGCTATAGTCGAGCTGACCGGGATGGCAATGCAGCCACGCTTCGGTCCAGTACGTTTCCAACTCGGCGTACAAATCGGCCGTGCTGAACTCGTCGACGGGCCGCGCTCTCCCCACATTTGCCTCGATGTCGCTGGCGTTTCGACCGGAGTTGAAATCGCCGATCGCCATCGCCGCGGCGTTCAATTCCGCGGACCGGCGCGCCGCCGCGATCAGGCACCTGAGGTGGACGCGTTTGCGATCTTGGCCCGGAAGATAGACTCCGAATAAATGAAGCGCGTCGAAACGTGCCTCGAGAACGGCGTTGGGGTAGTCACTCGCATCGAGACCGAACGGATTGCGCGTCGCTTTGAACGGCCGCCTAGCGGCAATGAGGACGCCGTTGCCGCGGTGCCCTTCGGTCGCGCCTTGATGGTTCAGATCCTTAACTTCGAGCGCCGCGCGGAGTCGAGCTCCCACGGCGTTGTCGCGATATTCCGAAATTACGAGCACGTCCGGATCGTGCTTGGCGCACCGCGCTGCAAACGCTTCGACCCGCGATTGACTCCCGCCGGCTCGGATGTTGATCGCGAGAATGCGCACTATCCGCCTATACCCTGGTTGGTCGAGTGCCCTTCGCGGCTTTGGCGCTCCGCTCTGTCCTTCGACTGCGCCTTCGGCTCCGCTCAGGATGACAGGGTGAGGATGCGAATTCCTTTGGAAAGGCTCTGCTCTGTCCTTCGACTGCGCGTGCTTCGGCACGCTCCGCTCAGGATGACAGGAGGCGGTACTTCGCCCCTCCGCTCGGGATGACAGGGTGAGGATGCGAATTCCTTTGGGAAGGCTCCGCTCTGTCCCTCGACTGCGCCTACGGCTCCGCTCAGGATGACAGGAGGCGGTACTTCGCGCCTCCGCTCAGGATGACAAGGCGAGGATGCGCCTTCCTTTGGAGGCTCCGCTCTGTCCTTCGACTGCGCCTACGGCTCCGCTCAGGATGACAGGAGGCGGTACCTTGCGGCTCCGCTTGGGATGACAGTGCGGTGCTACGCGGCTGCGCTGGGTTACTGGGGAGTGGGGCTGGCGGGCGGAGGGGCGCAGAGTTGATTGCTGCTCATGACCGCCTGGGCGGCGGCGTTTTCACTCTCTTTGGTTTGCTGAATCGTCCAGTGCAGTGCTTCGAGCAGGCGCGTTACGGGATTGTAACCGAGGGTTAAGCCCGGGATGTTGGCCAGGTCCACGTCATAAGGGTTCGCGGGCAAGCCG
>DASXDV010000047.1:0-11230 GCA_036490465.1 Candidatus Tumulicola sp. | reverse complement strand
CGCTGTGGGCTTGAGGCCCATGCGGACGTCAATGCGGCGCTGGAGATCCGCCGGCGAGCGCAGTTGGCGCTCTTAAGATTGCCGGATGCCGGTGAAGAGCCGGTTACGCAGCACAATGCTGCGTAAGGCATTCACAACGATTGTCGACTTCGTACGGCTTCAGCTCGGTGGCAAACGTACGAACAACCGAAGCCGTAGCCGCGTATAGTGCGAAGTGGCTTCTCCACGCGGCTAGGCGAAGGACGGCCTTGTTTTCGATCTTGTAGGTCGGCATTCCGTAGGAAATTGTTTCAGTCGCTTGCGGAAGCGCCTTTCGAATTGCTCGCCGAACGCGCTGCACTACGTCCCGTGCCTGCATGGGCAGTGAAGCGAGATACTCGTCAACGGTCTTCATCCGGAGAACCTCGCATTTAGCGCGGCGCTTTCCCTAACTTTCGGCAGCTGGTGCCCGGCTCGCCGCGGACGGTGCGAGGACGAGCAGCTCGCGGGCGCCGGCGGCCAGCAACTGCCGGGCAAACGACGGACGCGCGAGCCAGCGCGGCTGCCGCTGCGCGCCCGCGAGCGCAATCGTCGTCTCCGGCCTTTCGCGGGCGATTTCGAAGAGGCGCTTGGGAACGTCGTCGGCGACCGCGTCGATCCATTCGACGTTCGACTTTCGTGCTTCCGCGCGCAGCCGTTCCACCCGCTCGCGATCGACTGGTTCCTTCGGGCTGACGACGTGGGCGATCGCAAACTCGATCGCGAGCCGGGCGGCGATCCGGCCCGCTCGCGAGATCATCGTGAGGTCGGCGGTGCGTGAGTCGAGCGCCAAGAGGAGTCGCTCGAACGGCGATGCGATCCGCTCGCGATACCGCGCGCGCAGCGCTTCGCGCAGCGCGAGTTCCCGCAGCGCGGACAGGTTTTCGGTGCGGAAGAAGTTGCCTAACGCCACTTCGATCCGATCCGGAGGGTAGATCTTGCCCTCGCGCAGGCGCCGGCGCAGCGTCTCCGGCGTGACGTCGATCAAGACGACCTCGTCGGCCAGCGACAGAATGCCGTCGGGGAGCGTTTCGCGAACGATCGTTCCCGTGAGGCGCCGCACGGTGTCGCCCAAGCCTTCGAGGTGTTGAATGTTCAGGGTCGTGATGACGTCGATCCCGGCGCGCAGCACGGCGAGCACGTCGTAGAAGCGCTTCGGGGCGATCGATCGCGGCGCGTTCGTGTGCGCGAGTTCGTCGATCAGCGCCACTTGAGGATGGCGCGCGATCGTCGCCTCGCGATCGAACTCGCGATAGGTCAAGCCGTTGACGGCAAACGTTTTCGGCGGCAGCACGGCCAGCCCGTCCAACATCTCCTGCGTTTCGGCGCGGCCGTGCGTTTCGATGAAGCCGCCGACCACGTCAATGCCTTCAGCTTGCAACTGCGCGGCGCGGTCCAACATGGCGTACGTCTTTCCGGCTCCCGCGGCGGCGCCCAGATAGACGGTCAGCTTGCCGTAGCCCACGCGCAAACGGTCGCCGGCCGTCTGCGAATAGGGCGAGCGTGCCGGATTCTGCCCCAGATACGTTTGCCCGGCGCCCGCGATGAACAGATCGTAGGCAAGTGGAGCGCTCGCCAGCCGGGCGGCGACCTTCCCGAACGGAACGGCGACCAGGGCGGCGCGCAGCAGGTCGCACGCCGCCGCCGGATCGACCGCCTCGCGGAGGACCTCGCCGCCGAGTTCGTGCGTGACGGCTTCCAGCGGCGCTTGGTCCACGCCGGCCATCGGCACGACTTCGAGCGTGAGGTCGAGCGCCTGCGCGATTGCTGCCGTGCGCCGCAGAAACGGTGTTGCATCGTAATCCGGATACACGAAGGCCGCGGCCGTGGAATTGCGGCCCGCCTTCACGAGCGTGAGCGTGAGGCTGTCGACCGTGCGCAGCAGCAGCTCGCGAAGCATCTGGAGCGTTTGCTCTTTGAATACGCCGTTGAGCGCGCGTTCGACGTCGCGCTCGTTGACGATTTTGCCGGCTCGAACGCGGCTGCGCAGAAGGCGCGGCGGCACGTCGAGCGCGATCGTCTCGTCGGCCTTTTGGAGAAACGAAATTGGAACGATTTCGCGAACCGGATAGCCGATGAGGGTCTCCGCGACCGGAGCGACCGTCTCCAAATGCGCGATATTGAAAGCCCCGATGACGCCGATATGACGTTCGCGCAGGGCCAAGGCGTCTTGCCAGCGTTTCGGATGGGGCGCCTCGCCGAGATTCTCGTGAGCGAGTTCGTCGAGCAGCACGACGTCGGGTTTTTCGCGCACGGCCGCATCGAAGTCGAAGTCTTCGAAGCTCGCGTCGCCGATGCGAACGTTGCGCGGTGGGACGCGAGGCAAGCCGGCCGCCAAACGCTCCAGATCCGGGCGGCCTTTGGTTTCGATCCAGCCGATGACGACGCGTTTGCCCGCGGCCTGCAGGCGACGCGCATCGTCGAGCAGACGCCGCGTCTTGCCGGCGCCCGGTGCGCTCGCGATGTAGACGACCAGCCGCGCTCGGTCGCCGATCTCGCGCAGCAGTTCTTCCGCTTTGGCCGTGCGGTCCATGGCTTCGGCGCATTCGCTGCGCGACAAGGCGCCCCCGCCGCGGCGACCGAAGGCCGCGAAGTGGCTTGGCTTTGCTACGGGTTGCTGATCGTGGCGTGGGTCGTCGACCTGTTCACGCCGCAGCTGCTCGTCGCAGCGATTTTGCTCAACGGTCCGATCGCGCTGAGCAGCCTCGCGCTGCGAAGCCGGCTAACGGCGCAGCTCGTGGTGGCCGCCGAAATCGCGAATTTGGTGGCCGGGTACGTCAATGGTCTGCAGGCCGGATACCGCTGGGACGGAATTGCGGTCGGCGATCGGCTGCTGGCCGCAGCCTCGTTCGTATTGGTCGGCTATTTGAGCGTCAAGACGCAACAGTACGCGCGCGAAGCGGGCGTTTCGGCGGGCCGCATGCGTCAAGTGCAGATCGAGAAAGCATTGGGAGAGGCGACCCGCGGCATTCGCGCAACGCTCAATGCGGATTTGGTGCGCCGTGCGATCCTGCGCGAGTCGATCGCTTTGTTGGATGCGTCCGGAGCGATTCTGCTCGTTCGCGACGCTGCGTTCGAACTGCCGCTGGTGATGCAACTCCGCGCGAACGAGACGGATGCGACGATTCGCCGCGGGGCGGTTGGATCGGAACTCACCTCGCTAGCCGCTCGGGCACGCGAACGGCCGGGCGTGGTGCGGGTGACGCGGGACGATCCGCTGGGCCGGCTGATCCTCGACGCAATTGGAGCGCGCGAGGCCTTAGCGACCGCAATTCAGACCCCGGGATCGGATGCGGAGTACGTTCTGATCGTGCTCGCGGACGAGCGGGGATTCTCGTCCGATGCCGTCGGCGCGGTACAGACGTTTGCCGAGCAGTCCGCGGTGGCCCTCGATCAAGCGCGGCTGTTCACCCAGCTTGGCGAGCGCAACGACGAAATCGCGCGCCAGAAGGACGAACTTGGCCGGCGCAGCGACGTGATTCGCGATATCGTCTACGCGCTCGCGCACGATCTTCGCACACCGCTGGTCGCGGCCGAGGTGACGATGAAACAGGCGCTCGACGGCGCCTACGGACCGCTCCCGGATCGCTACGCCTCGATTCTGCGCACGACCGTGGCGTCCAACGAGGAACAGCGACGATTGGTGGAAACGCTGCTGCTGGTGGCGCGCTACGAGACCGGCGAGGAGTCGAACCTCCGCGAACCGATTGCCTGCGACCGGCTGCTCGCCCGAGCGATGGACGAGATGGTTCCCGTTGCCGAAGCCAACGGCGCGACGTTACGCGCCGAAATCGAACCCGGACTGAGAACCGCCGGCGATCCGAACGAATTGCGCCGCGCCATGCTCAACCTCATGGCTAACGCGATCGCGGCGACACCCGAGCATGGAACGATCGTCGTGCGCGCGCGGCGTAGCGGTTCCCACGTCGTGGTCGAGGTCGAGGACGACGGCCACGGCGTTCCCGCCGAGCGCGTCGCGACGCTCTTCGAGCGATTTGGCGGTGCGCGGACAGGCGGTGGAACCGGCCTAGGACTCTACATCGTCCGGCGAATTGTACAACGGCACGGAGGTTCGGTCGAGTACGTTCCCCGGCAGCCGCGCGGCAGTACGTTTCGCATCGAGTTGCCGGAGAACGCGGCGTAACGATGGCGCGCCCGCGGGTCGTAATCGTGGAAGATCACGCGTTGACGCGAGCCGGGCTGCGGACGGCGCTGTCGCTGGCCTGCGACGTCGTCGGAGAAGCGGCGGACGGCGTCGCCGGCTGGGAGACGATCGGTCGAGAACGGCCCGACGTCGCCGTTATCGATATCGGGCTGCCCGGGCTCGACGGCGTTGCGCTGACGCAACGGGTGCGCGCGGAACTGCCCGCGACGCGCGTCGTCATCGTGACCATGCTCGATCTGGAAACCGACGTTCTCGCGGCACTGGCCGCCGGCGCCGACGCCTACTGTCTCAAGAGCTCGCCGGCGGAACGGATCGTCGACGCGGTTGCGATCGCCGCCGAAGGTGGCGCATTTTTCGACCCGCAGATCGCCAACGTCGTGCTGTCGCGTTTTTCCAGCGTGCCCAAGGAGCGGACGGATTCGCCGCTGACCCCGCGCGAGACCGAGATTCTCCGTCTCATCGCCGACGGGCTCGGCAACGCCGAGGTCGCCGCGCGGCTGTTCATCGGCTTGGGCACCGTCAAAGGCCACATCCGCGACATTTTGACGAAGCTCGCGGCCTCCGACCGCACGCAAGCGGCCGTCGTCGCACTGCGCAAAGGTTACATCTAGGCCGGCGACGCGGCGCCGTTAGCCGGCGAGCATTTCGCGGATGCGCTCGGCGGCGCCGTTTTTGACGATGACGATCATCGAATCGCCGGCGCGCACGGTCGTGTCGCCGGTTGGGATCTCCAGATCGCACGCGGGCCGGTCGACCGCGACGACCACCGAGTTGTGCGGAAGGTTCAACTCGGCCAAACTCTTCCCGGCGACCGGCGAGCGTTCGGGGATCGCGACCTTCACGAGCTGCATATCGCCTTTGCCGAAGAGGTGCATCGTCTCCAGCATCGAGCGATATTTCGCGGCGTTGACCCGTTCGTTGAGCACGTCGAGGATCAGCTCTGTCGAAGAGATGACCGTCACCGGATCCTCCGGATCGAGCGACTCGAAGATCAGTTTGTTCGCGGGATTGTTCACGCGGGCGATGCAGCGCGCTTTGGATTTCTTTTTCGAGAGCAGCACGACCACGAGATTGTCTTCGTCGTCGCCGGTGTCGGCGACCACGACGTCGGCCCGCGCGACGCCGGCGGTTTCGAGGACCGCGGGGTCGCAGCCGTCGCCGACCACCGTTACTTGACGGTCCACCAGTCGCTCGAGCGCCTTGGCCTTACGCCCGTCCTTTTCGATGACGACGACTTCGTGTTCTTGATTGACGAGCGCGCGCGTCAAGTACGAGCCCACCTTGCCGCCGCCGACGATGAGGATGAACACGTCTTACGCGGTCAGCTTCGTCGGGGTCGCGGCGCTGAAGCGCAACGCGAACTCGCTAATCGCTTCGGGCGCCACGACGGCGTTGATCTCGTCGCCCTCTTCGAGAATCATGTCGGCCGACGCCACGACGACGCCGCCGGAGGCGCGGCGAATGGCCGCGATGCGAATGCGTCCCGGGTCCTCGATGTCTTTGACCGCTTTCTCGGCATCCGCCCGAGTCACGACGGCCGCGAGCGAGGTCACTTTTCCAAAATCGAAGGAGTGGAGGGAATTCCAGGGCGCTTCCGTGAGCACGTCGCGAATCATCTTGGCGCCGACGGTCGTCGGGCAGACGGTCTGCACGCCCAACTCGCGATACATTTGTCCGCGCGGCGGATCGTAGATGCGCGCGACGATCCGTTTGATCTTGAACATGCGCTGCGCGATCAGGGCGGCCATGATGTTGCGATTGTCGCCGTTGGTGACGGCGACGAAACCATCGGCCGTGGAGGCCCCGGCGCGCTTGAGGACGTCGTAGTCGATGCCCGTGCCGACGACGACGTGGCCCTTAAATTTCGTTCCGAGACGTTTGAAGGCGGATGCGTTCTCGTCGACGACGATAATTTCGTGCCCGTCGGCATCGAGGTACTTCGCCAGTGCGGAGCCGACGCGGCCGCACCCAACGATGAGGTATCGCATGAACGAGCGAGCCTTTCCCGGAACGCTCTCCTTTCCCTGGCAGGACCCGGCTGCGGTCCTGCGAATAATCCGGGGCTTTTATCGGGGCGTGGCTCAGCTTGGTAGAGCGCTACGTTCGGGACGTAGAGGTCGCTGGTTCGAATCCAGTCGCCCCGAAATTTTCCCCCGACTTATTCGCGAATACAGCCGGGAGCAGGCTTGTTTTCTAAGTTTAACCCAGCCTCGCGGCGCGTGCTTCGCATCGCCGAACAAGAGTGCCGTAACCATAGCCATTATTACGTCGGCGCCGAACATTTGCTGGTAGCCTTGCTCGAGGAGCGCGACCCGGCGATTTTGAGCGGCCTCGGCGCGGACGGGATCGACGTGCGCGACGTGCACGCCGAAGTCCGGCGAACGCTCGGCACCGGGGACGACCGCTTATGGGAGGGCATTCTGGTAACGCCGCGGGTACGCAAGATCGTCGCGCTGGCCGAACAGCGGGCCGGAAATCGCGAAATCGCACCGGTCGACTTGTTCGAAGCGTTGCGGCTCGAGGGCGGCAGCCTCGCCGCCGAGATCCTCCGCCGTTCCGTCGGGCGAAACACCGCCCCGTCCGCCGAGTAGACAGGGCAGCGTGGAAGCCTTACAACATTTTGTCGTCGGACTGGTCGACCAGTACGGATACGTCGGCTTATTCGTCGCGTTGCTCTTGGGCAACGTCGGCGCGCCGATCGGCAGCGAGATCGTCCTTCCGGTCGCCGGCGGACTAACCGCCACCGGCCACCTCAGCTACCTATGGCTGACGATTGCGGTCGCAGTCGCCGGCGAATTGGCCGGCGAATCCGTCGCATACGCCGTCGGGCGCTACGGCGGCGTTCCGGTCATCGAGCGGTTTGGAAAGTACGTCGGCCTGCACCACGACCACCTGATCCGCGTGCACGGCTTCTTCGAGCGCTACGGGACGTTTGCGATCTTCATCTGCCGCTTCTTGCCGGTGATCCGCGGAATTGCCGGGTTTCCCGCGGGAATCGCGCAGATGACGCTCTCGCACTTTTATCTCTGGACGCTGCTGGGTTCGCTGGTGTTCTGCAGCGCCCTGATCGCCCTTGGGTACGGGCTCGGCGGCCACCTCGATGCGATCCTGCCCTTGCTGCACCGGGGTGGCGTCATCGTGGCTCTGGCGGCGATCTTGGCCATCGTGCTGATCGTCGTCGTCGTGCGCGTTCGCGCGCACCGGCGCACGACGGCGCGACCTGCCGCCGAGGGCGACCCGCAGTAGCTGCGGTGAAGCTCGAGCAAACCCTCGGTCAAGTTCCCGACGCGCCGGGGGTATACTCGATGATCGGGAGCGACGGCGAGATCCTCTACATCGGGAAGGCCGTTTCGCTGCGCAATCGCGTGCGCTCGTATTTTCAAGAGAGCGCCGCGCACCACCCACGCACGACCGCGATGGTGGAGCGAGTGGTCGACGTCCGAACGATCGTCGTCACCAACGAAGTCGAAGCGCTGATCCTCGAAGCGAACTTGATCAAACGGCATCAGCCGCCGTTCAACGTGCGTTTGCGCGACGACAAGCGCTACCCGTACCTCAAGGTCACCAACGAGCCGTTCTCTCGAGTGGTTTTCACGCGGATGGTCAAAGACGACGGCGCGCGCTACTTCGGCCCGTACACTAACGCGCACGGCCTGCGCGAGCTGCTCGACCTCGTGCGTTTGGTGTTTCCGCTGCGGACCTGCCGCGAGCCGATCGACGGCCGGCGCAAGCGGCCGTGCCTGCAATATCATATCAAGCGTTGTTTAGCGCCCTGCGTCGGTTATCAAAGCGAGGAAGAGTACGACCGAATGATCGACGAGGTCGTGCTCTTCCTCGAAGGCAAACAAGATTCGCTGCTCGCGCGGCTGCAGGGCGAAATGACCGAAGCCGCCGAGCATTTCAACTTCGAGACGGCGGCCCGGATCCGCGACCGCATCGTCCACGTCCGGCGGGTCACCGAAAATCAGAAAGTCGTTTGGAAATCGCGACTCGACATGGATTTGATCGCGATCGCGCGCGCGCGCGGACAGGCCTGCATGCAAGCCTTCTTCGTGCGCGGCGGAAAGCTGCTGGGCCAAGAGCACTTCATCCTCGACGGGGTCGCGGACCAGCCAGGATCCGTGCTCGTAGGCGAGTTCCTCAAACAATTTTACACGGCGCGAACGGCCGGCGCCCCCGAGGGACGGACGGTGTCGGCGGTCCGGATCGCGCGCGACAATCAGGCGCCCGTACCCATCAAGGCGCGCGCGCGTGCCGGCTCGGCCGCGGCCGCGGCCGTGCCGAAGGAAGTGCTGGTCGACGAACTGCCGGAGGAACGTCCCACGATCGAAGCGTGGCTTTCCGAGATCAAGGGCCAACGCGTTCGGGTGCTGCGGCCGCAGCGCGGGGCGCGCGCCGACTACATGAACCTCGTGCGACGCAACGCCGAGCAAAACCTCAAAGCTTTCCTGGCCCATCAGGAACTGCAGGAGACGATCCAAGCGCGGGCGTTGACCGATCTCGCCGACGCGCTGGAGCTGCCCGAAGTGCCGCACCGCATCGAGTGCTACGATATTTCTAACGTGTCGGGCTCGAACTCGGTCGCCTCGATGGTCGTCTTCGTCGAAGGCCGGGCCAAGAAGAGCGACTACCGTAAATTCAAGATTCAATACGATCGCGGACCCAACGATTTCGCGATGATGCAAGAAACGCTGCGCCGCCGCTTACGGTATCTGCGGCGCGTGACCGACGACGAGGAGCGTCCGCTCGAACGCGAGCTGGCGCGCAAGGAGAAGTTCAACAAGAAACCCGACCTGCTCCTCATCGACGGCGGCAAGGGCCAGCTCAACGCGGTCGTGGAGGTGATGGAAGAGCTCGACATGACGGGTCTTTCGGTCGCGGGATTGGCCAAAGAGCACGAGTGGCTCTACGTGCCCGGTCAAGCCGAGCCGATCGTCCTTCCGCCGAACTCGCCGGCGCTGCATTTGGTCCAGCGGATTCGCGACGAGGCACATCGTTTCGCGGTAACGTACCATCGGCAGCGCCGCGCGAAGACGATGCTTGGGTCGGCCCTCGACGCACTCGACGGCGTGGGACCGGTGCGCAAAAAGCGGCTGCTGACGGCGTTCGGATCCGCTGCCGCCATCAAACGCGCCGGCCTCGACGAGATCGCGGCGGTCAAAGGTATGACGCCCGCTTTAGCCGCGAAGGTGAAGCACGCGCTCGAGGAGCGCGCGCCACAGCGGGCAGGCGCTAAAGAAGCCACGTCCGAAAGCTGACGAGGATAGGCCTCCTACCCGCAGGAGGCGAGAGGAAAGGGGAGACCATTGCACTTGCTCTTTCGCTTCATCGTCAACGCGATCGTACTCTACCTGATCGCCAAGTACGTCCCGGGCTTCAACCATAACGTCACGGTCTGGACCGCGATTATTGCGGCGGTCATCTTCGGACTCGTGAACGCGCTCATCGGACCGATTCTCAGACTGATCACCCTTCCTTTGACGATCGTGACCTTCGGCTTGTTCTCGATCGTCATCAACTACATACTCTTCGCGATTACCGTTTGGGCAACGCCGAACTTCCATACGACCGGCGAAGTCAGCCCGTGGCTGGCCAACCTCTACGGCGCGATCATCATGATGATCGTCTCGACGATCATGCACCAGGGGACGCGGCAAGACACCGCAACCTAACGGCCAACCTCGGTGTTATAGGTGGTGTCGCCCCGAGCTTCGGCAACGGGCGATACCGCGGACATGGGGCTGAAATAGGTTCGACAGGAAGATCCGCGATCGACGTTAGCAGGCGGAGTTGCGAGCCCTCCTTAAACGATCGCAACGGCAATATCTGCCGATAATCAATACGCACTGGCTGCCTAATCTAGGCTAGTCACCGGACCCGGAGGGCTGCCCGAGCCGCTCCGAAGTCCGGCCAAAAATTCGGGCTAGTTCGCGCGACCGATCCGACGCGCGGACGAGCATGAAGGATCCGCGGCGAACGGCAAGCCCCGCTCCGAGGCGTCCGTTCGATCAAGAAAAATTCGGAGCTGAGCCTGGAGAATGCGCCGGTTAGGCTTCTTGGACTCGGGGGGCAGCACCCCGACAGCTCCACCACTTTCAAGCCAGTCCGAAAAATCCGATTTTTACGGAGATGAGTAGGACTGGTTTTCGCATTTTCGGACAATAGGCGTGGGATTTCGTCGTATTTTTAGACGGTAGACTTCGAAGAGACGCTGCGGCGCTCGCAGATTCGAGACGCTCGGGCCGACCAGTCACCTCGTGAATTGGAGCGCCGTTTCTGGAACAGGTATGCCGCCGGTCAACGCTTGTACTTCGACGACGCTCAACCGCGCCTGAGGGCGGACGTCGTTGTAGATAACAACGACCCGAGCCGACCGGTCGTCCTAGGGAACGGCGCCGCGAACCGAGCCGATCGCGGGAGGCTATGGGGTGGTCGCTACGGTGTCGACATTGTGGAAGGGGCGCGATAATATCGGGCCTTGCATTCCGCCTTTGCGGGCTCGGTAGACGTCGACGTGTTCGGGATCGTTGACAACGTAGAGGCGACGCACGGCTGCCGCGATGCTGGCGAGTAGGTTGACGTTGGCGTCGAGGACGATCGTGCTGGTCGGGTGACCGTTTGGTTTGGCGGTCGGCGTGTAGCGTTCGATTCGGCCGTTTTTGAAGCTATAGTCGTTCTTCGCCAAGAAAAGGTTGCCGGCGTCGTCGAGCGCGAGCGAGAGGAATCGCAGGCTGCTGCTCTGCCGAAACGTTCGCGTGGGTGTTGGCTCCGTGACGGCATTCGCATATTCTTGCACCATTTCGGCATCCAGCAGGACGTAGAGATTGTCGTTTGCGTCGACCGCCATGCTGCTCAGCGGCAAGGCGTTGGGGAGCTTAATAATCTGAATTGGGGTGGCGTCGCCGTTGGCCGTTGGTGAATAGACGTAAACCCCCTCGCACGGCAGTTTTCTTTTCGTGCGTAAGTCATCGTAGGCGTACGAAGCCACGAAGAGGTTCCCGGTCCGGTCGGCGGCAAGCGACGCGATGTCTACGCCGCAGCTCGGCC
>DASXDV010000046.1:0-6032 GCA_036490465.1 Candidatus Tumulicola sp. | reverse complement strand
CGCTTCCGGATAAACGTCCGTATCGAAGACGAATTCCTGTCCCTTCCCGACGGTGTCGAGTTCGACATGCGAATCGAAGACACGCCATTGCGCCGCTCGCGCTTTGGTCGTCGATGACCCCGGTTCCGTGGAAATACGTGGATGATAGGTCAATGCGTTGTCGGTTCGACGTGGGTCGAACCACGCCGGAAGTCTCCACTTGCTTCGGGTTGCGTTTGGAGCCGTAAGGCGCCGCCGCTCATCGTGCTTTCGAAAGACGCCGGCGCCTGGAACTCCGGCGGTCGGCGCACCAGGCAGACTGAGCGTTTCGCTCGCGACGTAGAGCGTGTTGTTCGAAGGGTATTCGCCGCTAATGGTGTGCGGATGGTATTCGGCCCAGCTTGGTACGCCAGTCGGATCCGTCCCGATGTGCCACATTTCGCCGATCTGCAACCAGCCGAAGATCACGTGCAGGTCGGGTGAACCGGTCTTCCACGCCAGGCGCCCGCTTCTTTCCACGATCTCGCGGAACCAGCCGAACATGATGAAGAGGTCGCCGACTCCGACGTCGTTGTTCGCAAGATGCGTCTGCGCGGCGGACGTTTGACCGAACAGAGGTCGCCATCCCGGTAATCGCGCGATGCTGTTCGCATCTAGGTCCGGATCGAGATGTACGCCGTCGGTTGCGCGAACGGCTCGTGTCGGCATACGATCAACGATCTCGCCGAGATTTTCGTATTCGGCAATTGGGCTGCCGAGATCCGCGTAGCATTGCCGAGACGTACGGTCCGGAATCGGCATGCTGACCAGGCTTCCATCCTCGAAGATCGGACTCGCGGATGCGCCAGAACCTGCGCTCGAGTCGAAGCCCTTGCGGCTAAGGATGATCCTCACGCGTACGCCTTTCGCTGCATAGAATGCGGGCTACCTTTAGCCGAGATTTCCACGCTTAGTGAAAAGATCTGGCATGCTGGATTCAATCTCGATGAGCATGCCGAGGCCGGTAGACTCCGGCGGTCTTGAAATCACCTGCGACCGCCTCGCTCCGTCACCGCAAGCGTGGCTAAAGCCTCGGAATCAGGACTATCGTGACTTGCGAGGGTTCGCCGGTACGTAATCCGTTACCAAATCGTTACCAATCGAACTTGATAACATCTTCTCGAGCAAGCCGAGCGCTTCATCGAACGGCCGTTCTTAGAACAATCGAATCTGCCGATCGTCGGCCTTATATAACTATCGTAAGAGCCAGGAATCCGTTCGGAGGCAAAATGATCGAGACGTTAGGGGATCGCCCGTTTCGTATCTCGCGTTTCAACTGTCGGAGGCTTGGTCCAACCCATCGTCGGTATCTGAAAGATACACGGAAAGGCTTCCGTCAATCGACCGAAGCCTCTCGGTAAGAAGCCTTGGGTCAGACGCGCCTAGAAGCCTAAGGGATACATTAGCTACGTCGTCATTCGGCTCGCCAGTTTGCTCGATGCTTAGAGCCGATATTGTGAAGCCTTGTTTCGTGCAAGCCTCAAGGGATTGTCTTAACGTACCCCGGCCGCCCTTGTAAACGAGTCGCAGACGCGTCTCGGTGGAGCCCGCCTTGGGAATCGTTCGAGCAAACAGTGGAAACGCGAACATGACTACGAAGTGCGCTCCCGTCACGGCAATAGCGAGGATAGGTAAACCGGCACCGCAGGCCATCCCAACGGCTGCGGTAAGCCAGACAATAGCGGCTGTGGTCAGTCCGCGAACGAGGTCCCGGCGCATGAAGATGACGCCGCCTCCGATGAATCCGATACCCGTTACTATCTGCGCCGCAACCCGCGAAGGGTCAACAATTACGCGCCCGCTTTGCAGAACGTCGAAGAAACCGTACTTGGATACGAGCATGATCAGAGCAGCGCCGAGCCCCACGACGGTATAGGTCCGTAGCCCCGCGCTTTTCTGCCGATACTCGCGTTCTAGGCCGATGAGAGCTGATAGAACGAACGCCAGGCCGAGTTCGCCAAGCTGGCCCCATAGTTGCACTTGACTATGAAACGCTGCCAATCCGGTACCCCGCTGCGCTTGGATAACGGCCCCCGTCGAGACTGCGCCAGTCGAGAAGGGGCCGAGGACCGAGTTCGAGGAAGGTAACCAAAGTCATCTTTAGGTGGCGACCCCGCGAACCTGGGAAGGAAGGAGTCTGTCCCTGGATCGATCTCGGTTTTTGGTCGCCGCCGGCGCCGCGCTCGGTGGCATTTCGCTTGCCAGGACGGCCGATGCGCAAACCTTTGTTGATTTGCCTTTCGTCAACGGCCAGCGTCCGCTCGTCGCGTTCCCGCAAAAGCGCCCGCTTCTGGAGGTAACGCCGCGGCCGCCTCAACTCGAAACGCCATTTGCGCTTTTCGACGACGGGGTGTTTACGCCAAACGATGCATTCTTCGTCCGTTGGCATCTTGCGGGTATTCCGCAGGCGGTCGACGCGTCGATGCACCGCATCAAGGTGGCCGGCGCCGTCCAACGCGAGTTGTCACGCTCCCTCGACGATCTCGCAACGATGAAGACGATCGAGATTACGGCCGTCAACGAATGCTCCGGGAACAGTCGCGGCTTCTTCGCTCCGCGCCTCCCTGGCGGCCAGTGGGGAAATGGAGCCATGGGAAACGCGCGGGTGGACGGGTGTGCGCTTGCGCGACATTCTGACGCGTGCCGGTTTGCAGTCGAATGCGGGTCCAGTTCCGGGGGTTAGACGGGCCCGTGCTTCCAGAAACGCCAGCTTTTAGAAAGGCACTCGATGTCGACGTCGCCCGCGGCGACGATGTAATCGTCGCGTACCTAATGAATGGCCAGCCGATGCCGTTTCTTAACGGCTTTCCGGTTCGACTCATCGTGCCCGGCAGGTATGCGACGTACTGGGTGAAAATGCTAGCGGAAATTACGGTGTTGGATCACGTCGACGACAATTTCTGGATCAAGACGGCGTATCAAATTCCGGATACGCCAACCGCGAGCGTCGTCCCCGGTACGACCGGATTCGCAACGATTCCGATCAACAAACTGAACGTACGATCGTTCGTTACGAACATTGTGGACGGAGCGACCATCGGGGCAGGGTTGATATCGCTTCGCGGCATCGCGTTCGACGGAGCCAGCGGGGTGCGGCGAGTCGAGATTTCGATCGATGGGCGAAGGACCTGGCGCAACGCCACCCTCGAGCAAGATTACGGTAAGTATAGCTTTCGCCGCTGGAATGCCCGTTGGTCCGCAAGGCCCGGAGCCTATGACGTCGCCGTCCGAGCATCTTCCAACGACGGCGTCACGCAAAACGCAACACCGATTTGGAATCCCGGAGGCTACATGCGGAATAACATCGAGACGTACAAGGTGACTGTCTCTTGAAAAGTCATGGATCGCGTTCGCCGCCTTGTCGTCGATCGGAGTGGGCGTCGCTACCGCCGCGAACCTGGCTCCGCCGCATGGAAGGGTGACGATTGTGCTGCCGAGCGACGCGGGAACGAGCTTCAGGCCCGGACCCGGCGTCGAGACAGCGCAACGCTACTGTATTACGTATCATTCATCGGCGTACGTCTCGATTCAGCCCGGTCTGACGACTGTTCAATGGACCGCACAGGTCAAGAAGATGAAAAGCGTGTACGGGTCCCCGATCCCGGACGATCAGGTCTCGACGCTCGTTACCTATCTAGCTACTGAATACGGATTATAGGCTGTTAGCTGTTAAATGTAAGCGATCTCTTAGAAAGGAGTTCGTTCATGCGTTTCGTCCCTGTCGCGTTCTTCGTACTGCTTGCGGTGGTCGGCCTGGCGGTTTTTGGACTCCACTCCGCTAAGGCCACGACCGTTTCACCGGCGACGAACTGGAACATTCACATCGACGCCCTCAAACACTTTCCCGGTCATCCTGACGAAGTCGCGCATCATTGGTGCCGGTCGATCGGCAATGGGATGCTCGAGTGTCAGATCTACGCGAGCGACGATGCGAACGCGCCGCTCGTAGCGATTGAAACGATCGTTCCGACCGCCGTCTGGAAGACGTTCCCTCCCAGCGAACAGGCCCTCTGGCATTATCATCGCATCGAAATCCCGAAGGTCAGCGCAACTATGCCCGACGTAAGCGCCGCCGAAGCAAAGAAGGTGGTCGCATCGTTGATGGAGACCTACGGAAAAGTCTACATACTCTGGAATCCGGCAGTGTCAAAGTACCCGGTCGGCCAACCGGCGGTCTACAGACTACCGTAACTCTTCATAGCCCTAAGCGCGAGTGTCAGGACTGCCGGCAATCGCGGCGAGCGTATTCCTGCGAATTCGCGCCGGTGTCATCACGTAGGAATTACAGCAAGGGGCCCTGCAGACCTCGGCCTTAATAAAAGCGGGATTCCCCAGTTCAAGCGACTGTGTTAGTGGCGCCCGCGGCGCGCGGCCGCGAAACCAAAACGCCCGACTCTCCTACGGAAGCAGACGTTTTCAAAGGTGGGGGCTCGAACCCCGACCCCTTACTTGTCGTGCAACGAGTTCGATTAATCTTTGACCTCGGCCCCTGGAACGTGGCTACGCAAGACCAACTTCCGAAAGCGCGCCCTGCTTCCTCTTGTGCAAAAACAAAAACGCCGAAATCCCTCAAGGAATCGGGCGTTTTCATTGGCGGAGATGTGGGGACTCGAACCCCAGACCCTATACCGCTCCCCGGCTGAGTTGACAGTTTAGCCTACAGAAATCCCCAGTTCGCTGCTACCGGCAGCGATCGGTTGTTGCGGTTCCGCGCCTCGCGCGGTTGGTCGTGCTCGACGCGATCACAGATCGCATCTCCGCCGATCCGTCACGCTGCTAACGCCAGGCCAGCTTTGCTGCCGAGACGCTCAGCCCTGCGCTCTGCGGGCGTTTGCCAGTTCAGCGATTCGTGAGGCCGTTGGGTGTTGTACCACACCCGCCAGGTTTCGAGTGCGGCGCGCACCTCGTCGGCATCTTCCCAGTCTTGCAGCCAGAGCATCTCGATCTTCATGGTCTGGATCACGCGTTCGGCGACCGCATTCCCCGTGGGGCGCCCAACCGGTGCGAACGTCTGAGCTACTCCCCATTGCTTGCATAGGTGCTCGCAGTCTGAGCCGGTGTAGACCGATCCGTGATCGGTGCGCAGCTCGAGCTCCTCGGGGATGGCGCAAGCGCCACCAAATGCGCCTCGCAGCGCTCGCTCCACCGGCGCCAGGATCGTTGGGGCATCCTGCCATTTGCTTACCCCGATCTCGAGAACGCAGCGGCACCCGTTGTCGGTCACCGGCGTTACGGCGATCCAGCCTTCCTTGCGTGTCCAAACCGTCGTCATATCGGTGCTCCACCGCCGATTCGGCTCCTCGACGGCAACCGTACCGCGTTGCGGCTCGTAGCAGCGAGCAGACGGCTCAAATGTGAGCTTTGCCTCGTGCATGAGCTTCCAAACGCGTCGCCGTGCAACCAATGTTTTGCGTCGCCGCAGCAACGCCCAGACTTTGCGATGCCCCAACGCTCGGTGCTCGTTGGTGATGGTCTCTATCTCCGCCAACAGCCGCTGGTTCGAGATCCACGTAGGCGGGGGCTTACGAGCCCGACGCGGTGCCTTCTCGGTTGCCGATGCAGCCTTGTAGAGCGCCGCCGGAGTGAGATCGAAAGCTTGACTAAGGTGACGCATTCGCGCAATGCCCGCCGACGTCCGCAAGCTCAATGTGACGACCTCGGCGGCTGAGAAGGGCGGTGCTGCTCGCGATTCTTGATCGCTTGTTTGATCAGGGCGAGCTGAATGCTCGTATCGGTCAGCGCCTCTTTGAGCGATTCGTTTTCGCGTTCAAGAGAACGCTCGCGCTGCGAAGGCTCGCTTCCCGAGCGTAGCGATGCCTCAATGCCCTCGAGGGCGCGATCGCGCCACGACTCAATCGTCGCTGGGCTCACGCGAACTGTTTGGCTAACGTGTCGATGCTCTTCTTGCCACCAATGAGCGCGAGGACGGCTTCTAACCGTTCCTTCGCACTGCGGCGCCCAGGCCGCCCACGACGCACGTCTGCATCGTCTTGCTCTGTCCGTTTTGCTTCCAT